>CAZGRM010000188.1:0-6636 GCA_964528295.1 uncultured Lachnospiraceae bacterium
AGAATATGTTCCGCCACTTCGCATGGAAGTACCAGGGCAAGGTTTCCGCGAATATTTTCTACTCCGAGGCGCTGTCCCACAAGATTTACGCCTCCTGCGACGCGTTCCTGATGCCCTCCCTGTTTGAGCCCTGCGGACTCTCCCAGCTCATGAGCCTGCGCTACGGCACCGTGCCCATCGTCCGGGAGACCGGCGGCCTGAAGGATACGGTGATTCCTTATAATGAATACGAGAGCACCGGCACCGGCTTCAGCTTCGCCAACTACAATGCCCACGAGATGTACAACACCCTCCGCTATGCCATGAATATCTATTACAACCGGAAGCGGGAGTGGAACAAGCTCATCGACCGGGGCATGGCGGCGGATTTCTCCTGGCATACCTCAGCCAGAAAGTACGAGGAGCTGTACCGGTCTCTGTAAGAGCGGGCCGCGTATGAGGATTGCGGGGATTTTGGAAAATAAAATTTGAAAAATACGTCCGGCGGACAAGAGTATAATTTCCCTCCGTTTGGGTATACTGAAAACGTAACTCAGTACCCAAAAGGAGGGATTTTTTATGAACGAAATTTCCGAACTGGATCTTCAGAATCTCCGCCACCTGATCGGCGGATTCTCCACCAACCACTGCAAAATGCAGGCCTACGCGTCCCAGGCCACAGACCCGGGCGTAAAACAGTTCTTCCAAAAATCAGCCCAGTCCGCCATGGAAACCAAACAACAGCTGATGCAGTTTTTACAGTAACAGTCCAGCGCGGCAGCAACATAGAAAGACAGCCCGTGCAAGCTTGCTTGCTAAGGACTGTATTTCTATGTTGGGATGGGCGGGTGCCGTGTGCCGGTGGCACACGTTTGGCACCGACCGGAGCGAAGCGAAGAACGCCCATCAAGCCGCAGCTAAGAAAAGGTCCACTGGACCTTTTCACGCATGCTAAGGCAAGACAGGAGCCGCGAAGCGGCGGATAGTCGGCGAAGCCGACGGGTCTGCGGCCTGCCGCCGTCCGGCGAACGTCACGACAATTCCGCGGCCTGCCGCCGTCCGGTGAATGCCGCAACAATTCCGCGGCCTGCCGCCGTCCGGCGAACGCCGCAATATCTCTGCGGCTCGCCTGACACCAAGCAAAAAACCAAAAACCCAACGGAGGTAACAATCATGGACGAAAAAACAATGGTATCCGACACTCTGGCCGGAATCAACGGAGAGCTGGTGCGCTACGGCGAGATGATTTCCCAGACCGAGAATCCCCAGCTGAAAGCCACCCTGAAGCAGATCCGCAACCAGTGTGAGCAGTCTCAGGAGGAAATCTATCAGATCGCCAGAAACAAACAGTACTACGTCCCCGCCGCGAAAGCCACCCGGGAAGAGATCGAGCACGTAAAAATGATCCTCACCCAGGGCTAGAGCCATTCGGGACCCAAAAAGAGGGAGCGTTCGCCCCCTCTATACATACCTCATATCCCTCTCTCCAAATGCCGCCCCTCACAAATGTCTTCCCGGCATTCTCCCCCCATATCCGCATACCACCAAAGCGCCGAAGATCAGCAGGCACAGTCCGCCGTTTGCCAGCAGGGGCAGAAGACTGCCCCGGGTAAGAAAGGGCAGGTAAAAGCGCAGCAGACTCATGGAGGCCACCGTCAGGACGCAGAGGAATACCGGGCGGATGAAATCTCTGGTGAGGCTGGGGCGGAAGCTGCCGTCCCGTCCCAGGGTAAACAGAGCGCAGGCCGTGACCAGCGCCTGACTGACCAGGACGCCGGCCAGATAGCCCCGGATCCCGCCTCCGGGCACCAGCAAAAGGGCGGCCGCCAGGCGGAGGACAAAGCCCAGCGTATTTTGAACGGAGGCCGCCGCGGTCTTGCCGATGCCGTGGAGGATGCTGACCAGGGTTGTATTGATGTAGAGGAAGGGGCAGATCAGGGAGAGCCGGCGGATATATTCTCCGGCCGCGGCGCTGCCAAAAAGCAGCAGTCCGATGTCCCTTCCGAAAAGGAAAAACAGGGCGAGGAAAAAAAGTCCCAGCAATAGGCTTCCCTGGAAGGAGGCGGTGGTGGTGGCGGTGATCCGCTTCTCCTGATTCAGAGTGCGGGCCTCGGAGACCAGGGGCAGCAGCAGGGTGCCCACGGAGCCGGTGACGGCGGTGGGAAAAAGAATCAGAGGCAGAGCCATGCCGGTGAGAGTGCCGTAGACGGCCAGAGCCTCCGATGAGGTGAGGCCAAAAAGCCGAAGCTGCTGGGGCAGCAGAGCCGCCTCGATGGCCTGGAGGACGCAGATTAGCATCCGGTTCAGAGCCAGAGGGGCGGAGATCGCCATGGTTTTTCGGATACCAGGGAGAAGGGCGGCTTTCGCCCCCCGAAGCCCGGGGCGCCCTTCCAAGGGCAGAGGCCCCTCCTCCTTCGAGAAGAGGAGAAAATACAGGCAGAAGAGGGCGGCGGTCAGATCGCCGGCCACCTGTCCCAGCATCATGACGGAGCTGTCAAGACTTTGGCCCCGGCTTTGGAGGGTGGTGTAAAAGAAAAAGACGGCTCCAATGCGCAGCAGCTGCTCCACCAGCTGGGAGGCCGCAGGGATGGCGACCCGCTTTTTCCCGATGAAGTAGCCGCAGACACAGCTGTGAAGAACGGAAAAGGGCAGAGAGAAGGCGGCGACCCGCAGCAGGGAGGCGCAGCGGGCCTCCGAGAGAAAACGTACCGCCACGGTATCGGAAAACAGGTACAAAAATACGGAGAGGAGCAGTGAAATACTGAGGGAGAGGGTCAGGGCACAGGCCAGGATTCTCCGGGCTCCCCTCCGGTCCCGGGCCGCGTAATATTCCGCCGTGAACCGGGAGACGGCGGTCTGGACCCCTCCCACCGCCGCCGCCATGCAGAACATGTACACCGGCATACATAGATGATACAGGCCGATTTCCTCGGCACCAATCGCTCGGGAGAGGAATATTTTATAAAAGAAGCCTGCGGTCCGGGACAGCAGCCCGGCGGCAGTAAGTAAAAAAGTACCCTTCAGGAGATAGTGGCTCTGTTTCATAGGCGGTCCTTCTAGGGAAATCTTATCTTATATATATGTGCCTTCCTCTTCAAATTATCCCTTGACAGATGGCGGAATGGGTGATATTCTGTACAGGAAATCCGAGTAAAATACTCGGAAATAGTGGCAGGAAAGTAAGGTGAGACAGTGAAGCTATCGACGAAGGGCAGGTATGGACTGCGGGCGTTGATTGATCTGGCCCAGTACAGCGAGCATGAGGCCGTTTCCATCAGCAGCATAGCGGTGCGTCAGAATATCTCAGAGAGCTATCTGGAGCAGCTTGTGGGTAAGATGAAGCGGGCGGGTATCGTTACCAGCATCCGGGGGGCGCAGGGCGGCTACCGGCTGGCCAGACCGGCGGCCACCATCTCGGTGGGCGATATTCTGCGGGCGCTGGAGGGTGACCTGAGACCGGTGGAGTGTACGGCTGAGACGGACCAGGGATGCCAGGGCGCTGACCTGTGCGTGACGAAGTATGTCTGGAAGAAGATTAATCAAAGCATTGAGCACACAGTGGACAGTATCATGCTGGATCAGCTGGTGGAGGAGAGCAAGAAGGCCCGGGAAAGATGCAGTGCCGAGAGCGTTGATTTCAGCAAAAACAGTTGTTCCGGTTGAGAGTATAGAGAAAAAAGTAAAAGTATCATATAGAAGGAGAGTTCATATGGGTAAATTAATTTATTTGGATAACGCGGCTACTACAAAGACTTCACCGACGGTGCTGGAGGCCATGATGCCCTATTTCAGTGAGTGCTACGGCAACGCGTCCAGCATCTACAGCATCGGTACAAAGAGCAAGGAAGCCATCAACAGAAGCAGAGAGACCATCGCGAAGACCCTCGGAGCGAAGCCGGAGGAGATTTATTTCACGGCAGGCGGCTCCGAGTCCGACAACTGGGCGCTGAAGGCCACGGCGGAGGCGTACCAGTCCAAGGGAAAACACATCATCACCTCCAAGATCGAGCACCACGCCATCCTGCATACCTGTGAGTATCTGGAGAAGCAGGGCTTTGAGGTGACCTATGTGGATGTGGATGAGTTCGGAACGGTGAAGCTGGATCAGCTGGAGCAGGCCATCCGCCCGGACACCATTCTGATTTCCATTATGTTTGCCAACAATGAGATCGGCACCATCCAGCCCATCCGGGAGATCGGTGAGATCGCGAAGAAGCACAAGATCCTGTTCCATACCGACGCCGTGCAGGCCTATGGACAGGTTCCGATCAATGTAGATGAGCTTCACATCGATATGCTCAGCTCCAGCGCCCACAAGATCAACGGTCCCAAGGGCATCGGCTTCCTCTACATCCGCAAGGGTCTGAAGCTGCGCTCCTTCGTTCACGGCGGAGCCCAGGAGAGAAAGCGCCGGGCCGGTACCGAGAACGTGCCGGGGATCGTGGGATACGGAAAGGCCGCGGAGGAGGCGGTGTCCTCCATGGAGGAGCGGACCGCCAGGGAGACAGAGCTGCGGGACTATCTGATTGACCGGGTGCTGAAGGAGATTCCTTACACCAGACTGAACGGCCACCGGAGAAACCGTCTGCCCAACAATGCCAATTTCAGCTTCCAGTTCATCGAGGGAGAGTCCCTGTTGATCATGCTGGATATGGACGGCATCTGCGGTTCCAGCGGATCCGCGTGTACCTCCGGCTCTCTGGATCCCTCCCATGTGCTCCTGGCCATCGGTCTGCCCCACGAGATCGCTCACGGTTCTCTCAGGCTTACCCTCAGCGGGGAGACCACGAAGGAGGATCTTGACTTTGTGATTGAGAAGACAAAGGGCATCGTGGAGCGGCTGCGCAGTATGTCGCCTCTCTATGAGGATTTTGTAAGAAAGTCCCGGAAAAATAAATAAGAAGAAAACAGAACCCCGCGGCGGGAAGGGCCGGGGATAGATTTCAGAGACAGGAGGAACGATATTATGTATTCAGAGAAAGTAATGGATCATTTCCAGAATCCGAGAAATGTGGGAGAAATTGAGGACGCCAGCGGTGTGGGTACCGTGGGCAACGCCAAGTGCGGCGATATCATGAGAATGTACCTGGATATCGATGAGAACGGGATCATCCGGGAGGCAAAGTTTAAGACCTTCGGCTGCGGCGCCGCTGTGGCTACCAGCTCCATGGCTACGGAGCTGGTGAAGGGAAAGACCATCCAGGAGGCCCTGGAGGTGACCAACAAGGCGGTGATGGAGGCGCTGGACGGGCTTCCTCCCGTGAAGGTGCACTGCTCTCTGCTGGCGGAGGAGGCCATCCACGCGGCTCTCTGGGATTACGCGGAGAAGAACGGCATCAAGATCGAGGGCTTGTCAAAGCCCAAGTCAGACATCCACGAGGGTGAGGAAGATGAGAACGAGAGCTATTGACCGGCGGCGGACAGAGAGCGGGAGCGGCTTTCGGTTTGCGGGTCCGCGGAAAGAGCGGGAACGATGAAGAGACCTAAGGTTGTGGTGGGGATGTCCGGCGGTGTGGATTCCTCGGTGGCGGCCTATCTGCTGAAGGAGGCGGGCTATGAGGTGATCGGTGTCACCATGCGGATTTGGCAGAAGGAGGACCGGGAGACGGAGGAGGAGAACGGGGGCTGCTGCGGCCTGAGCGCCGTGGACGACGCCAGGCGGGTGGCCTCCATGCTGGAGATTCCCTACTATGTGATGAATTTCCGGGAAGAATTTCACGATCAGGTGATCCGGTATTTTATGGAGGAATATCTGGCTGGCCGTACTCCCAACCCCTGCATTGCCTGCAACCGCTATGTGAAGTGGGAGGCGATGCTGCGCCGGAGTCTTCAGATCGGAGCCGACTATATCGCCACCGGCCATTACGCCAGGGTGGAGCGGCTGCCAAACGGCAGGTACGCGGTCCGGCGGTCCGTGACGACGGCGAAGGATCAGACCTATGCTCTGTACAATCTGACTCAGGACCAGCTGGCTCACACCCTGATGCCGGTGGGGGATTTTGAGAAGGAGGAGGTGCGCCGGATCGCGGACCGGATCGGCCTTGCGGTGGCTCACAAGCCGGACAGCATGGAAATCTGTTTTGTGCCGGATCAGGACTACGCCCGGTTTATCCGGGAAAACAGCGGCCGGGAGATTCCCCAGGGTAATTTTGTGACGGAGGACGGCCGTGTGGTGGGCCGCCACAGAGGGATCACCCATTATACGGTGGGGCAGCGAAAGGGGCTGAACCTCTCTCTGGGGCATCCTGTTTTTGTGACGGAGATCCGGCCGGAGACCAATGAGGTGGTGATCGGGGACGGGAGCCAGGTGTTTTCGGACAGGCTGGTCTGTTCCGGTCTGAATTTTATGAGCGTGCCGGATTTTGAGGATGATTTCCCGGTGGTGGCGAAGATCCGCTATAACCACAGAGGCACAAAGGCGGTGGTCAAAAGGATCGGGCAGGATCTGGCCGAGGTGATTTTTGAGGAGCCGGTGCGGGCTGTGACGCCGGGGCAGGCGGTGGTGTTTTACGATGGGGACTATGTGGCGGGAGGCGGCACCATAATCGGGAAAAGCCTTCCAGCCTGATTAGCCCGGCGGCTTCTGCCAGGGTTACTATTCGCACGCCAGCCAGTATACAGCCACCGGGGCGGGTAGGGGACTTTCCAAAACAATGG
>CAZGRM010000189.1:0-6567 GCA_964528295.1 uncultured Lachnospiraceae bacterium
ATCCTGCATAAAATCTCGCTATTTTATTGCGAAAAGTTTTTATTCTTTAAAGCTGGATATCCGCACAAAAAGAAAGGCGCCGAAAAGACACCTTTCCCATAATTTACTCTTATTCTCTCACAAAACGCTCAACCCCCGGCGGAAGCGCCATCAGCGATAACTGGCCCCTCAGTAGGCTTCCGCCACGCTGCGGATCCGCAGGCTCTTTCGCAGCTCCTCCCCGGTGATTCCCGGCTCCAGCCGGTCCTTGGGAAGCGTCACCCGGGCTCCCGCTTCCTCCCACAGATCCAGATAATTGTCGGAGAAGGGTACGTCGGTGATCTCCGATACCAGCTCGGTCTGGAAGGCAAAGCAGCTGCTCTTCACGTGGATGACATACTGCCGCTCCTCCTCCGTCACCTGAATCTGGTATCTGGGAACAGGGAAATCCACCTGCTTTGGCAGCACAAACAGCGTGGTCTTCTCCGCCAGGATCGTGCCGTCCTCCGTTCTCAGCCTCGCGGCCGCATAGCAGCGGTCCGCGTTCTTCTCATCCACCACCCCGGCCAGGCTGATAATCTCCGGCCGGTTTACGCTGAGAGGCTCTGCCCTCACCGGAAGCTCCAGCTCCTTCAGGACCCTGTACTCCATATCCCGGACCGTCACCTCCAGTGCGGCGTCAAGGGGGCGCCTGCTGTCGTTGTGTACCCAGAGCCTCAGCGTATCTCCCTCATACTTGGCCGTCACCGCCACCGGAGCGAAGAACCGCTTCGCGTAATAGTGCAGCGCCTTCCACCGGCCAAAGTAGTCGATGCTGGACCAGGAGGCCACCGGCCAGCAGTCATTGAGCTGCCAGTAAATGGCTCCCATGCACCGTCCCCGGTGCCGTCTCCAGTGCTCCACGCCGTGGCGCATCGCCTCCGCCTGGAGGAGCTGGGAGATGTAGAGCAGGCTGCCGAAATCCTTGGGATAGCGGTAGTAGCTGGAAATATAGTACATGATCAGGCCGTTGGCGGCGCCGTTTTTCTGATGGCTCTCCATCACAGGAGAGAAAATATTCCGGTCCCCCTCCTCGGTGTAGGTATTTACCGTCTTCTCCCCGGGGAAGGACTCAAAGCCAAACTCCGAGCAGAAGCGGAAATAGAACTTTTCATAGTCCGTGAAGGGCTTCATCTTGTGCCACACATCCCAATAGTGCACGTCCCCCCTGTTTTCCGCATTGGGGTCGTCGAAGCTCCCTCCTGAGGAGGGGGAGGAGGGCCAGAAGAACACATCCGGCGCACAGGTCCTTGCCATCTCCGGAAGGACGTACTCAAACTGCTTGATGTAGTCCGCCTTCAGGGAGGGGTGGTGGTTGATCACATTGGGCCAGTCCACCCAGCCGAACTCCATCTCATTGTTGCCGCAGATCAGACCCAGGCTGGCGTGATGGCGGATCCTGGCCAGATTGTCCCGAAGCTCCGCCCGGATATTTGCCTCAAACTCCTGGGTCATCCGGTAGACATTGCAGGCAAACATGGCGTCCTGCCACACCACCAGCCCCAGCTCATCACAGATATCAAAGAAGGAATCATCCGGGTAACAGCCTCCGCCCCAGACCCGGACGGAGTTAAAATTGGCCTCCACACAGTCCCGCAAAAGCCGGCGGGTCCGCTCCGGTGTGACCCGGGTGATGATGCTGTCCTCCGGAACGTAGTCCGCCCCCATGGCGAAGATCTTCACCCCGTTTACCTGAAAACAGAATTCCTCCCCCCACTGATCCGCCTCCCGGCTCACCGTCAGCCTCCGCAGCCCGATCCGCCGCTGCCAGCAATCCACGATCCGGCCCTCCCGGTTCAAAAGCTCCACCCGCACGCCGTAGAGAGGCTGGTCCCCGTAGGTGTTGGGCCACCAAAGCCGGGGATTTTCCACCCGGAGCCTGAGACTCCTCTCCCCGGAGGCCACAGTCTCCTCCCCGGAGGGGACGGTCAGGACACAGCGGATGCCGTAGGACGCCCCGTCCAGCACCTCCGCCTCGGCACCGATCTCCAGGGACACCTGCTCTCCCTCAAAGCTTTGATGGACCGCCACATCCAAGAGGCGGGCATCCGAAAAGGCCCGCAGCTCCACCGGGCGCCAGATGCCGGCGTCCGGGAGCTGGGGACCCCAGTCCCATCCGAACATCCAATGGCCCTTTCTGATATAGCTGCCTCCCGGGATTCCGCTCTTCGGCGCATAGTGTATGCTGGGATCCCTGCTCTTCTCCCGGATAAAATTCAGAGAGGAACGAAATACCACCTGAATCTGATTTTCTCCCTCCCTTAGCCTGTCCTTCACCGGGAAACACCAGGTGCGGTGCATATTGTCCGCCGACCCGACCGGCTCCCCGTTCAGCCGGATCTCCGCCAGGGTATCCAGCCCGTAAAACACCAGCTCGATAACGCTCTGCTTCAGCACCTCCGCCTCCGGCACAAAGGTCATGGAATATTCGTAATCCCTGGCAAAAAGCTCCCGGGTCTCATACTCATTTCTCCGGTAGAAGGGATCCGGAATCCGATGGCTGTCCACCAGCGCATGCAGCACGGTGCAGGGAACGTCCCTTCGAACACTCCAGTCCTCCCCGCCCAGAGACCGGATCCTCCAGTCTTTATTTAATGCTTGTGTCTTCATCGCCCGTATTCTCCTTTTCTGATTCCTCCGGCCCGAAAAACTGCAATATTTCCAGCTCCTGGCCCTCCTCCGCCGACAGGGTGAAGGCTCCCACTCCCGCTGGGACAAAAATCTGCCGGGGCGCTTCGATCTCCATGGACGCTCCGGCCGTCAGCCTTCCCCGTCCCCGCAGCACATAGAGGGCGCAGAAGGACTCCACATCCACCGTCATATTTTCCGAGACACAGAGCCGCCGCATGGCAAAGAAGGGGGTATCCCCGTAATCCACCAGCTTTGACACAGCTCCTCCCCTGCTCTCCCGCATCATATAACTGGAGAGAAACCATTTTTTCCGGGTCTCCTCCCGGCTAAGCCCCACATAGTGGAAGCACTCAAACATCCGGTCAAAGCCAAGGCCCTGATGGCAGGACTCGTCCGCCATCCGAAAGCCGCTGGGGGTGGTCCGCTCGATGCGGATCGTATAGTCTGTGGGCTCCTGAATCTCCGCCAGGAAGCACCCCGCCCCGATGGCATGGGGCACGCCTCCTTCGATCAATATGGTATCTCCCTTATGTATCTCGAAGCGGTGCATACTGTCCAGCATCCCCGGAATATCCTGGGCGTCAAAGAGCCTCTTCCACTTTTCCCTGGTAATGCCCTCCTTAAAGCCCAGGTAGATACAGGGCGCCTCCCCGCCGATCCTTCGACCGCCAAGGATATGCCAGCACTCGGTCTTTCCGAAGGGGCTGTGAAACAGCTCCATGGCCTTCTGACGGTCCGGATGTACCTGGATCGTCAACCGCTCTGAGGAATCGATCAGCTTCACCAAAACTCCTGGCTGGGCCCCCAGCCTCCGCGCGTGGGCCTTTCCAAGGAAGGCCGCCGGGTCAGCCTCCAGACAGGATTTCAGGGTGGGGCCCTCCGGGGTCCCCACGTGGGACATTCCCTCCATCAGGGACTCGTCGCGCCCCGCGTTGCGGGCCGCCACCACCGACATGATCCATTCCTCCGGGAAATGGGTATCCCCCCTCCCGCTGCCATGGAGCTCATCCAGCATGGCGCCCCCCAGATAGGTGCGCCACGCTCTGGGAGAGTCCAGTACCATTGGGAAATCACTTCTCACTCTCATCTCTTATCAATCCTCCAGGAATACATTTGTGCTGTTAGGCCGCAGCCGGAACCGGCAGCTCTCCTCCGCCGTCACCCTGGCGCCGGTGTACAGTTCCCGAAGCCCTCTGCCCGGCTCCAGTCCGTACAGTGTCACATCCTCCTCCGTGTCGGCAAAGTTCACCGCCAGAATCAATCTGCGTCTCTCCGCCTCCATATAGGAGAGCTGCACTTGCTCATTCTTCTCGGCGTGGAGCGCGACGGCGGGAGCCACCACATCCCACACCAGCCTCTGGAGCTGGGGATAAAGCCTTTCCAGCAGCACCAGGCCCTCAAAATTGTTGAAATACATGGCCTTTCCTTTTCCGTAGGAGTGACACACCACCGCCGGGCTGCCGTCCTCCATCCTGGCCAGCACAGCGGTATCCGGATCCGTCAGCTTCAGCCTCTGATACTGGAATCCGGTGGGCAGCTCCTGTCCCTCCAGGCACATGCTCCTCTCACACCCTGTGTCAATCTCCACCACACCGAACAGGCGGCTCAGGGTTTTGCCCGGGATCCCCTCCGCCGGCACACAGCCCCACTCATTTAAAGCTCCCATTCTTCCGTCGGCGATCAGGATGCCGCCCCGCTCCACATAGACGCGGAGATTTTCCGCCTCCTCCTGGCTGACCCGGACGGCTCCCGGCAGCACCAGCACCGGCGGCTGCTTCTCCTCCCCTTGAAATCTTGCCAAGTCCGCGTAGCCGGTGGGGATTCCCCAGTTCCAGAAGAGCTTGTACCAGCCCTCCATATTCTTTCCGTAAAAGCTCTTTCCCGCGTCCCCGAATTTCAGCAGGCTGTCAAAGAACACCCGGATGTCATAATTGCAGGCGATGGCCACCGTGGGCTCCACCTTTTTGCTTTTGGCGAAGAGGGCCTCATTGCCGTGAATCATGGTCATCATCTTTTTCATGACCTCCGCCCGCTCGTTGGGAGTGCCGTCCATCAGCGTCAGCCCCCGCCCCGTAGATTGATATCCGTGAAGGAAGGGGCGCCACCGCCACAGCTGCATGCCGGCCGCGCCGGTGAAAATACACATCAAGGTCCAGCTCTCCAGCTCCTGGCAGCTCACCTCGCTGCCCGGGGTCAGGATGGACTGGGTGTGGGTCTGAAGCTCATTGACAAAGTAGGGCTTCCCCGCCAGCCTGGCGGCCTCGGAGGGAATGGTGAAGTACATGGACAGGGTCCAGGGAGTGTCCTTATAATTCCGGCCCCAGCTCTTTGGATAGAAGGTGGCCCCGTAGATGTCTGTCACGTAGGCGGTGTCGAACTCGTCATTGTTGCGCATGGTGATATCGGCAGATACGATGGCGGAGGAGGTGCCGTCCACCAGAATCGGATGCTCCGAATCGTATTTTTTCGCGGTCCCGCAGAGGAAATCGCAGATCTCTGTCACATTCACGCTGCGGAATTTCTCGTACTCCACACTGGGCAGCAGGCTGGACCAGATGCTGTAGGGAGCTCTGCGCGTCTCTGGGCGGATCTGGGCAAAGCTCTCGTAGCGGCGGTACCACTCTTTATTCAGCTTCTCAATAGTGCCGTATTTTTCCTTCAGCCAGTCCTGGTATTTTCCGATAAACCACTCGTCATCGGAGCGGTTGTGGGCCTCGTTGAACACATCCCAGCCGTAAATAGCCGGATGATCCTTCAACGCGGTGATGGCCGCCCGGAAATAGCGGTCAAAATATTCCCGCACCACCGGATGGTTCAGGTTCGCCCAGAAACAATTGGTATTATACCACGGTCCGTACTGATCCGTATATTCCATTTCCCGGGTCATTGCCGAGTCCGGCATGAATTCCTGGGCCTGATTCTGTCCGAAGAGCTGCATGATGGCCTTCATTCCCAGCTCCTGACAGCAGTCCAGCACCAGACGGGTGCGGTCAAACACCCACTCGTGGCTGGATTTAGCCAGCCAGGGATTGGCCACGGGCCACAGCGTCACCAGATTAAATCCGCAATCCTTCATATTTTTCAGGTCTCTTCGGATCTCCTCCTCCGTGTAATCCTGCTCAATGATATATACCGCTCCAAATAAGAACTGATTTTCCATAAAAAATCCTCCTCGTATTGATGATACCCTGAGTATACCAATACAGGAGAAGTTCAAAAATGCGGTAAATCTTTTATTTTGTCCGCAAATCTATTTACTTTTTCCAGCTGTAGACCCCATGACTGTTCGGCTCCAGCTCCAGGACGGTCCGGTCCCCGGTCAAAAGGACGTTTCCGGTAAACAGCTCTCGGAGGCTTTGGCCCTCCGGCAGTCCGGTGAGGGTCACGGTCTCCGGCTGGTCCGAGAAATTCACAGCCAACACGGCCCGTTCCGTCTCAGACTCCCCGTAGGAGATATGGACAGAATCAGACTTCTCCGCCCGGACACCACCCGCCTCCCGGATCACCTCCTGAACAAGCTCCAGAATCCGAGGATGCAGCTTCTCCAGCAACACCAGACCCTGGAAATTGTTGAAGTACAGGGTCTTTCCTTTTCCGTAGCGGTGCAGCACCACGGCGGGGGAGCCATCCTCCATCACCGCCAGTACCCGGGACGCCTCGTCTGTCAGTTCCAACTCCTGGCTCTCAAATCCGGTGGGAAGGTGCTCTCCCTCAAGGATCATCCGCTCCCCGCTGGTCACATCCGCCTCCATCACTCCGAAGAGCCTGGAAAGCACCGCACCCGGAATCCCCTCGGCCGGGACACAGCCCCACTCATTTAAGGCGCCAGTACGGCCGTCAGCCAGGAGGATTCCTCCCTGCTCCACGTACCGGCAAAGCCTCTCCGCCTGGGCGGAGGTCACCCGCACCGCACCCGGC
>CAZGRM010000190.1:0-4842 GCA_964528295.1 uncultured Lachnospiraceae bacterium
ATACAGAGGAACGTCCGTGCGTTCCTGTCTGGAAGAGCACACGGCCGCGGACGCCATGCTGGTGGTAGTTTTCCATGAGCTGAATGGCGCCTCGTCCGCCGGGGAGTTAATGAACGCCCATATTCCGCAGCCGGTTCCGTTTTGCGGGTATGGGGATCTTCTGTTGAAGATGGAGCGCATCTACGATCTGTTGAAGCTGCCTCAGTCCCTGCGCCGGTTCCGGCGTCTGGGGACCACGGTTCGGTGGAAGGGAACCAGTCTGGGGTCCGCCAGAGGCTGGGATATGAGAGTGGGAGCGTGGAATGCCTTCCAGGCGGGGAGCGGCGGCCGGCTCAGCTTCGCCGTTCAGGTGCTGTACCGGCAGCACAACAGCTGGCAGGGTTTTATCACTGTAAAAAACCAGAAGGTATTTTTTCAGAGCGCACTGGAGCTTCTGCACCTGATCGACGATTGTGTGCGGGAGGCAACGATAAAGAAATAGCGGGGCGGGAGCGCCGCTGTTGATTTACGGGCACAGGCCGGCCCCCGGATCCGCGGATATTTCGGGGCGGCGGTCAAATATGTAAGATTGGAGAGTGGAGAGTATGAAAAGCAAAAAACGGCTGTTGGCGCTGCTGACAGCGCTGGTGATGGTAACGTCCATTGTGCTGGATGGACAGGTTATCCCGGCTATCGCGGAGGAAACGGCGGTGACGGAGGGGACAGCCGAAGCGTCCTCTGACCGGGAGCTGTCCGGGGAAACGATCCCGGAGACCGAGGCGGCCCCTCAGGAGCAGTCGGCGGCAGAGCCAGAGGTCAGCGAACCTGCGGCAGAGCCAAAGACAGAAGCGGCGGAGCCGGTGACAGAGCCGAGAACAGAAGCGTCGGAGCCGAAGACGGAGGCGGCGGAGCCGGTGACGGAGCCGAGAACAGAAGCGTCGGAGCCGAAGACGGAGGCGGCGGAACCGGTGACGGAGCCGAGAACAGAAGCGTCGGAGCCGAAGACGGAGGCGGCGGAATCGGTGACGGAGCCGAAGACAGAAGCGTCGGAGCCGGTGACAGAGGCGAAAACGGAGGCTTCTGAGGCGGTGACTGAGCCTGCGGGGACAGGTACCGAAGAAGCGTCGGAGCCGGTGACAGAATCAAAGACGGAGGCGCCCGAGGCGAATGTGGGGACCAGCGAGGCGGTGACGGAGGCTCCCGGCACAGAGGAAAGCGCCGCGGAGCCGGGCTCCGAAAATGACGGGACCGAGCCGAATACGGAGGAGAGCGCCCAGGAGGAGCTGTCCGAAGCGGAGGATGGAACGGAGCCGGAGAGCGAAACGGATACGGAGGAACAGGAGATCCAGCTTGTAGAGCAGACCGTGACAGCCTCCGGCAGCGGAGACGCCACAGTGACCCTCACCGGAGTGATGCCGGAGGGAGCCCGGGCGGAGGCCAAACCGGTTCAGGTGAAGATCGAGGGCCAGAACGTTCTGGCGGCCTACGATATCACGATCTACGATGAGCGGGATCAGGTTTACCAGCCGGAGGCGGGAGTGATCCAGGTGTCTATCGTGGACGCGGCGGTACAGGAGGCGCTGGACCAGGCCGACGATCTCACCGTGTACCACATAGAAAATGCCGCGGCACAGCCCCAGGAAATTCAGGAGGTAACCACCACCGCCGGGGAGGTGGTATTTGAGGCGGAGAGCTTTTCCATTTACGTTGTGGCCAAGCATTATACCTACACTTATATTTTCGTTGACTCGGACGGGACGGAGATCAATCGTCAGATCCTCTCCGAGGGCGAGGTCCTCCAGGAGCCCCAAAGCCCGGAGAGTACGGAACATAAAGTATTTGTGGGATGGTATGACGAGACCGGCGCAAAGTTTACGGATTTCGGACATGTAGTCACAGAGGATGATTTGAAGGACGGAAACGGGGACAGCACAGATAAGACTCTGACGCTCACCGCAAGATATGAGGAGGCCTATTACGTATTTTATAAGGCGTCGGCGGAGACGGACAGTAAGGTACTCTACACCCAAAAGTATCAAAACGGCGATCTCATCGTGACCGATGATGTCCCCTTCAATACCGGGAACGTGGACCAGGCCCTGATCGGCTGGTCGCGAACTGTCGGTGCGGATGCGCCGGACGATGATCTGCGGATCAGCGGTGCGGATGTGACGCTGTATCCGGTGGTGAAGCCCGCACATTGGATTACCTATGATTCCCAGGGCGGTTCCAATGTGGATCCGGCATACGTTCTGGCGAACGGTGTGACAGTGGAGCCGTCGGCGCCCACCAGGAAAGGATATACCTTTGCGGGATGGTATACGGATGCGGATTGTAATGAGGAGTTTAGTTTTGGATCAGAATTGGAGGGGAATATTACACTCTACGCAGGATGGACGCCTGCCCAGACAAGCTACACAGTCATTTTCTGGAAGCAGCAGGTGACGGATGATAAAAATGCCAGTGATGCTGAGAAGAAATATGACTATGGCGAAAGCGTGGTGAGAACAACTGCTACGGGTAGTGTGGTATCGGCGACAGATGCGGATAAAGCGAGGAGTGATTATACAGGATTTCAGTATAACGCAAACAAGCAGTTGTCTGTTACCGTGGCGGCGGACGGAAGCACAGTCCTGAATGTTTATTATGACCGGGTGCTTATGACGATGGAGTTTTATAGAGGGAGTGAGCAGCTTTATACTTTTGAAGGCCTTTATGAATCGACTTTAGCGTCCAATGGATATACTTGGGATACAAACTATAACTGGGTGTATACACGTGCTAATGGAGCGACGATAACGCAAACCTATATGGACGCTTTCATTTTTCCAGCGGAGGCAGGGAATGCGACCACGATAAAGTTTACACGACAAGCTGCGGGATCCGTTAAGATCGAGCATTATATAGAGACGTTGAATGGAGAATGGGAACTTAAAATAACAGCGTATGGAGGTGGGGGAACCTTCCATTTAGGGGACAAGTTTGTAGGTTTCACTGTCAGTGCGTACCAAAGAGGAACTAAGGAGGGGAACAGCACATCCTGGGGAACGAAGACGGATTGTGAGTCCGGGGATACGGTGTCATCAGGGTATAGTGAACTGAGGGTTTATCATGCAAGGAACACCTACACACTGGACTATTCATCAAATGGGGAAATCGTGAATTCAGAGAGCGTGAAATATGAACAGTCCCTTACAAGCTATGAAAGTTATATGCCTGGGCGTCCCTCCGATCTCCCCGAATATTATAGCTTCCAGGGCTGGTATAAGGATCCGGAGGGGACGGAAAAATTTGATTTTAATCAGACGATGCCGACCCACAACCTGGTGGTATATGCCAAATGGGCGCCCGGACAAGTGACAGTGACCTTCGATACACAGGGAGGGACGGAAGTTGCCGGTCAGACCTTCGACGCCGGACTGACAGCGGAGAAGCCGGAAAATCCCACCCGGGAGGGTTATACCTTTGCGGGGTGGACGAAGGATGGACAGCCGTTCAACTTTGACACTCAGATTATCGAGAATACAACGCTGGTGGCCCAGTGGATCAGTGAGGCTCAGTATACCATTACCTACGACCCCAACGGGGCGGTAGATGCCGAAGGTAATCATGTGGAATCTTTTACCGACTCTCAGGCGTATGTGGATGGGGCTGAGGCAAAGGTGGCGGTAGTGCGGGAAGACTGGACCTCGCCCGATGATACCGAGGGCTTCATCTGCTGGAATACGGAGGCGAACGGCTCCGGTACGGACTATTATCCCGGAGACACCTACACCATGCCGGCGGCGAATGTAACATTGTACGCCAAATGGGCACCCTGCCGGAAAACCACCCTTACCTACAACTATAACGGAGGTACGGACACGGTTGGAAATGGAACAAGTGAGGCCATCCCGATAGATGTTCCCAACAGTGAGTACACGATTTTGCGGGATGGAACGGGTATCAGCAGAGAGGGATACGTATTCATTGGCTGGACCACAGATCAGACTGGAGAAGGCACTCTGCTTCAGAAGGGTGATGTGATTCAGGTGGATACCCTGAATCCTGAGACAAATGTGCTCTACGCTCAGTGGCAGAAGCTGCTTACCGTGACGGTGAAAAAGGTTGTGGACGGAAATATGGGAGATAAAAACGGAACCTTTTCGTTTAGCTACACAGTGAAAGCTCCCGGAGATGCTGGAGAGACGAGTAGCGGCACCCTTCAGATTCCCGCCGACGGCAACGCGACTATCAAGGATCTGAAGCCGGGCAGCGTTGTCACCATCACTGAGACCTCCGGAGCGGCGGACGGCTACACAACGCAAGTGGAGATTGAGGGAGTAGAGGATACAAAGAAAACTTCATCCGAATACGAAATCAATAATCTTCAAAATGACACCACCGTCCTCTTTACCAACACAAGAGAGGTGGTACCGCCCACCGGCCTCACTGACAACAGCGCCCCCTTTACCGCGATGGTACTTCTGTCCTTCGCCGGGGTGGCGGGACTGTTTCTGCTGCGCCGCAGAGACAGGCGGCTGATGTAGGCCATGGCCGAGAGGAGAGCGCCGGAGCGGCGCGGTACATACCAGGAGCAAAACACCTCGGCGGAGCCATACAGCCGGCGTTCCGGGAACTCCGGCGGGAGATCAGCCGGCGGATACCGCTCAAACACGGAGGGGAATGATTCCCGTTGGCCCGATTTAAGCGGCTGGGACGAAAAATCGTCCCGCCCCGGATCACCGGAGAGGGACAAAGCCCCCGAAAATATCCCCGGCCAGCCGTACCAGGCCGGGAAAGCGGCGGACACCTATGTCCAGCCAACCCAGGCCAGAAAAGCGACGAACGCCTACGACCGGCCGTCCCAGGCCGGGAAAGCGG
>CAZGRM010000190.1:4942-6417 GCA_964528295.1 uncultured Lachnospiraceae bacterium
TGGGGAAGCGGTAAATATCTATGGTAAGTCATCCCGGGGCGGAGAGGCAGTAAACACCTATGGCCAGCGAACCCAGGACAGGAAAGCGGTAAGCGCCTACAGTCAGCGAGTTCAGGCTGGGGAAGCGGGTCAGTCATCCCAGGGCGAAGAGGCGGTAAACGCCTATGGCCAGCGAACCCAAGCCGGGAAAACGGCAAACGCCTACGACCAGTTGTCCGAGGCTGAGGAGGCGGCGGACGCCTACGGGCGGAAGGCTTCTGGTAAAAAAGCGAAAGGAAATATCCGGGGAGGGTCAGAAAGACAATCCCGGGAGGAAGACGGGGACGCTTCCGGCCGTTCGGCGGGGGAGAAGGAGCCCCGGGGCGGTTTTGGGCGGCGAGGCCGGGGAGCGAAGGCCTCCAGGGGGAAAAACGCTGAGAAGGGCGGGGAGACCCCAGAGCGGGGATCCGCGCCGGAGCTGCCGGGGACGGCCAAGAGCATGGAGGATGTGTCGGCGGTGATACGGGAAATGAGATTCCGCAAAAAGCTGCTGGGGGGAGTGGACGAGCTGGATGTCTGGCGGCAGCTGGAACGGCTCCAGAGAGAGTACCGGTCCGCCTACGAGGCGGAGCGGGAGCGGGGCAGGGCCCTGCTGAAGGAGCGGGACGTTCAGATCAGCCAGCTGAAACGGCAGCTGGTGCTGGGAAACTACGGGCGAGGTGTCACAAATGGCCAGAAATAAAGCGAGACAGCCGGAGACGCCGGAGCGGGTGATCGCCGAGAAGCGGAGACGGGCGGCGGACCGGGAGACGGTGAGAGCCTTCCTCTCCCGCCTGGTGATTATGCTCCTGCTGCTGTGGGCGCTCTTTGGGATGATCTTCGGCGTCACCCCCATGGCCAACGAGGACATGTCCCCCCGGATCAGCGCGGGCGACCTGATGCTGTACTATCGCCTGGAGAAAAGCTATTCCAGCGGCGACGTGGTGGTCCTTCGAAAGGACGGCGAGCAGTACACGGCCCGGGTGGTGGCGAAGGGCGGGGACCAGGTGGAGATCACCTCGGACTCCCAGCTGAGGATCAACGGCAGCACCGTGATAGAGAACGATATCTTTTATAAGACGGCCCAGTATGAGTCCGACGTGACGTACCCGGTGATCTTGGGGGAGGATGAGTATTTTGTCCTCTGCGACTACCGGGAGGGGGCGAAGGACAGCCGGTACTATGGGGCCGTGACCGGGGCGGAGATCCAGGGCAAGGTCATCACCGTGCTGCGCCGGTCAAACCTTTAACAAAGCGGTCCGAGCCGCGAGTGGATAGTAGACATCAAACATGATGTTTATTATAGAAAATGGCTGAGCGTCAGCGAGGCTAAAAATTATTTTAAAGCATTCCAAAAAGGAATGGGGAAGGATGAGCAAGATGAGGAACAACAAAATTTTTAAACGTGTGGCGGCCATTGTGATGGCTGGGGCAATGATGGCGGCGATGGGAACCAG
>CAZGRM010000191.1:0-6353 GCA_964528295.1 uncultured Lachnospiraceae bacterium
GCTGTCCTCCACCACGCCGTCCAGCGCCTCGCCCAGCTTTTTCTGATTCATATCGTGCTGGTACTGCCCCACGCCGATGGATTTGGGATCGATCTTCACCAGCTCCGCCAGAGGGTCCTGCACTCTTCTGGCGATGGAGGCGGCGCTGCGCTGCCCCACATCAAAGTTTGGAAACTCCTCGGTGGCCAGCTTGCTGGCGGAATAGACGGAGGCTCCCGCCTCGTTGGTGATCATGTAGGACACCCGCTCCGGGATCTCCTTTAATAGCTCCACGATGATCCGCTCCGACTCCCGGGAGGCCGTGCCGTTGCCCAGAGAGATCAGCGTCACCCCGTATTTTTTGATCAGCCGCTTCAGCGTCTCCTTGGCGGACCGGATCTTGGCCTCCGAGGTGGGGGCTGTGGGATAAATCACCGTGGTGTCCAGCACCTTTCCGGTGGCGTCCACCACCGCCAGCTTGCAGCCGGTCCGAAAGGCGGGATCCCAACCCAGCACCACCTGGCCCGCGATGGGCGGCTGCATCAGAAGCTGCTCCAGATTTTTCCCAAAGACGGCGATGGCCCCGTCCTCCGCCTTCTCTGTCAGGTCGCCGCGGATCTCCCGCTCGATGGCGGGGGCGATCAGCCGCTTGTAGCTGTCCGCCACCGCCTCCCGCAAAATGGGCGTGGTATAGGGATTGTCTCTCTTGATCACCTGGCGCTCCAGATACTGGAGAATCCGCTCCTCCGGAGCCTCGATCTTCACGGTCAGAAATTTTTCTTTTTCTCCCCGGTTGACCGCCAATACCCGGTGGCCCGCCACCCGGCCCAGGGGCTCCGCGTAGGCATAGTACATCTCATAGACGGACTGGGCCTTCTCGTCCTTTGCCGAAGCGGTCAGCAGCCCCTCCTTCATGGTCATACCTCGGACGCGGCTGCGGTAGCCGGCCTCGTCGGAAATCTGCTCCGCCAGAATATCCCTGGCCCCGGCCAGGGCCTCCTCCGCCGTGTTTACCTCCTTTTCCGGGCTGATATAGCGCTCCGCCTCCTTCTCCAGAGGATTTTTCACCATTTGCAGCAGGATCACATTGGCCAGAGGCTCCAGCCCCTTCTCCTTCGCGATGGTGGCTCTGGTGCGGCGCTTCGGGCGGTAGGGGCGGTACAGATCCTCCACCACCACCAATGTCCGGGCCTCCTCGATGGCCCTTCGAAGCTCCGGCGTCAGCTTGCCCTGCTCCTCGATGGTGGAGAGCACCTGGGCCTTCTTCTCCTCCAGACTCCTCAGGTAGCCCAGCCTCTCAAAGAGGCGGCGCAGCACCTCATCGTTCAGGGAGCCGGTGGCCTCCTTCCGGTATCTCGCGATAAAGGGAATCGTATTTCCGTCGTCAATCAGCTTCACCGCCGCCTCTGCCTGCCAAGCCTTGATTTCCAGTTCCTCCGCAAGGGTCTTTATGATATCCATTTGGTTCCTTCTTTCTGAAATAGATTTGTTTCCTGCCATTATATTAGAAATCCCCGGATAGGGCAAGTCCGAAAATACCAGATGCCCCGCTTCGCTATTTTTCGTTGTCAGTTTCACGGCGTTGTGCTATGATATCACTTAGGCATAAGAGCATTTTTGATGAGAGGCCCCGCAAAGCCCGCGGGGACGCAAACTAGTGCTTTGCACGGAATGGAGGTTACATGTTTTCGGACGACGATAATTATTATTATGGAGAATATCCCCGCAAAAAAAACACCATGGCGACAGCGGCGATGACCCTGGGCTTTCTCTCCCTGATCACCTGCTCCGTCTTCTATCTCGCGGTTCCCTGCGCGGCCATGGCGATCCTGTGCGCGGTCCTGTCCCGCACCGGGAAACGGATGACGGGGCGGGGACGGACGGGGCTGATCTGCGGTATCCTGGGAATGGTGTGCAGCGTGGGCGTCACGGCTTATTCCGTCTACTATGTGTGGAACAGCCCTCAGCTGCGTTTCTCCGTACAGCAGTACATGGAGTTTTACCGGGAACAGCTGGGGCTTTCCCAGCAGGAGCTGCCCTTCCCCTGGGAAAGCGGCGCGGAGGAGGAGCCTGGTACCTCGGACGATACCGGCGATTCTGACTCAAAGGAAAAGGATGATCCGGAAAATGGGGACTCCCCCTACTATGACAGGGGGCAGGACTCCCTGGAGGATCTGTTTGACTATTTTTACGGGACGCCCTCCCAGCAGCCGGAGCCGTCCCGGGATATTTCGGGAGGTGAATTTATATGATGGATTTGAAGCCCGGCGTTTTGAAGCTGGAGGCCCGGCGGCTCCTTGCGGGAAAATACAGCATGATCGCGCCGGTGATGCTGACGGTGGCGGCCTGCGGCCTGGGACTGGAATATATCATATCCTACGCCTTCCCCGCCCTGTCCGGCATCCTCAGCCTGGCGATCTACCTGGTCTGCAACGTGCTGGTCAGCATCATCCTGACGGTGCTCCGGGGCGGACTTTACCGGATCTATCACCGGCTGGAGCTGGGGCAGGACTGGCGGGTCAGCGATCTGTTCGCCTCCTTCTCCCTCCACCCGGAGGCTCTGAGCGCCTACGCCGTGATTTCCTTCCTGGTCTCCTTCGGTTCCATGTTCGCCGCATCCATGCTTTTCTGGTACGGCCCCTTCCCCCTGGGAGTGAATCTGGGGCTGATGGCGGCTCTGGCGGTGGTGATGTGCTGGTTCAATCTGACCTACAGGGCCACCCTCTACCTCTACGCCCTGACCCCTGAAAAAAGGCCCCTCCAGCTCATGCGGGACAGCCGGCTCCTGACGCGGGGCTTCCGGCTTCGGCTGCTCTGGGTGAAGCTCTCCTTCCTCGGAGTGCTGCTGCTGGGCGTCCTGTCCTTCGGAGTGGGACTGCTCTTCGCCCTGCCCTACCTGCAGGTGACAGAGATCCTGTACCTCCGCAGAATTATGGCCCGCAAGGGAATGGGAGACGCCTGAACCCGCAAAAAAAGAGAGTGCCGCAACGCGTTTTGCGGCACTCTCTTTGTATTTTTTAAACCTCCAGGAGAATATCCATCATCCTGTATCCCTCTTTTCGGTGGATCCCCCCGGCGGCGGCGGTCCGCTCACAGTAGATTTCGCCGGACCCCAGCGCTTTGCGGCTGTCGAAGAGAAGATAGGGGACGGGCTCTGCGCTGTGAGTCCTGGTCCGAAGAGGAGTGGGATGGTCCGGAAGCACCAGCAGGCGGTAGGGCTCGCCGGAAGCGTCCATCTTCTCTTTGATGATCCGAATCACCCGCTGGTCCAGGTTCTCGATGGCCTGGATCTTCCGCTCCAGGCTGCCCTGATGGCCCATCTCATCCGGGGCCTCCAGATGAACGTAGGCGAACTCAGCGCCCTCCTCCAGGACCGCCTTCACCGCCGCCTCCGCCTTCCCCTCATAGTTGGTGTGAAGGCCGCCGTTGGCTCCGGGCACCTCGATCACCCGCATTCCGGCGCCGATGGCGATGCCCTTCAGCAAATCCACAGCGGAGATCATGGCTCCCTTTTTGCCGTACTTCTCTTCAAAGGAGGTGACCCGGGGCTTTGTGCCCGCCCCCCAGAACCAGCAGCTGTTGGCCGGGTTCAGCCCCCGGGCCCTCCGCTCCTGATTGATGGGGTGATTGGCCAGGATCTCGTAGCTCCTTTTCTGCATTTCCCGCAGCACCGGATCCTCCGGCAGATAGGGCCCGATCACCTCCGTCAAATGATCGTGGGGCGGTGTCAGTTCCACCACCGTGCCCCGGTCCCAGATCGTACAGTGCCGGTAGCTGGTGCCCACGTAAAAGCGGTAGGTATCGTTTTCCAGCTCCTTTTTCACCGCCTCCAGCAGAACGGCCGCGTCCTCGGTGCTGATCTCGGAGGAGCTGTGGTCCAGAATCCGCTTTTCCTCATAGGGCTCCTCCTCGGAGAGGGTCACCAGATTGCAGCGCAGGGCCACATCCGTATCCTTCATCGGCACGCCGATGCTCAGGGCCTCCAGCGGGGAACGGCCCGTATAATACTGCTTCGGGTCATAGCCCAGCACGGCTAAGTTTGCGGTGTCGCTGCCCGGCTTCATCCCGGCGGGAATGGTGGAGAGCAGCCCGATCTCCGAGGTTTTCGCCAGCTCATCCATCACCGGGGTCACCGCCGCCTCCAGCGGGGTCCTTCCCCCCAGCGCCTCGATGGGCTCATCCGCCATCCCGTCTCCTAACACTACGATATATTTCATTTTTCATTTCCTCCCCTTTTGCGGGCTCTATTTCTCCCGAATCCGAATCATGGACAAAATGGTGTCAAGTCCGGCCGCCCGGCTCTGATACTCCTGCTCGGTCATCACGCCGGTGACAAAGCCGTACTCTCCCTCCAGCCCCGCCTGGACCGTCTCGATGGGTCCGAACACCTTCTCCAGCTGTCCTGCCCCGGAGATGTCGCCCCGCACCCGGACGAAGTACCGCTTCGCCGTGCCGGAAACATCGGTGAGCACCAGCTTCTCCGGCTTCCACTCAGACATGATGCCGGTGCCCAGGCACTGGGCCTCCTCGATGACGTCCGCCACCACGGCGCTGGCCGTGGCCTCCTTGCCGGCGCCCTGGCCGTAGAACATGGCGTCACCCAGCATATTTCCGTGGACGAAGATGGCGTTGAACACGCCGTTCACGCTGTACAGCGGATCCTCCTTCTCCACCAGGTAGGGCGCCACCATGGCCAGCACCTGATCTCCCTCCTTGTGGCTGTAGGCCAGCAGCTTGATGGTTTTGTTCATGGCCTTGGCGTACAGAATGTCGGCGGAGGAAATCTTTGTGATGCCCTCGGTGTAAATGTCGGTGAAATCCACTCTCCTGCCGTAGGCCAGGGAGGAGAGAATGGCGATCTTGCGGCAGGCGTCGTGGCCCTCCACATCCGCCTCCGGGTTCCGCTCCGCGTAGCCCTTCTGCTGGGCCTCCTTCAGCACATCCTCAAACTCGGAGCCGTCCTCGATCATCTTTGTCAATATATAGTTGGTGGTACCGTTCAGGATACCGGTGATCTCGTCAATCACATCGGCTCCCAGGCAGGTGCGAAGCGGGCGGATGATGGGAATGCCGCCTCCGCAGCTGGCCTCAAACATGTAGCTGGCCCGGTTCTCCTTTGCCAGAGCCAAAAGCTCCGTGCCGTGGCGGGCCACCAGCTCCTTATTGGAGGTGCAGACGCTCTTGCCTGCCGCCAGAGCCCGCTTTGTGAAGGTGTACGCGGGCTCCACGCCCCCCATCACCTCCACCACGATCTTTACTTCCGGATCCCCTGCGATCACCTCATAGTCGTGGACCACCTTCTCCTGCACCGGATCCCCCGGGAAATCCCGGAGATCCAGCACGTACTTCACCCGGAGATCCACTCCCGTCTTTTCCAGAATGCTGTCGTGATTGGTCTCAATGACCTTCACCACTCCGGAGCCTACTGTACCATACCCTAAAACCGCTACCTGTATCATTTTACTTTCCTTTCTTGTCTTACTCCTGCTTTGATCTTTTCCGGGCATCGCTTTGATTCTTCCCCGCCCCGGCTTACTCCTGCGCCACAATCTTCAAATGCTGAACGCCCTCCCTGCTCTCCACGGCCTCCACCATGTTGGCCACATCCCCTGTGGTGGACAATACCTCCACGCTGAGGGTCAGGGAGGCCACCCCGTTCACCGGGATACTCTGATGGATCGTCAGAATGTTGGCGCCGTACTCCGCCACCACCTTCAGCACATCCGACAGAAGGCCGGGCTCATCGTGTATCTGAAGAATAAAGGTCAGCGTCTTTCCCCGGGAGCTGTCCCGGAAGGGGAAAATGTCGTCCTTGTACTTATAAAAGGAGCTCCGGCTGATGCCCACCTGATCGGCGGCCTCCTGCACGGTCTCCACCCGGTTTGTGTCCAGCAGACGCTTGGCCTCCACCACCTTCAGCAGCACCTCCGGCACCGCCTTCTGCCTGACCACAAAATATTTTGTCTTTTCCGACATAATGATTCTCCTCATCAAACGGCCGGCCCCGGGATATTTTCCGAAACCGGAGTCTCTGTGTTTGCCACAGAAACACGTATGTCTACACTTCAAGGATACTATCATATTTTTTCCTGGAATGCAACCCTTTCTTTTTCCGCCCCGGCCAAAAAGGGGGCGGAAACGCCGTGTTGTCAGCATTTCCGCCCCTTTTATTTTTTGTTATTTATTGCTCCTCATCGCCCTTGGGACAGCCCAGGGACACCCATTTCAGATAGGCGTTGATAAAGGAATCGATGCTGCCGTCCATGACCGCGTCCACATTGCCGGACTCCTGGCCGGTGCGCAGATCCATCACCATCTTGTACGGCTGCATCACGTAGGAACGGATCTGGTTGCCCCAGCCGATCTCCTTCACC
>CAZGRM010000192.1:0-6344 GCA_964528295.1 uncultured Lachnospiraceae bacterium
ATTTGCACATTCCTTTTTGCATATCTCGAATAGCTTGCGGGTGTTCGAACTGTGACTACCGCCGATCACAATCATACTGTCCACCCTGCCTGCAATATCACGGGCCTCCGTCTGGCGCTCCTCCGTGGCATTGCAAATCGTATTCAAAACATCTACCCTATCATAACGCATTTCCAAAATAATTTCAACTAATTTATCAAAATTCTTGTAATTAAATGTCGTCTGTGAAACGATACACTGGGGAGAACCGGGATCCTGACGGTAATTTCGGGCCTCCTCCTCTGTGCCGATCACCGTCACCGGGCCATGGCACCAGCCCTTGATTCCCTCCACCTCAGGATGGCCGTCATTTCCGATGATTACCACCTGATCTCCCCTCTCGCTGTGCTCCCGGACGATCCGATGAATTTTTTTGACGAAGGGACAGGTGGCGTCCACCACAGTCAACCCCTGGGCCTCAATCCGGCGGTACACCTCCTCAGAGACTCCGTGGGAGCGGATGATCACCGTCCCCTGTCTGATTTTTTTCAGCTCCTCCTCATTCTCAATGATGCGGACCCCCTTCTCAGCCAGCTCTCGGACCACCTCCTCATTGTGGATGATGGGACCATAGGTGTAGATGGGCTTCACGCCCTCCTGGATCTGCCGGTATACCTGATCCACCGCCCGCTTTACCCCAAAGCAAAAGCCGGCGGTCCTGGCTACGATTACTTCCATACGCCGCTCTCCTTCTCACATCCGCTCTCTGGCCAGAGATACGATACGCTCCACCACCTCCTGGATGGTCATATGGGAGGAGTCAATCAAAACCGCGTCCTCCGCCTGGGTCAGAGGAGCCGTCTCGCGGTGCGTATCCCGGTAATCCCGCTCCTCGATATCCCTTGCGATCTCCTGGAGGTCACAGGCGATTCCCCTCTCCTGAAGCTCCTTGAACCTGCGTTTCGCCCGGGTATCCACACTGGCCGTCAGGTAAATTTTCAGCTGGGCATTGGGCAGAATCATGGTGCCGATGTCGCGGCCGTCCATCAAAACGTTTTCCCGGGCGGCGATGCCCTTCTGGAGGTCCGTCAGCTTGTTCCGCACCTGAGGTTTCACCGAGCAGATGCTGGTCATGCTGCTCACCTCCTCCGTGCGGATCTGATCCGACACATTCTCCCCGTTCAGGTACACCTGCTGGACGCCGTCCTCGTAGCCGATGGTGACCCGGATCTCCTGAAGCGCCGCCAGAAGGGCCTCCTCATCCTCCAGATCTGTTTTTCTCCTCAAAAGCCCCAGGCCGATGGCCCGGTACATGGCTCCCGTATCCACATAGAGAAACGACAGCTCTCTGGCCGCCCCCTTGGCGATGGTGCTTTTTCCGGCTCCCGCCGGTCCGTCAATTGCGATGTTGAAACTCATTTGTCATCCTCCCACATTTCTTTCCCCGGAGCCTCAGCAAACGCCCCGGCCCGCCGCATATCCGGTGGCCCAGGCGATCTGGAGATTGAAGCCGCCGGTCACGGCATCCAGATCCAGCACCTCCCCCGCAAAAAAAAGTCCTCTCACCTTTTTGGACTCCATGGTGGCCGGATCGATCTCGCGGATACTGACGCCGCCCCGGGTAACAATAGCTTCATTATAATCTCGAAGGGCCGTCACCGTCAATGGAAAATGCTTCGTCAGCTCCACAAGTTTTTTCCGCTCCTCCCTGGAAATGTGATGAATGGGCTTGTCTCCGGGAATCCCGCTTCGCTCCACCATGACCGGAATCAGCTTGGCGGGATAGAGGCTGTTCAGCACGTTTTTAAACTGCTTGTTCAAAGCTGCGTCAAACTCTCTCAGGATCCGTGCGTCCAGCTGCTCCTCTGTCAGCGCCGGCTTCAGATCAATGAAAAGAGAAAGCGGACGGTCCCTCAGCTTCTTCTGAATCACGCTGCTGGCGGTGAGAATCAGCGGCCCGGTCACTCCGTAGTGGGTGAACATCATCTCCCCGAACTCCCGGTACAGCTCCTTTTTCCCGTCAAAAATGGACACCTCCACGTTTCTGAGGGAGAGCCCCTGAAGCCGCCCGGCCCAGTCCCCCTCCGTCTCCAGAGGCACCAGGGAGGGAGACAGCTCCGTCACCGTGTGGCCCGTCTTTGCCGCAAACCGGTAACCGTCCCCGGTGGATCCGGTGGTCCGGTAGGAAATCCCTCCCGTAGCCACGATCACCGCCTCCGCCGCCAGCCGGGAACCGTCCGTCAGGCGTACTCCTGCCGCGCCCTTCTCACCGTCCACAAGCACCTCCGACACCTCCGAGTGAAGGCGCACCCGCACGCCGTCCCGCCCCAGCCGGCGGCTCAGGGCAGCGATCACATCCGAGGAGTGGTCCGACACCGGAAATACCCGGTTTCCCCGCTCCGTCTTTGTCCTCATCCCGGACTCCTCAAAAAAACGGATGGTGTCCTGGCTGGTGAATCCGTAGAAGGCGCTGTACAAAAATTTGCGGTTCACGCAGACAGCCCGCAGCAGCTCCTCCACCTCGCAGTCGTTGGTCAGGTTGCACCGGCCCTTTCCTGTGATATACAGCTTCTTTCCCAGCTTCTCATTTTTCTCCAGCAGCGTCACCTCATGGCCCCGCTCCGCCGCGGTCACGGCCGCCATCATCCCCGCCGCTCCGCCGCCGATCACGATTACCTTACTCATTTCCCTCTTCTCCCTGTCTCATTTCTCTCCCGCCGCTCTCCGCCGCCGAAGGCGTCACATCCTCTGTTCCCGGAAGCTCCCCGTTGAAATCCTGCTTTTCCTCGCTCTCCGCCGGCATATTGCCATTTCGCAGCTCAAACCAGAACTCTACCCCATCCGCCCGGTTTTTCACGCCGTAGCGCTGATGGTGGGCCTCCATGATGGCCCGCACGATGGACAGCCCCACTCCGCTGCCCCCATATTCCCGGGTCCTGGCCTTGTCCACCTTATAAAACTTATCCCAGATCTGTCCGATATCATCCTCCGGTATGGTCTCGCCCGTATTAAACACCGAAACCCGGACAATCTCTCCGGTCTGCTCTGTCCTTACCTGGATGCGGCGCTCTCCCTCCACATGATTCAGAGCATTGCTCAGATAGTTGGTCAGCACCTCCTCGATCTTGAACTCATCTCCCCACACCGGCGCCGTATCGCTGCCCTGGTACGTGATGGCGGCTTCCTTCTGATCCGCCAGAATAGATACCGACTGAATCTTATTCCGAATGAGAGTCACAATGTCAAAGCGCTCCACCACCACCTGATCATTGCCGAATTCCAGCTGATTCAGCGTCAGCAGCTTCTGGACCATGTTGTTCATCTTCCCGGCCTCGTCCATGATGACCTCACAGTAAAATTCCCGGCTCTCCGCGTCATCATTGACGCACTCCGCCAGCCCCTCCGCATAGCCCTGGATCAGGGCGATGGGAGTTTTCAGCTCATGGGAAACATTGGAGAGAAATTCCTTTCTCATATTGTCAATTTTTTCTTTCTTCTCGATGTCCTTCTGTAGCTCATTGTTGGCGGTCATAAGCTGGGAGTAAGCTTTTTCCAGATTCTCCGACATTTGATTGAAATGCTTTCCCAGCTGGCCGATCTCGTTTTTCCCTCCACTGGTGTACTTCGCGTCAAAGTCCAGATCCGCCATCCGCTTGGACAGCTCCGTCAGCTCATGCAGCGGCCTGGTCACCCACTTTGACACCCACAGCACAATGATCACCGTCAGCACAATCCCGGTCAGACAAATATATTTAATGAACTCGCTGGAAACCCGGACGCTTTCCTGGATCCCCTCCACATTGAAGCGCATCATAAAATTGAAGCCCTTCCCCAGCTCTCCCCACATTTCCAGATACTCCACGCCCATATCCTCGTCGTACTTTCTCTGAATCGTGTAGGAGTCCGTGGTCTCCAGCACCGTGGCTCCCTCGTTGTTCTCCAGCCCGATGCGATAGCCGTTCAGCCGGCCCACGATGACCTTCCGCAAGGCCTGATCCACAAATACATCATTGTTCCAGATCTTCACATTATAGTTGGAGTCAGTCACCAGCAGGGTGATGATATTGGAGGTACAGATCTCGTTCAGCTCCTCCTTCGTCTCCTCCGGCAGCCGGCCCACATCGGTGATATTCTCGTTCAGCAGCTCATAGGCGTCCAGCAGCACCCGCTGCTTCCGCATATAATAAAAATCCTCCAGCAAAAAGGTATTCAACAGATAATTCGCCAGAAACATCGCCGAGATCATACCCACAAAGATCACCGTAAGCTGTTTCCTGATCGACATATTCATAATCCTTAGCTCTCCACCTCAAATTTGTAGCCCATGCCCCAGATGGTCTTAATGTAATCGCCCCGGTCTCCCAGCTTGCTCCGCAGCTTCTTCACGTGGGTGTCAATGGTTCTGGCGTCGCCGAAATAATCATAATTCCACACGCTGTTCAGAATCTTTTCCCTGGACAGGGCGATGCCCTGGTTCTCCACAAAATAAGAAAGAAGCTCAAACTCCTTGTAGCTCAGCTCCACCTGTCTCCCGGCGATGGTCACCTCGTGGGCGGCCTTGTTGATCTCGATGTCTCCGGCCTTCAGCACATCCTCCGGGGAAAGTCCCCCCGTCCGGCGAAGGATCGCCTCCACCCGGGCCACCAGAATCTTGGGACTGAAGGGTTTTGAAATATACTCGTCCACTCCCAGCTCAAAGCCCAGCAGCTCGTCCCGCTCGTCGCTCTTGGCCGTCAGCATGATGATAGGCACCTGGGAGTAGGCTCTCAGCTCCCGGCACACCTGCCAGCCGTCCATCTTCGGCATCATGACGTCCAGAATCACCATGGCGATATCCTTTGTCCCAAAGAAGAGGTCCACCGCCTCCGCCCCGTCCCCGGCCTCCAGCACGTCAAAATCCTTCTTCACCAAAAAATCCCGGACCAGCTTCCGCATCCTGCTCTCATCATCCACCACAAGTATCTTCAAACGTTCCATATCCTGCTCTCCCTTCACAGACTGTTTTTTCCTATCTTACTGAAAACATTTGTTCATTCTGTGACCAGACATTATGATTTTCAAAAAACAAAAACCCTTGCTGACGCAAGGGTATGTCATGAGAGGCCTCATGACAGATTATGGAGTAGACGAGAACCCATTACCTCAGTATTTATGCGGCTTTCCCTTGGTTACCTATTTTGCCATAAAATCTGGTATAGCGCTAACAGCGGCAATTATTTGGTCAATGCGTTTCTACTCCCGCAATCGTATTTCTCCGTACAGCTAATCCGTATGACCCGTTTGCTCTTTTATTATAATTTCATTTACATGATTGTCAAGAAGCATACTTCCGTAGGTTTTCCTGTTGTATTATTCTACCGTAATGAAAAAACTTTCATAGATCCCTGCGGGAACCGGAGTCCCGAAGGAATACTCTTCCGTTGTTTCCGCCTCAAAATTGTATACCATTATGCGGTCCTTCTCCGGATCCACAATCCAGTATTCACGCACACCAGAAGAACGGTATTTAAAAAGCTTTACGAAATAATCCATTTTCCGGCTGCCCGGTGACACCACTTCGATGATCCAATCCGGAGCCCCGTCACATCCTTTTTCCGTCAGTTTGTTAAGGTCACAAATGACGGAAATGTCCGGCTCCACGTAATTTGTATCATTCTCATTCAAAAATACCGCAAACGGGGCGATATCAACCTCACAGGATCCACCTTGTTTGTCAATATAGTCCGCAATTTCCCGGCTCAGATTCAAGATAAGTCGTTGATGCCTCCTATTAGGCGGAGCCATATAATAAATCTGGCCGTTTATTAACTCCGCTCTGACACCTTCCGGGAGATTATAAATGTCCTCAATCGTGTAAACTTTTTCCTGCGCTAATGACATAAATCTATCCCTCCTTTATTCTAAGTCAGCTTCTTCAAATAGCTTTTCCCATCTGGAAAATGGACTATTTTTCATTCCACTTTGCTTTTCTCTGTTAAATTCTTCCACAGATAATATAATTATAGATTAATCAGCAGGATGACGCAAGGGCAAAAAAACATCATGTACTCAATGTATAAGATCACAGAGAAAATTTAGATGATCATTTTGCCACTCCCGAAATAAAGAAAATAGTATAGGAGTGAACGCATAATAAAAAAGACACTTATTCAAAACAATACTCACGTGTTACCTTGAATAAATATCTTTCTACTTATTATCTACCTCTGGGTTATGTGAGAATCGCATACCCTTGAAAAACGCTGTAAAATCAAGGGCCTCTGCCATCCTGTTTTATGGAGTAGACGAGAATCGAACTCGTGTTACAAACCCATTTTTCCCAGTATTTATGCGGCTTCCGGCGTTTTCTTCTTGGTTACCTCTGG
>CAZGRM010000193.1:0-6302 GCA_964528295.1 uncultured Lachnospiraceae bacterium
CCAACGCTTGTAGTCAAGCGTATCCAAAGTATCCTGTACCTGCTTTAATTGTCGCAGCGCGGCTTCCCGCCGTCTGTTAATTAAGGCGAGCCTCTGGTCAATGGTGGAATCGCCTTCTATGCACCAGTCAATAAAATGCTTGATCTCTTTCAGAGGCATCCCTGTTTTTTTCAGACATTCAATCATGGACAGCCATTCAAAATCGGAATCCTGAAACATGCGGATCCCGCCGCCGGAACGTTCTACAAAGGGTAAAAGTCCCTCTTTGTCATAGTATCGCAGCGTGGAAGGCGCTACGTTAAGTTTTTTTGCCATTTCTCCAACCGTATAGAACATAAAAGAAAGCTCCTTAAAAATTTTTTTGAAAGTCTCTTGACTTAAAGTTGACTTTAAGTTGTATATTGTAGTTGAGCTTGCAAGAGTATCTTATCAACCCACCACAAAAAAGTCAACAAGGAGAAACGCAAGACAATAGGAGGAGCAAAATGAGTGCCTGTTTTGAACACGTAAAAAAGAACTTTGGTTTTGGATGTATGCGCCTGCCCATGAAGGACGGCGAGGTCGACAAGGACGAGATGTGCCGGATGGTGGATACGTTTCTGGAAAACGGATTTAATTATTTCGACACGGCTCATGGATACTTGGGCGGCAAAAGTGAAACTGCGCTTCGGGACTGCCTTACCAGCCGTTATCCCCGTGATCGCTATATTTTGACCAATAAGCTGACGAATTTCTTTTTCAAAAAGCAGGAGGACATCCGCCCGTTTTTTGAGAGCCAGCTTGCAGCCTGCGGCGTGGACTATTTTGATATTTATCTGATGCACGCCCAGGGTGCGGATAACTTTGCCTATTTCAAAAAGTGCCGCGCCTATGAAACCGCTCTGGAAATGATGGCGGAGGGAAAATTCCGCCATTTCGGCATTTCCTTTCATGACCGGGCCGAGGTTTTGGAGCAGATTCTGACAGAATACCCACTGATTGAAGTGGTACAGATTCAATTCAATTATGTGGACTATGATGACCCGGCGGTGGAAAGCCGCAAGTGCTACGAGGTCTGTCGGAAATTTGGCAAGCCGGTCATTGTCATGGAACCGGTCAAGGGCGGAAATCTCGTCAATCTGCCGGAAAACGCAAGGGCTGTGTTTGAGGAGCTACAGGGTGGAAGTCCCGCCAGCTACGCGATCCGCTTTGCCGCCGGGTTTGAGGGGATTCGGATGGTGCTTTCCGGTATGAGCGATATGGCCCAGATGGAGGACAATATCAGCTATATGAAGAATTTTCAGCCCCTATCGGACTGCGAACTGGCCGCGGTGTGCCGGGTTCAGGAGATTTTTAAGTCTATGAATCTGATTCCCTGTACCTCCTGCCGCTACTGTGTGGCCGGATGTCCGAAGCGGATTTCCATTCCCGACCTGTTCGCGGTGATGAATACCAAGCAGATTTATCACGACTGGAACGCCGACTATTACTACAATGTGGTGCATACCGGCGGAGGAAAGGGAAAAGCCTCGGAGTGCGTCAAATGCGGCAGGTGCGAAAAAGCCTGTCCCCAGCATTTACATATCCGCAAGCTGCTGGAAACGGTGGCAAACGAATTTGAAAATCACTGAAAGCGATTTTCCTGGGGAACGGCTGTGAACCTCGGCTTACCGGCCATGCCGCCTAACATGGAGATACAGTTTGATTCGACTGGCGGAGCGGAATTGGTAACCGCGGATTGACCCGTGGGTAGGTCAAATAAGGAAGATCTTGTAATGAAACCGGATGAAGTGCAAAAAAAGACTGATAAACAGCGGCTTTTTTGATCTGGCCACGGCTTATCAGTCTGTGAGCGCCAAGGATGGAAACCGCCGTGTACCGAACGGTACTTGCGGTGGCGTGAGAGGGATAGGAGTAAATCAGCTCCCTCCTGCTTCATCAACGCTCCGTGACGCGGCGGGGCCTATTCCAGGGTCCTTGCCACCTCCTCCAGGTATGTAGTGATGTTCAGATGCTGGGGGCACTGGCCCTCGCACTGGAGACACTGGAGGCACTCGGAGGCCTTGCCGTGGTCCTGGGAGAGGAGATTCGCATAGGAACGTTTGGCGTTTGCCAGCTGGGATGCTCCGAATTTGCTGATATTGTTCATCAGCTTGAAATACTCCGGGATGGCGATTTTCTGGGGGCAGCCCTCCACGCAGTAGCGGCAGGCGGTGCAGGGGATGGACTCTTTTGATTTGATGATCTCCACCACCTTCACCAGAAGCCGCTTTTCCTCCTCCGTAAGAGGCTGGAAATCCTTCATGTAGGAAGTATTATCCTCCACCTGCTCTGCGGTGCTCATGCCGCTGAGTACCGTCTCCACCTGCTCCAGGGAGGCGGCAAAACGGATGGCCCAGGAGGCGGGAGACAGGGACGGCGCGGCGTTTTTCAGCAGCTCCTTCGCCTCATCGGGGATATTGGCCAGCAGGCCGCCCTTCACGGGCTCCATCACCATCACCCTTTTCCCGTGCTTTACGCACACCTCATAGCATTTCCGGGACTGGATCTCCGGATCCTCCCAATCCAGATAATTGATCTGGAGCTGGACAAATTCGGCCTCCGGATGCTTTGTCAGAATCTCATCCAGCACCTCGGCGGTGTCGTGGAAGGAAAATCCGATGTGCTTTACCCTGCCCTCCGCCTTCTTCTCCGCGGCGAAGGCGAAGGCGCCCATCTCCTCGGCCCGCTGAAACGACTTGTGATTCAGGGCGTGAAGCCAGTAATAATCAAAATAGTCCACCCCGCTTCGCTCCAGCTGTCCCTCAAAAAACTCCGGCAGCTTTTCCTTTGACTCCACCATGTTCAGAGTCAGCTTATCGGTCAGAGTGTAGGCTTCCCGGGGATACCGCTTCGCCACGCACTCCCGGAACGCGATTTCACTGTGCTTTCCGTGGTAGGGAGCCGCCGTATCAAAATAGGTAAAGCCGGCTTCCATGAATTTGTCCACCATTTGACAGACCTTTGTCAGGTCAATGCTGGTATTGTCCTCCGAATCCAGCAGAGGAAGCCTCATGAGACCAAAGGCTAATTTTTTCATTTTTTTACCTCCTGTCCTTTCTTTTCTTTCATTATAAATGTGTGGAAATAGAAAAGCAAGGAAATGTTTTTCTTTACAATTTTCCGGTTATCCAGTATAATATCCCCGACAGAAATCTTCAGGGCAAGGTGAAAGTCCTTACCGGCGGTACAGCCCGCGAGCGGATGTCATGGGAAAAACCGATGACGGACGCATGATCCGGTGTGATTCCGGAGCCGACAGTATAGTCTGGATGGGAGAAGATGATGAGGCAGAAATGTATTTTTTGTATGTTTTTGTGTGATCGATGCTCTGAAATGGTGGTGGCCGTTTTCAGAGCTTTTCTTTTGGCAGGAAAGGTCTTCCTGCGTTTCCCATTGGTAAAATCCCTTTTTTTTCTGGAAAAATTGAAAAAGGAAGTGAGAAAGTGACAGACCGTGATTTTATGGCCCGGGCGATTGAGCTGGCGGGGAAAGGGCGGGGCTGGACCAATCCCAATCCTCTGGTGGGGGCCGTCATTGGAAAGGAGGGGCGGATCATCGGGGAGGGCTATCATGCCCGGTACGGGGAGCTTCACGCGGAGCGAAACGCGATCCGCTCTCTGCGGGAATCTGCCCGGGGAGCGACCCTCTACGTGACCCTGGAGCCCTGCTGCCATTACGGGAAGACGCCGCCCTGCACCGAAGCCATCCTGGAGCAGGGGATCCGCCGGGTGGTGATCGGTTCCCGGGATCCGAATCCCCTGGTGGCCGGGAAGGGAGCGGCGATGCTGCGGGCGGCCGGAGTGGAGGTGTCGGAGGATTTTATGAGGGCGGAGTGCGACGCGCTGAACCCGGTATTTTTCCATTACATCACCACAGGCCGCCCCTATGTGGTGATGAAGTACGCCATGACGGCGGACGGAAAGATTGCGACGAAACGGGGGGATTCGAAGTGGATCACCGGGGAGGAAGCGAGGAAACGGGTACATCGGATGCGCGGTGAGTACATGGCGGTTCTGGCCGGGATCGGGACCGTATTGGCGGACGATCCGATGCTGAATGTGCGGCTGAATGAAGTTTCCCCGGGGAGAAATGAGGCGGAAGCTTTGCCGGAATCAGAGCGGATTCGGGAGGAAGGGGCCCCGACGAAGACAGGAGCGTCGGCTCCCTTCCGGCAGCCCATCCGGGTCATCTGTGACAGCAGGCTGCGGCTGCCCCTCGACAGCCGGATTTGCAGGACCGCAGGGCAGTATGAGACGCTGGTGGCCTGCGGCCTTTCCCTGCGGGAGCTTGGGGCCAGCGGGAAGGCCCGGAGGCTTATGGATCTCGGCATTCAGATCCTGCCGGTTCCCGACGGGCGGGGGCAGGTGGATCTGTTCTCGTTGATGGAGCTTTTGGGGAAGCGGGGCATCGACAGCCTTTTGATCGAGGGGGGCGGTACTTTGAATGACAGCGCCCTTCGGGCCGGGATCGTGAAGGAGATCAAGGCCTTTGTGGCGCCGAAGCTTTTTGGCGGACGGGAGGCCCTGTCCCCGGTGGCCGGCATCGGGGCGGACCGGATCGATGAGGCGGTGAAGCTCCGGCTCACCCGGATGGAGCGGATCGGGGAGGATCTGCTGCTGGAGTATGCGGTGGAGAATCAGGGCCTGCGGCAGGAAAGGAGGCGGGCGGCATGTTTACCGGAATCATAGAGGAGCTGGGCAGGGTGAAGCGGCTTGACCTCAGCGGCTCCTCCGGCAGAATTTCCATAAAGGCGAAGAAGGCGCTGGAGGGAACCAGGATCGGGGACAGTATAGCGGTGAACGGCGTCTGCCTCACCGTGATCTCCCTCCAAAACGACGGCTTCACTGCGGACGTGATGGCGGAGACGGCCCGGAGGAGCAATCTGGCCGCCCTGAGGCCCGGCGATCCGGTGAATCTGGAGCGGGCCATGGCGGCGGGCGGCAGATTTGGCGGGCATCTGGTGTCGGGCCACATCGACGGCACCGGGAGAGTGAAAAGCTTGAGGCGGGAGGAAAACGCGGTCTGGGTGACGGTGGAGGCCTCCGGGGAGCTGCTGCGGCTGATCGTGGAGAAGGGCTCCGTCTGCGTGGACGGGATCAGTCTGACGGTGGCGTCCGTGGGGGAGATCCAGTTTCAGGTATCCGTGATTCCCCATACCGGGGAGGAGACCACACTCCTTGGCCGAAGCCCCGGGGATTTGGTCAATCTGGAGACGGACCTGATCGGAAAATACGTGGAAAAGCTGCTGGGGCTTGGAAAACAACAGGCGGCAGACCAGGATTCCCCGCAGGGGCGGGGCATTACCATGGAGCTACTGGAAGAATGGGGCTTCTGAACAGAAGAAGGAGGTAACAGATGGAGGAAAGATACAATACCATTGAGGAGGCTCTGGAGGAGCTGCGGGCCGGCAGGATTATCCTGGTGACCGATGATCCGGACCGGGAAAACGAGGGGGATATGATCTGCGCCGCCCGGTTTGCCACCAGGGAAAATATTAATTTCATGGCCTGCCACGCCAAGGGGCTGATCTGCACCCCCATGAGCCGGGCTCTGGCGGAGCGGCTGAATTTTCCGCCCATGGTGGCAGAGAATACGGACAATCACGGCACCGCCTTTACGGTGTCGGTGGATCATGTGGACACCTCCACAGGAATTTCCGCCGAGGAGCGGTCCTACACCATGAGGAAATGTGTCGATGAGAGCGCAAGGCCGGAGGATTTTCGCCGCCCGGGCCATGTGTTTCCGCTGATCTCCCGGGCGGGAGGCGTGCTGGAGAGAAACGGCCATACGGAGGCCACGGTGGATTTAATGCGTCTGGCGGGCCTGGAGGAGTGCGGGATCTGCTGTGAGGTGATGGAGGAGGACGGTACCATGATGCGCGCGGCGGGGCTTTGGAGGCTGGCGAAGAGACATGGTTTGAAATTCATCACCATCAAGGAGCTGCAGGATTACTGCCGGGTCCATGAAAAGCATGTGGTCCGGGAAGCCTGCGCCGATCTGCCCACCCAGTACGGACATTTTAAGATTTGCGGCTACGTCAATGATATCACGGGAGAACATCATGTGGCGCTGGTGAAGGGGGAGATCGGCGACGGGGAAAATATTTTGTGCCGGGTTCACTCGGAGTGCCTTACCGGGGATACCTTCGGTTCCCTGCGGTGTGACTGCGGAAAACAGCTTCAGACCGCCCTTCGCATGGTGGAGCGGGAGGGCCGGGGCGTCATCCTCTATATGCGCCAGGAGGGCCGGGGCATCGGGCTGATCAACAAGCTGAAGGCCTA
>CAZGRM010000194.1:0-6204 GCA_964528295.1 uncultured Lachnospiraceae bacterium
GGCGTGGCCACCCCGGCGGATGCGGCGCTGATGATGCAGCTGGGCGCGGAGGGCGTCTTCGTGGGCTCCGGCATCTTTAAGTCGGGAGACCCGAAAAAGCGCGCCGCCGCCATCGTCAAGGCGGTGACCAATTACCAGGACAGCAAGGTGCTGGCGGAGCTGTCCGAGGACCTGGGCGAGGCCATGGTGGGAATCAACGAGCAGGAGATCCAGCTTCTGATGGCAGAGAGGGGCAAATAATATGAGGGTGGCGATACTTGCCCTCCAGGGCGCCTTTGCGGAGCACCGGCAAAAGCTGGAGGCTCTGGGGGCGGAGTGCCTGGAGCTGCGGCAGAGGGAGGACCTGGAGGCGCCCTTTGACGGTCTGGTGCTTCCCGGCGGGGAGAGCACCGTGCAGGGAAAGCTTCTGCGGGAGCTTGGGATGTTTGAGCCCCTGAAAGAGAAGATCGCGGAGGGAATGCCGGTGCTGGCCACCTGCGCCGGGTTGATCCTGCTGGCCAGGAAGCTGACCAACGACGATCACGTCTACTTCGGTACCCTGCCGGTCCAGGTGAAACGAAACGCCTACGGCCGCCAGCTGGGCAGCTTTCACACCATCGAGGAAATGAAGGGCCTGGGAAAGGTTCCCATGACCTTCATCCGGGCGCCCTATATCCAGGAGGCGGAGGAGGACGTGGAGATTCTGGCCAAGGTGGAGGGAAAGATCGTGGCCGTGCGGTACAAGGACCAGTTCGGCCTGTCCTTCCACCCGGAGCTGGATCCGGACAATCGGATTCATGAATGGTTCCTGGAGCGCTGCCGGGCATATGGCGCCGGCCACTGAGGCTCGGCTCCAGGTCTACAGGACATGATAGACAAATTTGCGGGGCGAAAACTGGAGAAATTCACGAAAATGCTTCCTGAGCGGAAAAAAAGGCCAATTTCTGTTGACAGAATAGAAAATCGGGATATAATGAACTTATCACTTGTCTGACAAGTTGGCGGCAGCAAAGGAAGAGCAGAATGAAGATTCAAAATGTAAGTGTGACAAACCAGGTGGTGGAATATCTGAAGCAGAATATCGAGTCCGGGATCTGGACTGTGGGCGAAAAGATACCGTCGGAGAATCAGATGGTGGAGGAGCTGGGCGTGAGCCGCTCCAGCATCCGCACCGCCCTGCAGTACCTGGCGGGGCTGGGGGTAGTGAAGAGCTACCAGGGAAAGGGCACTTTTCTGATCAACGGCCAGGTGGAGAGCTGGGATGAGGCGGGGAACAGGATTACCTCCGAGGACTGCCAGGATATCTGGAAGGTACTGGAGTTCCGGCGGATTCTGGAGCCGGAGACCAGCAGGCTGGCGGTGAGAAACTGCACGGAGGAGACCATAGCGGCCCTGGAGGCCTATCTGGAGCAGATGAAAATGTTTCAGGGAGACCGGGAGAAGTTTGTCCGGGCTGATTTGAAATTCCACGAGGTGATCAGCAGGACGTCGGGGAATCCACTTCTGGAGAAAAGTCTCCACAAGGTTTTTACGGAGACAAAGCGAAATCATGAGCAGATGAACCGGATCTTTGGGTATGAGTCCGGACTGTTTCATCACACTGCGATTCTGGAGGCGTTCCGGGAAAGGGACCCGCAGGAGGCGCATGACAGGATGTACCGGCATTTGGACGCGGCGATGCGCAGGCTTTCGTAGCGGACAGATGGAAGGCGGCTTGCGGCCGGAACGCGGGCCGCCCCGGTATTCCGGTTATGCGCCAACCATTGGCCCAAACTTGTATGATGAGTAACAAGTTAAAAAGGAGGAGAAAAAATGGCAGTAAAAATCAAAGACATACGAGTGATCTGCACCGCCCCGGAGGGGATTAATCTCGTAGTTGTCAAGGTGGAAACAAATCAGCCGGGACTTTATGGTCTGGGCTGCGCCACCTTTGCCTACCGTCATCTCACCGTGCGGCACCTGGTGGAGGAGTATCTCAAGCCGCTGCTGGTGGGGAGGGACGCAGAGAACATTGAGGAGCTGTGGCAGCTCATGCACCAGAATGGATACTGGAGAAACGGTCCCATTGAAAATAACGCGATCTCAGGGATTGACATGGCGCTGTGGGATATCAAGGGAAAGCTGGCCAATATGCCGGTGTATCAGCTGTTTGGGGGAAAGGTCAGAGCGGGGATCCCGGTGTACCGCCACGCGGACGGCAGAGATCTGGAGGAGCTGTGTGACAACATCCTGAGATTCAAGGAGATGGGGATCCAGACGATTCGCTGCCAGTGCGGCGGATACGGCGGGGAATCCTACGGGAACACGCCCTCCTCCGCTCCGGAGGGAGCCCTGCCCGGCGTCTATCTGGACTCCAAGTCCTATATTCGGAACACGGTGAAGCTGTTTGAGGGGATTCGTGCGAAGATTGGCTATGAGATGAATCTGGTCCATGATGTTCATGAGAGAATCGCTCCCATTGAGGCCATCCGGCTGGCCAGACTGCTGGAGCCCTATGATCTGTTTTTCCTGGAGGATCCGGTGCCCATCGAGCAGACCGACTGGCTGAGAGAGCTGCGCCGCCAGACCAGCATTCCCATCGCGGAGGGAGAGCTGTTTAACAATCCGGCGGAATGGAGACGGCTGATCGCGGAGCATCTGATCGATTTCATCCGGGTACATATCAGCCAGGTGGGAGGTATCACGCCGGCGAGAAAGCTGCAAATCTTCGCGGAGCAGTTCGGCGTCAGGACCGCATGGCACGGCCCGGGAGATATGTCGCCGCTGGCCCACGCCGCGAATATCCACATTGATCTGGCGGCCCAGAACTTCGGAGTTCAGGAGTGGTCCGGCATTGAGCCTCCCAATTTTGTGATTCAGGAGCTGAAGGGTCCCAGGGGCGCGCTGCTGGAGGTGTTCCCGGGGCTTCCGGAATACCGGAACGGCTACGTGTACGCCAACGACCGGCCGGGTCTTGGGGTGGACCTCAATGAGGAGGAAGCGGCAAAGTATCCCTGCGAGAACACGGTGACCACCTGGACCCAGACGAGGCGGAAGGACGGAGCGCTGCAAACCCCGTAGAGAGGGAACAGACCAATCGGAAGGAGAAAAGAGACAATGATAAAAAAGAAAACGAGACGAATGGCGGCGCTGTTGGCCGGGGCATTGACGGTGTTTTCCTTTGGCGGCTTTGAAAGCCAGGCGTCGGAGGATTCGGTGATCCACTTCAAGATGGCTGTGGCGGACGCGGATTCCTCCGCCCAGGCGGAGGGAGCGAGAAAGATCGCGGAGGAAGTGGAGAAGGCCACGGACGGAAAAATCCAGATCGAGGTGATGGCCGGAGGTACCCTGGGAGCGGAGCGGGATACGGTGGAGCTGGCCATGCTGGGCGGCATCGATATTGTCACCTGCGCGAACTCCGTGCTGACACAGTGGATTCCTGAGATGAGCATTCTGGATCAGGCCTTCCTGTTCACCAATGAGGATCAGGCCCACGCCGCGGTGGACGGGCCGGTGGGAGAGCTGGTGGAGCGGGAGGCGCTGGACCGGCTGAATCTTCACGTGATCGGATATATGGAGTCCGGCTTCCGAAATGTATTTTCAAAGAAGGCCATTACCTCCATCGATGATTTCCACGGCGTCAAGATTCGGACCATGCAGAACTCCTATCATATGGTGGCCTTTGAGGCCTTCGGAGCGATTCCCACCTCCATGGCGGCCAGCGAGCAGTTTACGGCGCTGCAGCAGGGAACCATCGACGCCTGCGAAAATGCCATCAGCAACTGCCTGAACAATGGCTTCTATGAGGTGACAAAGGATATCACCTACACCAATCACGCCTTCGTGTATATCGTGGTCAGTATGTCCGATCATGCCTGGAACCGGATTCCGGAGGAGCTAAGAGAGACCTTCCTGGAGGCGGTGGAGCGGGGCTACAATGAGGAGCGGGCTCTGCTGAAGCAGGCCAACGAGGACGCGACGAAGATCCTGGAGGAGGAGAAGGGCGTGACCTTCCACGAGATCGATGTGGAAACCCTCCAGCAGGCCTACCGGGAGCTGGCCGCGGAGAAGGGCTTCAGCTTTGACCCGGAGTGGCAGGCGGCAATCGATCAGGTGATCGCGGAAAATCCGTAAAAAGGAGGGAAAGAGAAAATGAAAAAGGTATTGAATGGTTTGACAAAGCTGGAGAATCTCATCATGGTCGTCACCTTTGTCATCATGGTATGCGCGTCCTTCGCGCAGGTGGTCAATCGTAATATTTTTAAGCTGCCCATCTCCTGGTTTGACGAGGCCGCGGTGTACTGCATGATCTACATGGTGCTGATCGGCACAGAGGTGGGACTGCGGGACGGCACACAGATCGCGGTGACCGCTCTGGTGGATAAGCTTCACGGGAGAGGAAAAAAAGTAATTCAGATCCTGGCCAAGCTGGTGGTGGTGCTCTTTTCCGCCGGAGTGTTCATGGGCGGTATGCAGCTTTTGGACATCCAGATCCGGACGGGACAGGTGTCGGCGGCTCTGGGAATCACAATGGCGGTTCCCTACGGCGCTATGGTGATCAGCTTTGCCATGATCACTCTGGTACAGACCGTGGAGACGGTGGGTCTGGTGATTTCTATGATACAGAATAAGGGGGAGGAGACAGTATGACAGGGATATTACTATTTGGCTGCTTTGCGTTATTTTTGATCGCCGGGGTACCGGTGGCTATGGCCCTTGGAGCGGCCACCATGTCGGCGATCCTGTTCAGCCCGGACTTTGCCATCACCACGGCGGTGATTCCCCAGCGGATTTTCGGAGGTCTGGAGTCCACCTCACTGATGGCCATCGCCTTCTTCGTTCTGGCGGGAAATCTGATGACAAAGGGCGGTATCTCCAGGAGACTGGTGGACCTGGCAAACTCCATGGTGGGCGGTGTACGGGGCGGTATGTCCCTGGCCCTGATTCTGGCCAGCGCCTTCTTCGCCGCTCTGTCCGGCTCCGCGCCGGCTACGGTAATCGCCATCGGCTCCATGCTCTACCCGGATATGGTGAGAATCGGCTATCCCAAGGACCGGACCGCCGGACTGCTGGTGGTGGCGGGAGGCCTTGGACCCATCATCCCGCCCAGCATCATCATGGTGGTGTACTGCACCATGACGGGAGCCTCGGTGGGCGATATGTTTAAATCCGGTATGGCCATCGGTGTGATCATCATGGTGGCGCTCATGGTGGTGGTGCTCTTCTTTGCCAGAAAGGAAAACTGGCCCAAGGCGGAGATGAAGATCACCCTGAAGGAATTTGCCGTGAACTTTGTGAAGGCCATCCCGGCCCTGATGCTGCCGATCATCATCCTGGGCGGCATCTACAGCGGTCTGCTGACCCCCACGGAATCCGCGTCGGTGGCCGTCGTGTGGGCGCTGATCGCCGGAATGTTTATCTACAAGGAGCTGTCGGTGAAGGATCTGGTACCCATCATTCTGGATTCCGCCAAAAATGCCGCGATGGTGCTGTTCATCGTGGCCACCTCCACCGCCTTCTCCTGGCTGTTCACCTTCTCCGGAATTTCCGAGAGCATGGTAAACGGCATCATCGGGATGAACCTGAATCCCACCATGTTCAGCCTGATCATCGCCTTGATTTTGCTGCTGTTCGGTACCTTCCTGGAGGGCATCGCCACAGCGGTGCTGCTGGTTCCGGTGCTCTGGCCCATCGCCAGCTCTCTGGGAATCGACGCGATCCATTTTGGAATGATCGTGTGTATCTCCAACGTGGTGGGAACCATGACGCCTCCGGTGGCCGTCAATATTTTCTCCGCGGCCAGCGTATCGAAATTGAAGATGGGTGAGATCGTGAAAGGTGAGATTCCCTTCTTTATCGGGTATCTGGTGGTATTTTTCGCGGTAGTATTGATCCCGGCGATCAGCACCTTCCTGCTGTAGGCGAGCCGGTCAAAAAAGCATAGAGAAAGGAGCAAAAAAATGAAGGGAAATGAATTATTCCATATCGAAGGGAAAAAGGCGGTAGTGACAGGCGGAACGAGAGGCCTGGGCTACGGAATGGCGGAGGGCCTGATGGAGGCCGGCTGCGAGGTAGTGATTGTGGGCACCTCAGATAAGGTGTACGCTGTGGCGGAGGAATTTTGCGCGAGAGGCTTCAAGTGCCACGGTGTCAAGGCCAATTTCGCGGTGAGAGAGGGCGTCTATCAGGGCTTCCGGGAGTGCGTGGAGAAGCTGGGAGGCGATCTGGACATCATCGTGAACGCCC
>CAZGRM010000195.1:0-6192 GCA_964528295.1 uncultured Lachnospiraceae bacterium
CCTGTGGCCCCGGATCTCCGCCTCATCCCGGACTCCGCCCAGGGAAATGCGGACGTACTGCTTTCCCAGAGCCCTGGCGATGGACCGGGCCACGGAGGTCTTTCCGGTGCCGGGAGGCCCCACCAGACAGAGGATGGGGCTGTCCCCTCCCTTTGTCAGGGTCCGCACCGCCAGAAACTCCAGCACGCGCTCCTTGACCTTTTCCAGACCGTAGTGATCCTCGTCCAGCACCCGGGCCGCGTTTTTCAGATCCTGGTTGTCCTGGGACACCTTATCCCAGGGCAGCTCCAGCAGAGTCTCGATGTAGCCCCGGAGCACGGAGCTCTCCGCGGAATTGCCGCCGATCCCCCGGAGGCGGTCCGCCTCCTTCAGAATCTTTGCCTTTAACTCATCGGAGGCGGTGAGGGTCCGGGCCGCCTCCTTGTAGTTTTCCACATCGGAGAGCAGATTATCCTCCCCCAGCTCCTCCTGGATCACCTTCAGCTGTTCCCGCAGGATGTAATCCCTCTGGTTCTTATCCACCCGCTCCTTCGTCTTCTGCTGCACCGCATTGCGGATCTGGGTGATCTCGATCTCGTTGGCGATGTGGGTGCACAGCCGGTCGTACCGCTCCACCCGGTCCGCCGTCTCCAGAAGCTCCTGCCTCTGCTGATAATAGAGGGGCAGATGGACGCAGACCTCCCGAAGCAGCCGGTCAAACTCCTGAATGTCCACCAGCTGGCGCAGCATATCCTTGCCAAACTTTTGATTCAGCTGGCCGTACCGTCCCAGCAGGTCCTTCAAAGCCCTGGACATGGCTGTCTCCGTAATCCAGTCCAGCTCCGCCTCGCCGTCCTCCCAGACCTCCACCTGGGCCACCAGATATCCGGCTCCCTCCTCCTCCAGAGCCAGCAGGCGGCAGCGCTCCTGCCCCTCCGCCATGACTCGCACCAGCTCCTTTGGCAGCTTTGCCACATTGCGGATCCTGGCGATGACGCCCGCGCCGTAGAGGTTGTCCAGACCGACGGAATTGTCCTCCGGGTTTCGCTGGGTGACCAGAAAAATCATCTGGTCATGGTCCATGGCCGCCTCCACCGCCTTGATGGACTTGACCCGGCTGATATCAAAATTCACCACCATGCCCGGCATCACCGTCACGCCCCGCAGCGGTATCACCGGCAGATTTCTTATCCCTTCACTCATATGCTTTATCCCTTCTGAATTACCTTTTTACTCGATAGCCAAAAAAAGTGTCGCAAAACGCGCCGGACACATCAGCCCCTCCGCCGCCGCGGCAGAGGGAGCGCTGTGCCCGGGTCATATTTGCGGCACCTCCCAAACAGCTTTTACGCCGTCTCCTCCATGATGCCGAGGCGGCGTTTTCTTCTTCCCTTTACGGCCTCCCGATAGGTCAGCACCGGCTCTCCGGTCCCCTCCACCGTCTCCTTGGTGATCAGGCAGGTGGCGATGGTGTCGTCCGAAGGAATCTGAAACATCAGATCCATCATGGTACTCTCCATGATGGCCCGCAGTCCTCTGGCGCCGGTCTTTCTCTTGATCGTCTTGTCGGCGATGGCCTCGATGGCCTCCGGCGTGAAGGACAGCTCCACGTCATCCAGGCCAAACAGTCCCTGATACTGCTTCACAATGGCATTCTTCGGCTCTGTCAGAATCTTCACCAGAGCCTCCTTGTCCAGCTCATCCAGGGAAACCACCACCGGAACGCGTCCCACAAACTCGGGGATCATGCCGAATTTGATGAAATCCTGGGGCAGCGCCTTCTTCAGGATCTCTCCCACATTTCCCTTTTCCTTGTGGGTGATCTCGGAGTTGAAGCCGATCCCCTTCTTGTCCATCCTGGCCTCAATGATCCGGTCGATGCCCTCAAAGGCCCCGCCGCAGATAAAGAGGATGTTGGTGGTGTCGATCTGCAAAAGCTCCTGATGGGGATGCTTTCTGCCGCCCTGGGGCGGCACGGAGGCCACTGTGCCCTCCAGAATCTTCAGCAGCGCCTGCTGCACGCCCTCGCCGGATACGTCTCTGGTGATGGAGGCGTTCTCCGACTTTCTCGTAATTTTATCTATCTCATCGATATAAATGATACCGTACTCTGCTTTCTTGATATCGTAATCCGCGGCCTGAATGATTTTCAGCAGAATGTTCTCCACGTCCTCGCCCACGTATCCAGCCTCGGTCAAAGCTGTGGCGTCCGCGATGGCGAAGGGCACATTCAGCAGTCTGGCCAGAGTCTGGGCCAGCATGGTCTTTCCGCAGCCGGTGGGCCCCAGCATCAGAATATTGCTCTTCTGTAATTCCACATCCAGATATTTGCCGCTGGTGATTCTTTTGTAATGGTTGTATACAGACACAGCCAGCGTCTTTTTCGCCTCGTCCTGTCCGATCACGTAATCGTCCAGGAAGGCTTTGATCTCCTGGGGCTTCAGAAGATTGATGGCGTTTTCATCCTCCCCGCCATACTCTCCCTCCAGCTCCTCCTCAATAATCTCTGAGCAGATTTCCACGCACTCGTCGCAGATATAGACGCCGCCTGGTCCGGCAATCAGCTTCCGGACCTGATCCTCTGTCTTATTGCAAAAGGAACATCTGATTTTTTCCATGATTTTTCCCGGCATTTCCTCACCTCATGATTGTTTAACGGTTCAAGACGGCGGCGGCCCCGGAGCAAGCCGCGGCCTGCCGCCACACGATTCATAACCAAGATTGGGACTGTCACAACGTCTCCTTTGTAACAGCCCCATGTTTTACCTGTTCTGATCTGTGAGTGTCACAGTCATCTTGATGTTACCAATTCGTCAATCAGACCGTAGGCCTTTGCCTCCTCCGCCGTCATCCAGTTGTCCCGCTCCGTATCCGCGGCGATCACTTCATAGGGCTGGCCTGTGTTGGCGGCCAGGATCTCGTTCAATTTCCGTTTGGTCTGAAGTATTTTGTCTGCCACAATCTTAATATCCGTGGCCTGTCCCTGGGCTCCGCCGGAGGGCTGATGGATCATAATCTCCGCGTTGGGCAGCGCGAACCGCTTTCCCTTCGCTCCTCCCGCCAGCAGGAACGCGCCCATGCTGGCCGCCATCCCCATACAGATGGTGGATACATCGCATTTCACATAATTCATCGTGTCGTAAATCGCCATGCCAGCGGAAATGACGCCGCCCGGGCTGTTGATGTAAAGCTGAATGTCCTTGTTCGGATCCTCTGACTCCAGGTAGAGGAGCTGCGCCACCACCAGATTGGCGCTCACATCATTTACCTCCTCGCCCAGGAAAATAATTCTGTCGTTCAGCAGTCTGGAAAAGATATCGTAGGAACGCTCTCCTCTCCCGGTCTGCTGGATGACGTAAGGTACAAGACTCATGCAAATCCCTCCCCGCAATCCATATGTCTACTGCCATTGCCTTATCCGGCTTTGTCCGCCTTTTACTCCGCCGGGTTCTCCACGGTCTCTACTTCCTTGGCGGCCTCGGTGATCAGATCCACGGCGGCCTGGATCGCCAGATCGTTCTTCATCTGCTCCTTCTCGTAGTCGCCCATCAGCTCCCGGAGCTTGTCAGCCTCCATCTTGTAGGTCTCCGCCATCTTGGCGACCTCCTCGTCCAGACGCTCGTCGCTGATCTCAATATTCTCCGCCTTCGCGATGGCCTCCAGCACCAGGCTGTTCTGAATGCGCTTCAGCGCCTCGGGGCGCATCTGATCCAGCAGAGTCTCCGCGGTCATGCCGGTGAACTGCATGTACTGCTCCATGGTGATCCCCTGGGACTGCATTCTTCTGCCGAAATCGTCCGCCATTCTTCTCACCTGCTCGTTTACCATGGCGTCGGGGATCTCCATGGTGGCGTTCTCCACCGCCTTGGCTACCACCTGGGTCTCCTTCGCTCTCTTCGCGTCCTTGGTCTTCCGGTCCAGAAGCTTAGCACGGATATCGTCCTTGTACTCCGCCAGTGTATCGAACTCAGAAACCTCCGCGGCAAACTCGTCGTCCGCCTCGGGAAGCTCCTTCACCTTGATCTCATTTACCTTGCACTTAAATACGGCCGCCTTGCCCTTCAGCTCCTCCGCGTGATAGTCCTCCGGGAAGGTCACATTTACTTCCAGCTCCTCGCCGAGCTTCGCTCCCACCAGCTGATCCTCAAAGCCGGGGATAAAGCTGCCGGAGCCAATGGTCAGATCGTAATTCTCGGCCTTTCCGCCCTGGAAGGGTACTCCGTCCACGGAGCCGTCAAAATCCAGCTTAATTATGTCGCCCTTTTCCACGGCGCGGTCATCCACATCGATGGTTCTGGAGTTGTTCTCTCTCTCCTTGTTTACCTCCGCGTCCACTTCCTCCTCGGAAACGGTCACGGCCACGGTCTCTACCTCCAGTCCCTTGTACTCGCCCAGGGTCACCTCAGGCTTTACCGCCACTTCCGCTGTGAAGATAAAGGGCTGGCCTTTCTCGATCTGGGTCACGCTGATATCCGGCTGTGACACAATCTCCTCTCCGCACTCTGCCGCCGCCTTGGAATAGGCGTCCGGGATCAGGATATTGGCCGCGTCCTCATAGAAAATTCCGGCGCCGTACATTTTCTCAATCATTTTTCTCGGCGCTTTTCCCTTGCGGAAGCCCTGGATGGAAATCTTGTTCTTATTCTTCTGATAAGCTTTCTCCAGCGCCGCCTCCAGCTCCTCCGCTGAAACCTCAATCGTCAGCTTCGCCATATTCTTTTCCAGCTTCTCTACCTGTACACTCATTGTGTCGTATTCCTCCTTAATTCTATCCCGATGCCAAAGGAACCGGGCTTATTTCTCTTATACACGAAAAAGACCGCTCTTATCACACATATGCAGTCATTAAAGCAGTATAGCATATAATAGGTCAAAACGCCAGTATTTTTTTCAGGGTTTTCAAGGTTTTTCTTGTCACTCGTTACTGTTCAGCCGGACGCCGCCGTGTCGGGTAGAAAACTTTCCAAAACCGGGCAACGGCTCCGGTGAGCTAACTGCTAACTGCGACTAGAGGACTCAGGAGAGCCTTCGTCCTCAAGTCTCCGTAAGCAGTGGATCTCACCTGCGCCTAAAAGCGCCCTTAAATTGTTTTGGAAAGTCCCCTACCCGCCCCGTCGGCTGTATACTGGCCGGCGTTTTTACTGCCAAATTATCCCTTTTCCCAGCTCGTCAGCCGTCTCCGGGTCCTTCAGCTGGGAAACCAGGGACAGGGCGAAGGGGATGGCGGTGCCCATTCCCCGGCTGGTGGTGACATTTCCCGACACCTCCACCGGATTTCCGGTGACCTCTGCCCCGGTCAGCTTGTCCTCAAAGCCGGGATAGCACACGGCCGTCCTTCCCTGAAGGAGTCCCAGGCCGCCCAGGACACTGGGAGCGGCACAGATGGCGGCGATCCGTTTTCCCTCCCGGTCCGCCCTTTTCAGAAGCTCCGCCAGACCCTCGTGGGCCCCCAGATACTTCGTACCCGGCATACCCCCCGGCAGCACATAGAGGGTACCGTCCGTCAGATCCAGCTCCTCAAATACGCCGTCCGCCTTCACCTCGATCCCATGGCTCCCGGTCACCTGGGCCCTCCCCATGATGGACACCGTCCGCGTCTCCACCTGAGCCCGCCGCAGAATATCCACCACAGTCAGCCCCTCGATCTCCTCAAATCCTTCCGCAAGAAATACATATACCTTTTCCATTTCTTTCCCTCCGTTTGTTCACGCGAAATTCTTAATGCTTTAGATTTAGTTTAGCAAAACCGTCTGATAAAATCAACAGCGGAATGCGGGCAAACTATTGACGAGAGGTCGGTATACCGATATAATGTAAGAAAGCTATGGAAAAAGGAGGTGCCGGATCATGACTCTGCAAACCTATCTTGACAGGAGAAATATAACAAAGTATCATCTTTCAAAAATCAGCGGTGTGCCGAAAACAACGATTATGGACATATGTGCCGGACGAAGCAGTGTGGAACGCTGCTCCGCAAAGACGGTGCGGCAATTGGCGAAAGCCTTGAATTGCTCCATGGAGGACATTATGGCGCTGTCAGACGAACAACAGGAAACCGGGCGGCCAGCAGATGACAGCTATCTGGAGCGCGGCCTGCCAGATTTCCTGCGGGAATCCATACAGGCGATGAAGGAAGCTTGGAAAAAGCTGGACGCCGGACAGGAGTATCTTCGCTGGGACTGCGATTACTGCAATCTGCAAAGCGACATCAAC
>CAZGRM010000196.1:0-6169 GCA_964528295.1 uncultured Lachnospiraceae bacterium
TGATGGAGGAATTGATCTTATCCTTCAACTGACGCAGCAGGTCCAGAATCTGGGCCTGAATCGTCACGTCCAGCGCCGTGGTGGGCTCATCGGCAATGATGATCCTGGGATTGCAGGCCAGCGCCATGGCGATCATGACGCGCTGCCGCATACCGCCGGACAGCTCGTGGGGGAACATTCTGTACACGCCCTCGCTGTTGGCGATCCCCACCATCTCCAGCATTTCGATGGTCCGGGCCTTCACCGCCTCTTTGCTCATATTTTTACCGTTGTGAAGAGCGATTACCTCGTCCACCTGGTCCCCGATGCGAAACACCGGATTCAGAGAGGTCATGGGCTCCTGAAAAATCATGGACACAAAATTTCCCCGCAGCCCCTGCATCTTGTCCTGGGGCGTCTTTGCGATATCGTAGGCCTTGCTGCCCAGATTCAGGCGGATCTCCCCCTCCACAATCTGGCCCTGGGGCCTCTGGATGAGCTGCATCAGGGACAGGCTGGTCACGGACTTGCCGCAGCCCGACTCCCCCACCACGCCCACCGTCTTGCCGATGGGCACCTCAAAGGAAACGCCGTCCACACTCTTCACCGTGCCCGCGTCCGTGAAAAAGTAGGTGTGGAGATTGTCAAACTCCACCGCGTTCTCCGAACTGCGCATAGTAGTGAGATACTCGGATTCCGGCACATTTTTCCTCTTGCGCTTCTTTTCCAGTTCATTCGTGATCCGGCGGTTCTCCTTGGAAATCCGGCGGGACTCTTTGGCTGACAGATAGCCTTCCGCTTGTTTCTTCGCCATAATTCTCTCCTCCCTTACCGTTTCATCTTCGGGTCAAAGGCATCCCGAAGTCCATCGCCTACGAAGTTGAAGCCCAGCACCGTGATCAACAGGCAGATCCCCGCGGGAATCCAGATAAACCAGTAATGGGTCATAACAAACGCGTTGTTTACATCGTTGATAATATTTCCCCAGGAAGCGAAGGGGAATTTTACACCCAGTCCCAGGAAGGACAGGGTCGCCTCCGTGATAATCGTGGAGCCAAGGCTCATGGTGCAGGTCACGATGAGCTGGGGAATCACGTTGGGGATCAGATGACGGAAAATCCGCCTGGGGATACTGATGCCGCAGGCTTCGGTGGCCGTCATGAACTCCTGCTCCCGGAGGGAGAGGATCTGTCCCCGCACCAGCCGGGCGATGCTGGGCCATCCCAGGAAGCCGAGAATCAGCATCAGATAAAGCATACGGATCTGGGGATCCACCCGCATGGAATCCATAGCCGCACCCAGAATAATGATCAGCGGCGTGGAGGGAATACAGTAGAAAATATCCACAATTCTCATAATCAGGTTGTCCACCCATCCCCCGAAATATCCGGAGATTCCACCCAGGATCACGCCAAGCACCGTCTCGATCACCACCACAATAAAGCCGATGATCAGAGATACCCGGCCGCCGTACATCAATCGGGTCAGCATATCCATACCGTTGGTGTCCGTACCCAGCCAGTGGGTTTTGGAGGGCTTGGAATAACGGTCATACACGTAAGTTTCCACACTCTGGGAGACAGACCAGCTCTCCGTGGCCGGCTTCCAGGTCATGGTGTAGGTGCTTTCCTCTCCCTCCTCATTCGTGTAGGTAAATTCCTCCACCTCATTCGCGATGGCCTCCGCCACCGCCTCCTTAAAGCCTCCCGGGATGATGACTCCCGACTGGGCGGGCTGCACCACAAAGCGGCTCACACTTCCCACCACTTCGCCGTCCAGAAGGATGCCTCCCTCCTCATTCAGCTCATACTCCGCACCATCCACCTCAAAGCTGTCCAGTCCCTCAGCGCTGGCCACCAGCGCTCCGAACTTCACGTCAAAGCTCAGCTCTTCTCCCACAGAGGTCACAATGTCCCGGCTGGCCACCGTCAGAGGCTCTCCGTCCGCCGTGATGGAAAGGAAATCGTCCCCCTCCGCGATAATGTCGTAGGTCACGCCCTTTTCCTCAAAGGAGGTCTGTCCCTTATTCAGGGCCATCTGCACCTTCGCCTGGAGAAGGCTTCCAAAATCCTTGCCCTCCGCCGTGGTATACCGCAGCTCCGTGTTCTGCGCCACGCCCGCATATTCCTTCACCATATACTCGTAGGTGTAAAACTGCTCATCCTGTCCATAGGGGCTGATCAGTCCGCCGATAAAGGAAAACACAAACATCACAATCAACATCACCATGCCCAGCACCGCCAGACGATTCCGAAAAAACCGCTTCGCCACCAGAGCTCCCGGGGAAAGCACCTTCACCCGCCGGTCATCGTTCAGGGAAAATTCCTCCTCCCCTCCCTTTTTGCCGCCATCCGGTTTATTCTGCTCCGTCAGCTTCTTTACGTGCTGCTCATTGGCCTTCCGGGCCACATCCTGCGCCCGCAGGGGCCGTCCATTGTCCAGAGGGGACATATCTTTCAGATTTTTCATATCATCACTCATGCTCTTCCCCCTCCTTTAAGAAATACGCACGCGGGGATCCACCACCGCATACAGAATATCCGAAATCAAATTGGAAGCCAGTGTCAGCACCGCCATAAACGCCAGATAAAACATGGAGAAGGGCACGTCGCCGGACACCATGGCCTGGTAAGAGGTGTAGCCGATGCCCGGAATGGAGAACAGCGTCTCCGTAATCAGAGCGCCGGAAAACAGCCCCGGCAGGGAGCCGCCCACGATGGTCACCAGCGGAATCAACGTATTGCGGAAGGCGTGGTGATAAATGACTCTGTGCTCGCTCAGGCCCTTTGCCCGCGCGGTGCGGATGTAATCAGAGTTCAGCACCTCCAGCATATTGGTACGGGTATAGCGCATCAGCGAACCCACCGACACGATCACCAGTGTGGCAATGGGCAGTACCAGATGGTTGGCCTTGTCCAAAAACTTTCCCATGGCATCCAGCTGCGTATAATTCCGACCCACAATACCGTACAGATCGAACCACCCCAGCTTTACGGAAAACAGCAGCTTCAATAGTGTGGCAAAGAAAAAGGTCGGCAGGGAAATTCCCACCAGAGCCACCGCCGTAATGGTATAATCCGCCCTGGAATACTGCTTCGTCGCCGCCACGATTCCCAGAGGAATGGCGATCAGCAATTCCAGAAGAAAGGCAATGCCCCCCATTACAAAGGAAAGCCAGATCACCTCATGAAATTTCTCCGTCACCGGAACCACATACTTCCAGCTGTCTCCAAACCGGCCCCGGACAGCGTCCTTCAGCCAGACAAAGTAGCCCGGCACGATGTCCTTATCCATTCCGTACTGCTCATTGAGCTGCTCCAGCCACTCCTCGTAGGGCTTGGCCCCGGGGGCCTGGGAGAGCGTCATGGCCTGACTTTCGATAAAGGAACCGGGCAGGCACCGCATCAGACCGTAAATGATAAAGGTCACGCAGAAGAGAATCACCACCGAGAGGGCCACTCTCTTAATAATGAATTTTTTCATTCGATTACCTCCTGATTTCCCGTGGTAGAAAGAAAACCGCTCCGAAAGCGGAGCGGTTTCCCCCTATCCAGAAACTTAATTCATCTCCAGTGTCTCAACCTCGCGCATCCAGGTCCAGTACGGAGTCATGTCCGGTGTAATGGTGCTCACATTTACACGCTCCGTGGAGAAGATGTAGCACTCACTTCTCTGGTAAATCGGAACCTCCACGGCCCAGTCAAGGACAATATCCATCGCAGCCTTATAGAGAGCCTTCCGGTACTCCTGATCCGTGGACTGACGTCCGCCAACGATCAGCTCATCCAGATCAGCATCGTTGATCCGGTAGTAGTTGGTGGAACCCTGGCTGTGGTAAACCTGATACATATCCGGATCCGGAGTCGACTGCCATGCCGCGCACCATATCTCAGCCACACCGGACTGATAGGTCTGATACAGCTCGGAAGCCGTCACAATATCATTGATAGTAAGAGTAAAGCCGATGGAAGCAAACGCGTCCGCCGCATTCTTCAGCAGCAGGAAAGAGGGATGATCACCGGAACCGTTGGCGCCGATGTTCACCGTGTACTCCAGCTTCGCTCCCTCAGGAGCCGCTGTCAGCTTGCCGTCCTCTACGGTGTAGCCGGCCGCCTCAAAGTAGCCCAGAGCCGCCTGCAGAGCCGCCGCGTACTTCTCATCCGCGGCCATGCCCTCCGTATAGATGTCATTTCCCTCCACGTCCTTGGAGTAAGCCACCGTGTAACCGTCGTCAGTTACCTGAGGAGCCGCCCAGGAGGTGCTGGAAATCGGGTAGTTAATTACAGTCGCTGTGTCTCCGTAGTAGGAGTCAATAGCCTCATCGCGATATGCCGCAAGTACGGTGGAAATAGCCTTGCGCAGGTTCTTGGAAGCGTCGGAGGCCGGATCGCCGCCCACATTCACATTGTCCGCGCTGAGAGCAACGTAGCCGTAGCCCAGGAAGTCATACAGCTTGATGGTAACCACGTCACCTTCCAGTCCCTCGTCTCCGCCGTTATACTCTGTGATCTGCTTACGCACCTCGGTGGAGTAGGAAGGATCGCCGATATCGATGGTACCTGCCTCGATACCCACGGTCTTGTCATCCTCCAGCGTCTCCAGGAAGTTCAGGTATTTGATCTTCGGCTCGCCCTTGAAGTAGGAGGGATTCGCCTCCAGGTAAGCGGTACCGTTGGAGTAATCCTTAAAGGTGTAGGGGCCTGCGCCAAGAGGCTGAGTGGTCTTGGCCCGAACGCTGGAAAGATCACCCTTCTCAAAGCCGAATTTGTGATTGTCATAGTCATACAGGGACTCGTCGCCGTAGTAGTGCAGCGGAGCAACCGCAAACGTGAACTGATAAATCAGGTTCGCGGAAATCTCAGTAGCCACCACCCGCATGCTGTAGTCGCCGGTCCTCTGGATACCCTCGATGTAATCCGCGGATTCTCCGGTCTCGATACCTACGGTAGAGTAGCTGTAAACCTCCTCCGGGATCAGATCAGCCAGAGCAGTGCCGGCGGACTCAGCTTCCATAGAAGCGAAGTTCCAGCCATACGCCTCCGCGATAGCCAGGAAGAAATCCTTTGCGGTGGCATCCTCAGGCAGTCCGTCAAAGGCCCAGTTGGCCGCGGCGCCAGCCACGTCACCCTCTTCGTTGTAGCCGGCAGCCACACAGTAGTCCACGATCTCCTGCGCGAAGGCCGCGCCGCCCTCATTCACCGCGTCCCAGAACGCGGTCTGCTGCTCCTCGGTCCACAGGCTGAAGTCTGTGTTGTCCTCACCAGCCGCGCCAAGCAGTACGGACAGAGTAGACATACCGGAACGGTATTCATCCATACCAAGGATCGGCTCACTGTACAGGGTGGCGGAACCGTCGTAGGTGGGGTCCGCATACACATACATGCTGAAAATCGCGTCGTCAATATCAATGGGAGTGCCGTCGGAGAATACCAGGTCGTCTCTCATGGTAAAATCATAATATACACTGCCGTCCTCGTTCTCGGTGATCTCCACATCGGCCGGTCCGTAGTAGGTGTAGTCCGTGCCATTGTAGGAGCGGGTCTCACCCTCGATTCCCTTTTCCACAATAGCGCCCACCCGGTCTGTGTACAGCAGCATAAGCTGAGTCATATCCGACAGATTTACATCATCTACCGCTGACGCGAAGAATGGGGAAAATTTGTTCTCATAATGGTTGCTGGACGCCACCAGCGTCTTTCCGTCGGCCGCCTCCTCATTCACTGCTTCCGCAGCCTCTGTGGCCGCCTCTGTTGCCTCTTCCGCCGACACGCTCATAAGCTGTCCCAGGGTCATACCCGCAGTCAATGCCAGCGCAAGAAATTTCTTTGCGTTCTTCATACTGTTCCTCCTTTTATTTTGTTTAGAATAATTTTAATTAACAGGGATTTTATGTATGTTATACAACATACATAAAGGGAGTATACCCCCTTTTCGGTCTTATCGTCCTCATGCGATCTACTCTGTCCCGCGCTTCCTTGTCTTAATATTAAAACTATTATTTATTATTATATAGATTTTGACTGGGATTGTCAATTTCATCTCATAACGATTTGATAAAATTTAACGAATTCTCAATAGCCGCCAAAGATATATTTTCACATTCTTTTCACACTTCTTTCACATTTTTTTATCAAATCGGGTCTTCAACACTTGTAATCGAATAAAGCTCCCACAAACCGCAGAAATGCGG
>CAZGRM010000197.1:0-6145 GCA_964528295.1 uncultured Lachnospiraceae bacterium
CGGGATCCTCCATGACTTCATCAAACAGAAAACGGTTGGTAAGGTTCAGTTCTTTTAATGGTACCCTGCTTGTTTCTCTGGACATTTTTCCTCCTTTATTTTATCATACCGCACAAAAATTGAATAGGTAAATTTTGATGATATTAACACAAATATCTTAATAACTATAATACGGCAAAAAAAGAGATGGATCAACATAATATGTTTATAATGATACAAAAAGGTTTTGCGGAATAAAATATGATTTTTTTGGATACTTAGCGGTTCTTTTTTTATATGGGGTAAAATTCTTTTTGCGCTGGGTAATTTTTGTTGTGCTGGCCTATGCATAAATCTTGTGGTATAGTAGTGTAAAAAGCAGGGATAATGCCTTGCGGAGAAAAGGAAAGAAGTAAAGAAAACGGTTCTACTTTTGCGGCGGCGGACATATAGAGACTTGTAGGGTTGATCTATGCCGCCGGATAAGGAGGTTAAGAGCTGGTATTTTTACATAGATAGCAATCATTACAAAAGATTCCGCAAAAAGGCCGTACAAAATGGGAAGAGCGGAATCAGACAGAAAGTGGGGGTGGATAGCATGAAGCTGACATTTTTAGGAGCGACGCATGAGGTGACGGGGAGCTGCCATCTGCTGGAAGCTTGTGGAAAGAGAATATTGATTGACTGCGGGATGGAGCAGGGACCGGATATTTATGAGAATGTGGAGCTGCCGCTGCGGGCGTCGGAGGTGGACATGGTGCTGCTGACTCATGCCCATATGGATCATTCGGGGAAGCTTCCCCTGCTGTTTAAGGAGGGGTTTCGGGGACAGGTATTTTCCACGGCGGCCACGGGGGATTTGTGTGAGATCATGCTTCGGGACAGTGCCCACATTCAGATGTTTGAGGCGGAATGGAAGAACAGAAAGGGAAAGCGGGCCGGGAGAGAGCTGATCGAGCCGCTGTATGATATGGAGGACGCGCTGGGGGTGCTGAGGTGCTTTGTGCGGTGCGAGTATGAGAAAGAGGTCATGATAGCCGAGGGCATTCGTATCCGGTTTATTGACGCGGGGCATCTGCTGGGCTCTTCCTCCATCGAGGTCTGGGTCAAAGAGAAGGAAATCGAGAAAAAGCTGCTTTTTTCCGGCGATATCGGAAATGAGAACCAGCCCCTGATCCGGGCGCCCCATTATCCTGAGACTGCGGACTATGTGGTGATGGAATCCACCTATGGAGACCGGAGCCATGGCGATCCGGTGGATTATGGAGTGGAGCTGGCGAAGGTGATCCAGAGAACCTTTGACAGGGGAGGGAATGTGGTGATTCCTTCCTTTGCGGTGGGCAGAACCCAGGAAATGCTGTACTTTATCCGCAGAATCAAGGACGAGAAGCTGGTGAAAAATCATGATGGCTTTCAGGTGTGGGTGGACAGCCCGCTGGCTGTGGAGGCTACCAATATTTTCCGGGAGCATATGTGGAGTGATTTTGACGATGAGGCTCTGGAGCTGATCCGTCAGGGGGTCAATCCCATCGGCTTTACAGGGCTGAAGACCTCTGTGACCAGCGATGATTCCAGGTCTATCAACGAGGACATGAGCCCGAAGGTGATATTGTCCGCCAGCGGTATGTGCGATGCGGGCCGGATTAAGCATCACCTGAAGCACAATCTGTGGCGGCCGGAGTCCACGATCCTCTTTGTGGGGTATCAGGCCTCCGGGACCCTGGGCAGGTCGCTGCTGGAGGGGGCAAAAAATGTGAAGCTTTTCGGTGAGGAGATCGAGGTGCGGGCGGAAATCTGCCGTCTGCCGGGGATCAGCGGCCATGCGGACAATCAGGGGCTGATGCGGTGGATCCGGTCCCTGAAGGAAAAGCCGGATAAGGTATTTGTGGTGCATGGGGAGGATACGGTCTGTGATGTGTTCACCGCCAGGCTGCAGGACGAGCTGGGGTTGGATGCCTATGCGCCCTACTCCGGCACGGAATTTGATTTGGCGAGGAACTGCTTTATCACCAGGACGGAGGGGATTCGGATCAAGAAAGCGGCCCAGCCGTCGCCGTCCGCCAAGGTGACGAAGACCTTTGCCAGACTGCTGGCGGCAGGGCAGCGGCTGATCGGTGTGATTCGGAAAAATGAAGGCGGAGCGAACCGGGATCTGGAAAAATTTACCCGGGAGATTCATTCTCTGTGCGATAAGTGGGAGCGATGACGGAGGGGGAAGCCAAGCCGGAGGGCTGGGGAGATTGGGTTCGATGAAACGAGGAGAGCAAGGGGAGACAGGTAAATGCGAAATAAAAAACGGAGGAGATGGAAAAGGTGGCGCTGGCCGACAGGGTTGGTGCTGGCGGCCGTTCTGATTGGTTCCTCGCTCACCGGCTGTACGGCGGTACAGCGGGTCAAATACCAGTGGTCTGACGGCGGAGTGGAGCAGTGGGAGCAGGCGGCCCTGGAGGCCGGGGTGGAGTCCTCGGTGGAGGAGTATTATTACAATCATCTGCCGGAGGAGCTCCATGAGGCGTACCGGGAGATTTACGTTCATCTGATGCGAAATGAGGATTCCGGCGCTTTTCTGGCGGATATCACGGTAGAGGATTTTTGGAGGGCATATTACGGTGTGCTGGCGGACCATCCTGAGATTTTCTGGATCGGTACCAGCGCCCAGGTGACGGAATCGGGACTTTCCCACAAGGTGATTTCCTATGAGTTTGAGACGGTGGTGCCCAGGGAGGAGCGGGAGACCATGCGGCTTCAGCTGGAGGCGACAGCCAATGAATGTATTTACGGGATTGGGGAGGGAGCCTCTGATTATGAAAAGATCAAAAGCGTGTATGAGTATATTATTGATCTGGCGGATTATGACGCAAACGGGCGGGATACTCAGAATATCCAGAGTGTGCTGCTTTACCAGGCCTCGGTGTGCGCCGGCTATTCCAAGACCTTTCAGTATATTTTAAACCGGATGGGGATGTTCTGCACCTACATTACAGGTACCATCCGGGACGGAGGGGATCACGGCTGGAATATGGTTCGGATCGGAGAGAATTACTATTACGTGGATGTGACCTGGGGGGATCCGGTGTTTGCCAATCAGATGGAAGGGGAGGGCGAAGCGATGGTGATTAATTATAATTATCTGTGCTGTACGGAGACGGAGCTGTTCCGCACCCATATTCCCAGCGGGGACATAGAGCTGCCGTCCTGTCTTTCGGAGGATTATAATTATTATAGATTAAACGGGTACTATTACGAGACCTTTGATTATGGCACGATTTACGGTAAGCTGATGGACTCTGTCTGGAACGGGGAGAGCAGTATTGTGATGAAGTTTGGCAGCGGTGAGGCCTACGATACGGCCAAGTATGAGCTGTTTGAGGGCGGGCTTTTGACGGATCCGGGGCAGTATTTGATGTCGGTGAATGGCGTCAGCTCCTGGAATTACCGGTATCACACGGAGGATGATTTTTATTTGATTACGCTGTACTGGTATTAAGAAAGAGGGTGCCCGGCACCCTCTAAAAAATTATTTTCCCAACGCCTGCTTTAAAGCCTTTGAGAGCTGGTCAGGGCAGGAGGTGGGACGGACGCCGCAGCGGATGCCTTCCAGACGGGAGATGGCGTCCTCCGCCTTCATTCCCTTCACCAGGCTGGCTACGCCCTGGGTATTTCCGGAGCAGCCGCCCACGAATGTAACATTTTTAATGATGTCGCCCTCCAGTTCCACGTGGATTTCCTGGGAACAGACGCCTTTTGTCTTGTATACCATAATAAAACCTCCTCAGAAAGTATGCTCGGTTTCAGTATACCTTTTTTTGGACGGTTAATCAAGGTGTAATCCGGGAAAGATTTAAATGACAAGAGGGAGAACGTGTGTTATACTATTCGGGAGCGGGACGCACAGTTGTCCCAAGGCTTTTTGAGATTGAATCGAGAGGTGAGCGAATATGGATATGGGAGTTTTTTTAGCGATTTTGATTTTGTTTGTGGTGATTGTGGCCGTAGTGGTATCTGTGTCCACGGTTTCGTCGGTGTCTGGTGTCATCGCGGAGGAAGAGGACGAGGAAGAATAGGGAACGTTTAAAATAGAGGGGATATAGAATGACAGAGTATACACTTTCGCAGTGGGTGATGTTTTTTTACATCTACTGCTTTTTTGGCTGGATATGGGAATGTCTGTATGTATCAGTCTGTGAGAGAAGGTGGGTGAACAGGGGTTTTTTAAAGGGACCTTTTTTGCCGATCTATGGCAGCGGAGCGATCTGCATTCTGGTGGTGACCATTCCTTTTCGGGGAAATGTGTGGCTTATGGCTCTGGTAGGGATGGCGGCGGCCACCGTTCTGGAATATGTGACCGGATACGTGATGGAGCGGCTGTTTCGGGTGCGGTATTGGGATTATACCGGGAAGCTTTTGAACCTCAACGGTTACGTCTGCCTGATGTCCACCCTTTGCTGGGGTGTGATGACGGTGCTGATGGTGGACGTGTTTCATGTGTATGTGGAGGAGCTGGTCCTGTCGGTGGATGAGAAATATATCACCCTGGCGGTGCTGGTGATCACGCCGGCCATCTCGGCGGATTTTGTGACCTCCTTCAACGCGGCGATCCGTCTGAGGGATCTGCTGGTCCAGAAGGAACGGATTTATGCGGAGCTGAGGAAGCTGGCTGAGAAGAAGGACGAGCTGGAGGCGGAGCTGAGAGAGCTGAGCGGCAGAGCGGACAAAGCCATGGACAAGGCTATGGACCGGGCCAAGGATCAGGTTCGCCAGGAGCTGAACGAGATTTATATGAGTGTTGGCGCAAAAAAGGAAAAGCTGCGGATCGTTTCCTCCAAGTCGATCCGGGGACTGCTGAAGCGAAATCCCAGTGCCGTCTCCAGGTGGCATAAGGAGAGTTTGACGGAGCTGAAGCAGAATCTGCTCAACAAGTTTGAGGGCTTCCGGGGACCGGAGGATCTGGAGCAGTAGAAGGAGCGAGGGGGCTTCATTTATGGAAGAAAATATTTCAGAAGAATTTATCAGTGGTTTTTGCAAGGCGCAGAATCAGACCCGGATGGTGATCTGTGAGATCGAAACCGGGGAGGACGGGAAAAAAACGGTGGTTTCCTCGGACTGTGCTTACGGGAGATGTGAGCACAGCCGGGATTGTCTTTTGATGAGGCAGGTCCTATGATGTCATTGGAAGAATTTGAAGAGACCGCGATGGAGATCACGGATACCTTCCCGGAGGATTTTTTCCGGGAATTGAATGGGGGAGTCATGATCAGAGAGCGCAGCCGGATCCATCCGGCTGCGGAGGATCATGACCTTTTTGTTTTGGGGGAGTACCACCGGGACCGCTATCTGGGGCGGTTTGTGGTGCTGTATTACGGTTCCTTTGTGAGATGCTTCGGCGGGACCTCCAGGGAGGAGCAAAGGGAGAGGATCCGCAAGGTGCTGCTCCATGAGTTTCGCCATCATCTGGAGTCGCTGGCCGGGGAGAGGGATCTGGAGATCGAGGACGCGGTGGAGCTTTCCCAGTATAAATACAGGAAGCGGGAGCAAAAGGATTTGCAATAAATACAGGGAGCAGAGGCAAAAAGGCTTGACGAAACGGGAATCAGGCGATAGAATAGGTGAGGTGAAAATTTGGCCGCGTACAATTGTACGTGCCAGAAAGACACTGAGGAGGAGCTATTGAAAAAATCTATTAATACTGGAGGAGACATTATGAAGCCATACAAAGAGATGACCCGGGAAGAATTGCTTCAGGAAAAGGCCGCGATGGAAGCGAAGTATGAGGAAATCAAGGCGAAGGGACTGAAGCTTGATATGTCCAGAGGAAAGCCTGCGAAAGCACAGCTTGATCTGGCCAATGGAATGATGGATGTGTTGAACGGTGATTCCGATATGGTCTGCGAGGCAGGCGTGGATTGCAGAAACTATGGAATCATGGATGGTATCCCGGAGGCAAGACGGCTTCTGGCGGACATGTCGGAGGTGCCGGAGAAGAATATCCTGATCTATGGAAACTCCAGTTTGAATGTAATGTTTGATACGGTGGCCCGGGCCATGAGTATGGGCGTCTGCGGACATACCCCCTGGGGGAAGCTGGATCAGGTAAAATTTCTTTGCCCGGTACCGGGATATGACCGGCGTTTTGGAATTACGGAATTTTTTGGGATTGAGATGATCA
>CAZGRM010000198.1:0-6103 GCA_964528295.1 uncultured Lachnospiraceae bacterium
TTCAAGGCTGCTTTTTCGTTTGCACCACCTTCGATTCTTTCCTTAACGATTTGTACTATTCTTGTTTTGCGTCTTCTTGCTCCTGCTCCAATGCAATTACATCCAAAATTCCGCAATTCAAAGTTTCGCAAATACGGTGCGGCGTTTCCATGCTGATATGCTTTCCCTTTCCCATATTGGCAATCCTATTCGTGGTAAGACCGGCGGACAGCCGCTAGTCCTCTTTTCTCATTTTTCGCTCTTTCAATGTATTCCAGAGAGGCTGATCGCTTATGTGCGTTTATCGGCCTTTCTTTCTCCCTGTTCCGTGGTTCCTGCGTCCATTATATCAAAATTCTTGTGAACCCGCAATATTTCTTGGCTGACCGCCGGTTCCGTCTGGATTGTGCTTCACATATTGGACCTCACCACGGTATGGAATGATCAAACCGGACCCTCCGGGGGCCTGAGGTGACGCGGCCGATCTCGTAGCAGTCATGGTATTTTTGCAGCCTGGCGGTGACCTGGGCTTTGGCCTCCGGGGAGACTACCAGGATCAGGCCCACACCGCAGTTGAAGGTGGACAGCATCTCCGGCTCCGAAATGCCGCCGACTCGCCGGATGTAGGAGAAAATGGGCAGGGGCCTGAGGCTGGAAAGATCGATGGAGGCGGACAGTCCCTGGGGAATGATCCGGGAAAGGTTTCCCTCGATTCCGCCTCCGGTGATGTGGGCCATGCCGTGGAGGGCCGGATTTCCAAAGAGCGTCTTTAGCGCCTTATAGTAGGGCGTGTGGGGCTTCATGATCTGTTCTATGAAGGTTTCCCCCTCTATTTTGTCCAGCTTGATCTGAGGCATCCGGTCCATCAGCATGCGGACCAGGGAGTAGCCGTTGGTGTGGAGGCCGTTGGAGGCCAGCGCCAGAATGACGTCCCCCTCCCGGATGGCGGAGCCGTCGATGATCCGGTCCCGGGGAAGGATGCCGGCCACGCTGGAGGTGAGGATGTAGACGCCGCCCTCCACCACCTGGGGCTGGATGGAGGTCTCACCGCCCACCAGCGCGCACTCATTTTCCCGGCAGGCCTGGGAGATTCCCTTGATGAAGGATTTGATGGTCTCCTTCTCGGCTCTCCCGCAGACGATGGTGTCCAGCACGGCCAGGGGCCTGGCGCCCATCACGGCGATATCGTTGACCAGGTGGTTGATCATGTCGTGGCAGATGGACTCACAGTAGCCGTACTCCATGGCCAGCTTTTGCTTGGAGCCCGGCTCCTCGGATTTGAGGACCAGGATGGGATGCTCTATTTCCGGGAAATGGATGTCATACAGGGAGGCGAAGGGGCCAAGGCCGTTCAGCACCCGGCGGTCCTCTGATTTGAGATACTGGGCCATCTCTCTTTTGATGGCGTCGGTGTAGGAAATGTCCACCCCGGCCTTGCTGTAGGAGAAGCTTCCCTCCTCCCTCTCCTGCCCCGCCAGAATCTCATCCACCGTCACATGAAGGAGCTTCGCCAGACCCACCAGCAGCTCCACGTTGGGGAGGGTCCCGTTTTCCCACTTCGACACGGACTGAAAGGATACTCCGAGATGCTTCGCCACCTCCGCCTGAGTGAGCCCGGCCGCTTTTCTTTTGCCTGTAATGAACTCCGCTATTTTTTTGTTATCCAGCATAGTATTCTCTCCTGTTCTGATTTCCTGACTTCGGACGGTACGGCCTCTCCGGCCCGGCCGGTTCTTTTGCCGGGACGGTAAAGGCTTCCAATTACTTTCATTTTATCGGGTCCCGGCCCGCTCTTCAATAACCGCATATTTGAAATTTCCAAAAAAATTCTACCTCGGGTGGAATTTCTCCCGGTCCGGGAACCTCCCCGCTTTTTCCGCATATCTTAGAGTGTGTTTAGCCGTGTCCGCCGGAGCTCCCATTTTGCGGGGAGCACCGGACACAGACCATTTTTCGCGTCATTTGAAATATAGGGGAGGAATGAAAAATATGGAATATCATCAGAACCGCAGTGCGGACGCACAGACCTATCTGTGCCGTTTTACGGAGATTTTAGATGAAATGATAAAGGGAATGACGGAGGCCTGCCTGACAGACAGTATTTCCCACAATTTTATTTCGCAGATGATCCCCCATCATGAGGCCGCCATCCAGATGTCCCGCAATATTTTGCGGTACACGACGCTGGAGCCTCTGAGGGAAATCGCCTCGGATATTATCCGGCAGCAGACCAAGGGGATCGAGGATATGCGGCGGGCCTTTGGCCGGTGCGGCGGGCTCTACAATTCCCAGCGGGAGCTCTGTCTCTACCAGAGCTGTTTCCGCCAGATTTCCCAGACCATGTTTTGTCAGATGCGGCAGGCTCCGGCCACCGGGAACCTGAACGCCGACTTTATGCGGGAAATGATCCCCCACCACGAGGGCGCCATCCGCATGTCAAACAATGCGCTGCGCTTCTGCGTTTGCCCGGAGCTTGGCCCGATTTTGAAGACGATTATTGTCTCCCAGGAGAGAGGGGTCCGGGAAATGGAAGCGCTGCTGCGGCACTGCTGACGACGCTGAGGATACTCAAAACCATCGAAAAGAGATTTTCCATTTCCGGGGCTGGCGCAGCAGCGTCTCATACTCCTCCACTGTCAGCACTTCCTCCAGCTTCCGCGTCTGATCCTCCCCCACCACGGCGTGGAGGCTGTCGGTGAAGCAGAGTCTGGGATAGAGGACACACCACCAGTTGTGTCCCTTCGCGTCTCCCAGACAGACGCGAAGAGCCTCGTACCAGCCGGCCGGAAAGGTGCAGTCACCGTAGGTCCGGACCGGGAAGTAGCAGCGCCGGACGGAGGCGCTGGAACGGTAACGGACTCCCTCCTCCTCCAGCGCCGCGTCCGCCACCGCTTCCAGCTCTGAAAGATGGGCGGACAAAAATTCCAGAAAGTCCGGCCTTGTCTCCATTGACTCCTCCGAGGAGAATGTCCCCTCCCCGGCCTCCGGTTCCATTTTGGCTCCCGCCTTCTTTTCCCCTTCCATCTCCTCCTCTATCCACGCCAGCACCCGGTCCCGCACCAGCAATTTGATCCGCTGGTCCTGGCCGCTGTCGCTGTTGGCAAGTATGTGGAAGCGCAGCACCTCGCCGGCAATCCCCTGCTGGAGCCTGGTCTGCCGGGCCAGATTTACGGAACAGCGCAGGATACAGGCCGCGCAGATCATTACCAGAATTGTCATCCCGTATGTTTTCACCCACCTTAAGAATACTCCCCGATTTCCAGACTCTTTTTTCCGCATAACCGCCAATCCTCCTGTCCTTTTGAGTGTTGACGGATTTTTCCATAATATACCGGGGCTCAGGAAGGTTTTCGTTAATTTTCTTGTGTCCGAGCCGGGGAACCTTTATAATGGAAAGAAAAAGGGGGAAAACATACCATGACGACGCTACATTTTTCGGAAAATCTTCTCCGGCTGCGGCGGGAAAAGGGGCTGACCCAGGAAGAGCTGGCCCATTTCATCGGAGTGACGAAGGCCTCCGTCTCCAAGTGGGAGACCCGGCAGAATCTGCCGGACATTCTGCTGCTGCCCCAGCTCGCCTCTTTTTTTGATGTGACAGTGGATGAGCTGCTGGGGTATGAGCCCCAGCTCAGTAAAGAACAGATTCGGCTCCAGTATCACGCCCTGGCAAAGGATTTCGCCTGTCTTCCCTTCCATGAGGTAATGGAGCACAGCCAAAGCCTTGTAAAAAAGTACTATTCCTGCTACCCCTTCCTGCTGCAAATCTGCGTGCTGTGGCTGAATCACTTTATGCTCGCTCCTAAGGCAGAGCAGCAGAAGGATGTTCTGCGATCCGCTCTGGCTCTCTGCCGGCGGATCCAGGAAAACTGCCATGACACCAGGCTCTGGGGCGACGCGGTTACCATGTCCGCCATGATCCTGCTTCAGCTGGGCAATCCTCAGGAGGCCGCAGATACCCTGGAGGACAGCTCTGACCCGCTGAGCTTCACCAAGGGCTGCGGACCTGTCCTGACCCAGGCCTATCTCCTGCTCGGCAAGGCTGACCAGGCCGACAGCTTCAACCAGGTCAGCCTGTACGGCCACCTCCTCTCTCTCATGCAGTGCGGCATCCAGCATTTGCAGCTGCACCAGGCAAATTGGGAGGTGTGCCAGGAGACGCTTTCGCGCCTGGACGCCCTGGCCGGCGCCTTTGACCTGCCCCGGCTTCATCCCAATATCACCGCCATCTACCACTATCAGGCCGCGCTGGTCTGCTGCGCGAACAAAAAGGAAGCCCTGGCACTGGACAGGCTTACCCAGTACGCAGGGCTGGCGCGCGCGCTGCTGCGGGAGGGAGCGATGCTTCACGGCGACGATTTTTTCTGCCGTCTGGATGAATGGCTGGAACAGCTGGATCTGGGCGTCCAGGGTGTACGCAGCAGTCCCCTGGTTCTGGAAAGCTTTCTTCAATCCCTGGAGCACCCCGCCTTCGATCCCCTGCGGGACCGGGAGGAATTCCGCAAAATAAAGCACGCGCTGGACGCTAACGCAGTCCGCAATATCTAACGGCGCTCCGCTATCTTATTCTGATACAGCTTCCGCGCCCGGATGGCGGAATAAAGCACTCCCGCCGCCTCCGAAATTAAGATAGAGTACCACACACTTGTGATCCCGCCTATGCCCACCAGCAGATACGCGCAGGGGATCAGCGGACAGAACTGGCGGATGAAGGCGCCGCACATATTGGTAATCCCATCGCCCAAACCGGAGGCCACATATCCGGTGATCATGGTGACGGACGCGAACACGAAGGACAGGGAAATGATCCGCAGCGCCGGAATCCCCATGGCCAGCATCTCCTCGCTGGCGGCGAACAGGTTCAGCAGCCCTCCGCCAAAGACCTGGAAGATCACCATTCCGACCAGCGCGATCACGATTCCCGCCAGGTACACCACCTTTGACGCCTGGATGATTCTTTCCTTTTTTCCCGCTCCGAAATTGTACCCAACAATGGGAATCGACGCCTGGCCCAGTCCGTTCATCGGCATAAACAGGAAATTTTGCAGCTTGTAGTACACGCCGAAAAAGGCCACGGCTGTGGAGGATATGGTGATCAAAATCGTGTTCAGCGCTGTCACCATGACGCTGGTCATGGCCTGCATCACGATGGTGGGGAGTCCCACCCGGTAAATCTCCAGAACCCGTTTTCCCTCCAGGCGGAAGCCCCGAAGCGTCAGCTCCACATCCGGATTCTTTTTCATATTCAGGTACAGTCCCACAATCATGCTGACCCACTGGCCGATGACCGTGGCCAAGGCCGCTCCCCGTACCCCCATCTCGGGAAAGCCAAACCAGCCAAAGATCATAATGGGATCCAGCACAATATTGGTCACAGCGCCGGACACCAGGATAATCATACTCAGGAAGGTATTGCCTGACGCCTGAAGGAGACGCTGAAATACCATACAGACCATATTTCCCAGGCAAAATACCATGCAGATCCACAGATAGGAGGCGCACTGCCCGGCAATCTCCGGGTCATCGGCCACCATCTCCGCGATCCTTCCGGCCCCCGCCAGACCGATCAGGGAAAATACCACCGCGCTGAGCACAGACAGCGCAATCCCCGTCACGGCAACCCGGGAGGCCTCCTCCCTATTCTTTGCCCCCAGGGTGCGGGAAAGCAGTGCGTTGACTCCCACGGCGGTACCCACCCCCACCGCGATCATCAGCATCTGGGCCGGATAGGCCAGGGAGACCGCTGTCAAAGCCTGCTCCCCAAATCGGGCCACAAAAATGCTGTCCACAATATTGTACAGTGACTGCACCAGCAGCGACACCATCATGGGCAGCGACATATTGAAAATCAGCTTTCCCATTGGCATGGTTTCCATCTTATTCTTCTTTTCATTCTGCATAAACGCTCCTCCTCTTGCCGCAAAAAAAATACGTGAAATCTGAGGAAAGCACTCCTCAAATTTCACGCGTAAAAGCCGGCTCAAATCATTACATGGGGGATTATAGCACATTTCCGGGAAATATGTAAACCCCCATTTTTTTCATCCGGGCCATCTTTTTTTCGCTCCGCCGGCCCGAGTTTGCCACTTTATGAATCCAATTAAATAAAATTTTTCCTTTTTTTGCA
>CAZGRM010000199.1:0-5982 GCA_964528295.1 uncultured Lachnospiraceae bacterium
TCCCAACTGGCTGTTGGGTACTGAAACCCTACACTTATATATTAGGAGGAGAAAGCGATGGAGATTTTTTTGGAAAGAGTGGAACCGGAGAAGAAGGATATTTTATTCCGGCTTCTTCAATATTCTCTGTTTGAGGAGAGCATCAGTGACGGGAACGAAATGACGGAGGAGGCGCTGTTTTCCTATCCCTGGTTTGACGCTTACTTTACGGAGGAGGAGAGAGAGGCTTATTTCATAAGAGAGAAGAGCGCCGGGAGGCAGCTGGGCTTTGTCATGATCAATACCTACACGCGGAAGAGCGGCGGCGGTCACAGCATAGCGGAATTTATGGTGCTGCCCAGCCACAGGCGGGCCGGAATAGGCAGGAAGGCCGCCGTCCTGTGCTTTGATCTGCACAGAGGCGGCTGGGAGGTGTCCCCGGCCTATGAAAGCGCACAGGCCTACCTGTTCTGGAAAAAGGTGATCGACCGGTACACAAAGGGAGCGAACCGGTATGAGGAGGGAATTTTCCTGTTTTCCAATGGCGGGGAGGAGTAGGACAAGGCCGTAAGCCGGGAGTGGAAAGAATTTGTTTCGGGAGGTTGTTGGATATGAGTGAGCCGTTGACGAGACACCAGGTCTTTGAATACCGCAGAGAGGTGCCCTTCGCGATACGCTATGCGAGGAATCATAAGGGCGAGATCAATATAAACGAAAATGAGTTTCTGCTGAACCATTGGCACGAGGAGCTGGAGCTGGCATACGTGATCTCCGGGGCGAGCAGACATTACATAGACGGAAAATGTGTTCAGGGAAAGCCGGGGAGAGCCGTGGTGATCAACTGCGGCTGCGTCCACAATATCATTGTGGATGAGGTGCCGGAGGGGGACGATGAGGTGTGCTGCATCGTGATCCTGATCAGCAAGGAGTTCATCGAAGAAAATTTTCCGGAATATCAGAGGATGGAATTTACCAACGAGAGAGAGCAGGCGGAGCCGGAGCTGGTGGATCTGATCCTGAGACTGTCCCGGTTCAATGAGAAGCCGGAGCATCAGGAGTACGACGCCATGTATGTGAGAGGGCTGCTGCTTCAGATTCTGTACTATCTTTGCCGGCAGGGGATCCGAAGGAGGGACAAGGGCGCGGAGGTGAACTACCAGAAAAATATTGAGCGGCTTCGCGGTGTGCTCCAGTATGTGGAAAATCATTACACGGAGCGGATCACTCAGGCGGAAATCGCAAGGACATTTTATTTCAGCAAGGAATACTTTTCGAGATTTTTCAAAAAATGTACCGGGATGACCTTCATGGAGCACCTGACCGGATACCGGCTGCAAAAGGCCAGGATCGAGCTGCTGGCCACCCAGAACAGTGTCCTGGAGATTGCGATGAACAATGGATTCTGCGATGTGAAAAGCTTTATTAACGCGTTTAAACAGGAATATGAAATGACGCCCCTACAGTACAGAAAAATGATATACGGCACAAAGGCGGGATAAAAAATACCATTTTTTTGTCAAAATTGGAAAGGAAATGTCCGATCCTGTGTTCTAAAATGGTCATAAAGAAAGGCAAAAACGAACATGGGAAAGGAGAAAAAATGAGTAAACAAAAAACAATGGAGCATCGCCTCAGCATGGGAGAAAAGCTGTCCTATGGTATGGGCGATTGTGCCGCAAATGTGTATGTCGCAATGGCAAGCACCTTCCTGACCGCCTATTATACGGACACGGTGGGACTTGCGGCGATGGCAGTAGGTACTATGATGCTGGTGGCCCGTATCTTTGACGGAGTGACGGATTTGATTATGGGGGCCATCGTGGACAAGACCTCCAGCAAATACGGAAAAGCCCGTCCCTGGGTGATCTGGACCGCGCCCTTCATGCTGATCGGCTTGATTTTGCTGTTCAGTGTGCCCTCCGGGGTGTCTGACAGCGGCAAGCTGGTGTACGCCTACATTTCCTACATATTTATGAACTGTATCGTGTATACGGCCAACAACCTGCCCTACAACGCGCTGCTGTCCCGCATGACCTTAAACGTGCAGGACCGGGCCACCACGGCGTCCATGCGTTTCGTAATGACCCAGGTGACCACACTGATCGTAAACGCGGTGACCGCTACCCTGGTCTCCAGCCTGGGCTGGTTCTGGCTGTCCGTGATCTACGGCATCGTGGAAGTGATCATGCTGGTGATTTGCTTTACAGGCTGTAAGGAGCACCTGGATGAGGACACGTCCGGTACGGTGAAGGTGGAAAATGTTCCCCTGTCCACAGCGCTGCCGGCTCTGCTGAAGAATAAATACTTCTTCCTGCAGGCGCTGCTCTTCCTGTTCCTGTATGTGAACACGGTGTGCGTGGGCGCCACCACCTACTATTTCTGCAATATCGTTCTCGGCAATATCGGAGTGATCACCTTGACCTCCATGGCCCAGACGATTCCGGCCATCATAGCGAACTTCATCAACCCGGCCCTGGTACAGAGGTACGGAAAGCGGAAGGTGATGATCGCGGGCAGCATTCTGATGATCATAGGCAGCATCGTTGTGGGAGCGGCGGGCTCCAATATTCCGGCGGTTTTGTTTGGCATTATCATCAAGGGCTTCGGTATGGGTCCCATCATGTCCGGCGTCTTTGCTATGACGGCTGACGTGGTAGACTATGGCGAGTGGAAGACTGGCGTGCGCTCCGAGGGTCTGGTGAACAGCTGTACCTCCTTCGGCATGAAGGTGGGCATCGGCCTTGGCTCCGCGGTTTGCACCTGGATTCTGGCCTTCGGCGGCTATGACGGAGCGGCGGCGGTGCAGACGGAATCCGCCGTGGCGGCGATCCGTTTCAGCTTCGGTTACTTCGGAGCGATCCTGGCGGCTGTTTGCCTGGTAATCATTCTGCTTATAAATATTGATAAACATATCGGACAGATTCAGAAGGATCTTCAGGCGAAGAGAGCCTGATGAGGGGCGGCAGGGGCTTTTGCTCCTGCCGCGTTTTCTGTAGAGCGCGGCAATTTTCAAACGCAATCTGGGACAAGGAAAGGAGAATAAAGATGTCAAAAGCAAGTGATATGGTGAGAAAAAATTTCCGGGCGGGAGATGATGTCCGGGATGCCGGCCTGACGACGCCGGAGGATATCGTCCGGTACGACAATCTGGTGTACGGGGAGGATCCCCAGTGGCAGAGCCTGGACCTCTACCGGCCGAAAAAGGAGGAGGGGAAGGTGCTGCCGGTGATCGTGAGTGTGCATGGCGGCGGCTGGGTATACGGAGACAAGGAGCGCTACCAGTATTACTGCATGAACCTGGCTCAGAGAGGCTTTGCGGTGGTGAACTTCACCTACCGTCTGGCGCCGGAGTACAAGTATCCCGCCTCGCTGGAGGATACGAATCTGGTGTTCACCTGGGTGCTGGATCACGCGAAGGAGTACGGCCTGGACCGGGAGCACGTATTTGCGGTGGGAGATTCCGCCGGCGGCCACAATCTGGGCCTCTACGCCGCCATATGCACAAATCCCGATTACGCCGCAAGGTACAGCTTCCGGGTGCCGGAGGGCTTTGCACCCACCGCCATCGGGCTGAACTGCGGAGCCTATGTGATTGATCTGGAGGGGGATGTCACGGACGGCCTCACCAAGGAGCTGATGGCGGACTTCCTGCCGGAGAAGGGCACCCCCGAGGAGCTGGAGCTGATCAATGTGGTGAAGCATATCACCCCCCAGTTTCCGCCCACCTTTTTCATCACCGCCACAGGAGATTTCCTGAAAAATCAGGCGCCGCTTTTGGAGAAGAAGCTGGCGGAGTGCGAGGTACCCTTTGTGTACCGCTTCTACGGAGACAAGGACCATGAGCTGGGACACGTGTTCCACTGCAACATCAAGACGGCGGAGGCGGAGCTCTGCAACGACGAGGAGTGCCGGTTTTTCGCCGGATTTGTGAAATAGAACGGAGGAGAGAGAGATGAAGAAACGTCATTTTACGGGAACCACCAGCCAGGCTCCCCGGGATTATGAGGCGCCCCATCGGCAGCTGGCCAGGAGAGCGGCGGCGGAGGGCATGGTGCTTTTGAAAAATGAGGATCAGCTTCTGCCCCTGGAGCAGGGAGGCCGGATCGCCCTCTTTGGCTCCGGCGCAGGGCGGACGGTGAAGGGCGGCACTGGCTCCGGCGACGTGAACGAGCGGGACAGCGTGTCCATCTATGAGGGCTTGAAAAACGCCGGCTATCAGATCACGAACCCGGAGTGGGTGGAGGCCTACGAGGAGCTCTACAGGGAGGCGAGGCTTGCCTGGAGGGACGATATTGCGGGCCGGGCCGGCGGGGACGTTATGGAGTTTTTCTCCGTCTATTCCACCACTCCGTTCCATCTGCCGGCAGGACCGAAGGCGGAGCCCTCCGGGACGGATACGGCCATCTATGTGATCAGCCGTATCGCCGGGGAGGGCTGCGACCGCTTTGATGAGCCGGGGGACTATTTCCTGACGGAGGAGGAAAAGGGCATACTGAGGGACGTCTGCGCCTACTATGATAAGGTGATTCTGGCGGTGAACACGGGAGGCCTGATCGATCTCTCCTTCCTGGAGGAGTATCCCAATATCAAAGCGCTGCTCTACGTGACCCAGCCGGGGATGGAGGGCGGAAACGCCTTTGCCGACGTGATCAGCGGCAGGGTGACGCCCGGCGGCAAGCTCACCGACAGCTGGGCCTTCCGGTACGGGGACTACCCCAACGCCGGGACCTTCTCCCACAAAAACGGAAATGTGCGGGAGGAATACTATGAGGAGGGGATCTACGTGGGATACCGGTACTTTGACTCCTTCGGGGTGCCGGTGAGATACGGCTTTGGCTACGGGCTGTCCTACACCCGGTTTGAGACGGAGGTGACGGGGGTGGCCCTGCTGGGCGAGGCGTCTCCGGAGCTTTCGGTGTCCGTTAAGGTGACCAACGCAGGAGCGGTATACGGCGGAAGAGAAGTGGTTCAGATTTACGTGTCGGCGCCGGAAGGCAGGCTGGAGAAGGAATACCGCAGACTCTGCGGCTTCGGGAAGACCGGGGAGCTGGCGCCGGGAGAGAGCCAGGAGCTGGAGATCCGCGTTCCGGTCTACCAGCTGGCCTCCTACGATGATGGCGCCGGAGAGTGGATCCTGGAGCCGGGATACTACGGTGTCTGGGCGGGAACCTCCTTAGGGGAGAGCGAACTGGCGGCGCTTCTTTGGCTGGAGGAGAGGAAGGCCCTGGTGAGGACGGATCACATCTGTCCGCTGCGGTCAGAGCTTCGGGAGCTGTCGCTGGCCGGAGAAAAGAGACAGAGCCGCTATGAGGCCTGGGTAAAGGAGGGGCAGGAGCGGCGGCTGCCGGTGCTGACCCTGGATTTGCGGGCTGTGGAGACCGAGGCGGTGGATTACGCGGAGGCGCCGGAGGATCCGGAGGACGAGGCGGTGAAGCTGGTCAATCAGCTGGAGACCGAGGAGCTGATTTTGCTGGCCACCGGAGATCCCGGAAAGGGGCAGGGCGCCAATCTGGGCGCCTCCGGCATCTCGGTGCCGGGCTCTGCGGGGGAGACCAGCTCCTGCGGGGAGCGCCTGGGGCTTCCCAGCATCGTGCTGGCGGACGGACCCGCGGGGCTTCGCCTGAATCAGGTGTACCATGTGAAGGACGGAACAGTGATCATGCCTCCCTTTGAGGCCAGCCTGGAGCACGGCTTCTTCTGTGAGGATTTTCAGTGTGACGGGGAGGCTTACTACCAGTATTGCACGGCGATCCCCATCGGCACTCTTCTGGCCCAGACCTGGGATGAGGAGCTGATCCGCAAGGTGGGCGCCATGATCGGGGATGAGATGCGGCGCTTCGGCGTGGACCTGTGGCTGGCGCCGGGCATGAATATTCACCGGAATCCCCTCTGCGGCAGAAATTTTGAGTATTACTCCGAGGATCCCCTGGTGAGCGGGCGGATCGCGGCGGCCATGACCCAGGGCGTCCAGAGCGTGGCGGGCCGGGGCACCACCATCAAGCA
>CAZGRM010000200.1:0-5980 GCA_964528295.1 uncultured Lachnospiraceae bacterium
GTGACGAAGATCACCATTATTCCCAGAACCTCCGGGGCCCTGGGCTACACCATGCAGGTGGATGAGCAGGAGAGGAATCTGCTGAGCAAGGAGGAGCTGGAGAACAAGATCGCCACATTTACCGGAGGCCGGGTGGCGGAGGAGCTGGTTTTCCATTCCATCACCACGGGAGCCTCCAACGATATTGAGCAGGCCACGAAGCTGGCCCGGGGCATGATCACCCGGTATGGTATGAGCGACCGCTTCGGCATGGTGGCCCTGGAGACGGTGACAGGCCAGTACATGGGCGGCGATACCTCCCTGGCCTGTGCGGCGGATACGGCGGCGGACATAGACGAGATGGTGGTGGACCTGGTGAAGCGGCAGTATGAGAAGGCCACAAAGCTTTTGAGTGAGAACATGCCGAAGCTTCATGAGCTGGCGAAGTTTCTGTATGAGAAGGAGACCATCACCGGGGAGGAGTTTATGCGGATTCTTTCCGGCGCGGAGATACCGGAGAGCATAGAAAGTATTTGATAAAAATATGGGAGAAATTGTACGGATAAAAAAACAGTGCAATTTCTCCCATTTATACTTGACATACTATGCATTGAATAGTATATTACAAATAGTATACAATACATAGTATGCAAAACATAGTATTGAACTCCATAGGTGAACGCGACAAAGGAGCGTTCGGGCATGCTGAAAAAGGAGGAACTGGCATGGATGTACAGCGAAAAAAGGGAATTCTCGAGGTGTGCGTGCTGGCGGTGCTGAAAAAGGGACCGTCCTACGGGTACATGATCATCAGAGAGCTGGAGCAGTGTGTGGAGATTTCCGAGTCCACCCTGTATCCCATTTTAAAGAGACTGGAGCAAAACGGCAGTCTGAAAACATACCGGCAGGAGTATAACGGCCGGATGCGGAAATATTACCGGCTCACAGAGGAGGGCCAGCAGAAGATTGACGTCTTTCTCGATGAGTGGGATGAGCTGCGGCAGATGTACCGCTTCGTGGAGGAGCAAAATCAGATGGCGGCGGAAGCAGAGGAGCCAGAAGAAGTGAAGACGGCCGCACCGGCGGCGGAAACAGTAGCAGCGGAAGGAGCGACGGCGGAAACGGAGGAGCCAGAGGAAGCGAGGGCGGCCGCACCGATGGTAAAAACGGAGGAAATAGAAGAAGCGCCGGCAACGGAAGAAGTGAAGGCAGTTGCGCCGACGGCGGAAACGGAGGAGCCAGAGGAAGCGACGGCCGCCGCCCCGGCGGCGGGAGCGGCTGAGGAACGCGGCTGTGATATTTCGGCGGAAAGAACGCCGGATCAGACAGAGGAAAATGTGAATGAGGAGGAGGAAGAGGCATGAAAAAGGAAGAGTATTTGAAAAAATTGAAGTACCAGTTGATGGATTTGCCGGGGGAGGATCTGGCTCAGGTGGAGGACTTCTATGAGGAGCTGATCTATGACGGCATCGATCAGGGCTTCACCGAGGAGGAAATTCTCTCAAAATTTGAGTCACCGGAGGAGGTGGCGAAAAAAATCCGTGCGGAGTACGGCGGTCTGGTGGTATACACCGCAAAGGCAAAAAGTAAAGAGGAAAAGCAGGGCTATGAGTCCTCAGATCTGATTCACACCGTAAAGGTGGAGACAGAGAATCTGCGGATCCGGGTCAAGACAGTGGAGGAGGGCCCGGTCCGGGTTTACTTCAAGCCCAGGGAAGGACGGGATGAGGTGGAGTTTGAGGAGAAGGACGGCGTGTTCTTCTTCCGCCACACCATGAAATCCAGAAATCCCCTGCATCTCAACTGGCTGAATCTGTTTCTGGATTTCAGTATTCTGGTGCTGGAGCTTCCCATGAGCTTTGCCGGAAATCTCTGGCTGAAAACCACCAACGGTTCCATCCGGGCCGCCGGACTGGGCAGTCTGGCCCGGGCCGATATTTTCAGCAATAACGGAAAGATCCGAATGGAAAACAGCCAGGTGGATCAGCTCCAGATCAAGACCAGCAACGCGAAGATAGAGCTGAATAATGTGAGAGGAGAGGAGCTGGAGGCCTCTGCGGGGAACGGGTTGATCTCAGTGAAGGAGTCCAGATTCCCCCAGAAGCTATCCCTTATCACCCAGAACGGCACGGTGACAGGGCGGAATCTGATCAGCGACAACATCGTGATGCAGACCTGCAACGGCATCGTCAGCGGCACCATCATCGGCAATCAGAACGATTACAACATCAGCAGCACCACCCGCAACGGCTTTAACAATCTGGACAATGTCTACGAGCCGGGCCGTCCGAAGAGCCTTCAGGCCAAGACCCACAACGGGCAGATCCAGATTACCTTCACATTATAATTTCTTATGATTTTTTCATGGCGGTCACCAGAAAAATGTAGTATAATGGCAGCAGCTTATTTTTCATACTAACAGGTGGAGGACCATGAGAAGAGAGAGAGCATTTGTGGAGAACCGGAGAAAACGGATTCTCGATACGATCATAGAAAATCCTGGAATTCACGTGGAGGAGCTGGCGAAGCTGTACGGAGTGTCCCCCATTACCATACGGCGGGATCTCCAGTTTCTGGAGGATCAGAAAAAGCTGACCCGATTTTACGGCGGGGCCGTTCCGGTGGAGGGAGCGAGAGAGGCGGAGACGGAGGATCAGGGAGAGTTCTATCGGGACCTGATCGCCCGGTATGCGGCCACTCTGGTGGAGGATGGAGATTCCCTCTTCATCAATACCAGCCGCACCGCCCTTCAGATTCTCCCCTACATTCAGAGCCGGAATGTGACAGTCATCACAAATAACGGCAGGGCAGTCAACTGTGAACATCCCTCCGGTGTGAATGTGATCCTGACCGGCGGTGAGCTGAGATATCCCAAGGAGGCCATGGTGGGAGAATTTGCGGAGCGGAATCTGCTGAAGGTTTACGCGAAGAAGGCTTTTGTGGGATGCAGCGGGATCTCGGCAGAATGCGGTGTCACCACGGACAATGCCAACGAGGTAAATCTAAATGAGCTGATGCTGCGAAGAGCCACAAAGACAGCCTATATTCTGGCGGATCACACCAAGATCGAGACCAACAGCAGCTTCCGCACCTGCGGGATTGAGCGTGTTACCCATCTGATTACCGACGAGCTGGCCCCCCGGGAGGTGCTGGAGCTTTACCGGGAAAAAGGAATTCAGGTACATCAAGTGCGCAGAGAGGACATATTTTAAGAAGAACCCTGAGAGATCAGAACGATCTTTCGGGGTTTTGTTTTGGCCCAGATCGTTTTTGAAAACAGGCCGAGGAGGAAAGGGCTTGGTTTTTTTGCGGTAAGTCGTTATAATAATGCGGAGGGCAGGAGCGTGTAGTATGTTGAATAAGCCGCAGGAGCAGGCCACCGGGACCGCGGGTGCAGACGCCGTAATAAAACAGGGTCAGGAGGGCACCATGGATAAGTATTTTTTGCTAACCTATACAAAGCTTGGGTATGACGGATTTTGGCATTCTTACTATGCCTGGTTTGTAACGGAAGAGGAACTGCGAAGGTTTGTGGAGAAGGCCGGGAGGATTGAGATTGACCTGGCGGTTGAGATTCTGTCCTGCAGGAAAATCGAGTGGGAGAAGAGTATGGCCGGAGAAAAATAACAAAAAAGGGATCGCGGACACCGAGAGGCTTTGCGGTCCCTCTCTTTTATAAAAAAACTATTAAGATGCCTTAATAAAAAGTAAATTAACGGCTGATTTGTTGAATCTATATGTATATTATGCTAAAATAGAAGGGCCGATGGGATTTATTTTTCGGCAAATTACTTTATACAAACGGATGGGAAGAAGTATGAACATACTATTTTATTTAGTGCCAAAGAGCGACGTGATGTTTCTGTACGACGATTACACGCTGCGTCAGGCCATGGAAAAAATGGAGCATCATAAATACAGCGCCGTGCCAATGATCAGCCGGGCGGGAAATTATGTGGGGACCCTGACGGAGGGGGACATTCTCTGGGAGCTGAAAAACAGAGGCGCGTCAAACCTGCGGGACGCGGAAAATATACCGGTGCGCCGGATCCACAGGAAGAGGGACAATCAGCCCGTGAATGTCAACTGCGATATCGAGGATCTGGTGATGACCTCCATGAACCAGAACTTTATTCCGGTGATTGATGACAACGGCATATTTATTGGAATTGTTACAAGAAAGAGTATTATTGAATATTGCTATAACAAATATAAAGAGTTTTCTGCTTGAAAAATTCATAAAGATGTGATACTCTGTAAAAGAATTGTAATAAATTTTAGTGAGGAGTATCGTCTATGAACAAAAGAATTCGATTATGGATGTTGTTTTTCCTGCTGATGTTGGCTGTGGGAGGAACCAGTATCACAGCGTCCGCGGCGAAAAAGACCGGCTGGCAGAAGTCCGGCTCCTATTATACATATTATACGTCGGGAAAGCTGGTTACGGGCTGGAAAAAGATATCGGGAAAGATTTATTACTTCCGCACCGCGGCGGAGGGAAAGAAGCCGAAGGGAAGCCGGGTCACAGGACTGTATCAGATCGGAAAGAAATACTTCTATTTTAATAAGCAGGGCGTGATGCAGATCGGCTGGCAGAGTGTCAGCGGAAAGTATTACTATTTTGCCAAGACAGGCAAAGCCGGCAAAATGGGAGCCGCCTACACTGGCTTCAAGAAGATCGGCGATTATTACTTTATGTTCAAGGACGACGGCACCATCACAGTGGGCTGGGGAGAATACAACGGCAAGAAATACTATTTCAGCACCTCCAAGACGCTGGGGGTGCGGGGCAGGACCTTAAAGGGCTGGAAGACCATCGGCTCCGCCCGGTACTACTTCAGCACCGCCGGCGTGATGCAGAAGAGCCGCTGGATCAACGGCAAATACTATGTGGGAAGCGACGGAAAGATGCTGAAGAGCACCGTGACGCCGGACGGCTACGTGGTGAATTCCAGCGGAGCAAAGACAAAGCTGGCCAGCGGCTGGAAGACCATCAGCGGGAAAAAATATTACTACGTTTCCGGCAAGAAGACCACGGGCTGGAAGACCATCAGCGGGAAAAAGTATTATTTTGACAAGGACGGCGTGATGCAGAAGGGCTGGCTGACTCTGAGCGGGGCGAAGTATTACCTGAAGAGCGGCGTGATGCAGACCGGCTGGGTGGCCATCAGCGGCAAAAATTACTATTTCAATTCCAACGGAAAGATGGCGGTGAGCACCACCGTGGACGGCGTGGAGATCGGAGCCGACGGTGTGGCCGCGGGAGATATCCCCGCCACCAAGGCCTCCATCCTGCTGATTGCCGGGCATGGCCAGGGCGATGTGGGAGCTACGGGTACGTACGGTAAGACGACCTACTATGAGTACAAGCTGACCAGAGAATTTGCTACCCTGATTCAGACAAAGCTGAAGGCGGGAAGCTCCAATATTTCTGTGACCATGTATGATCAGAATTATGATTTCTATCAGGTGAACGCAGGCAAGAAAAAGGGACCGTCGGTGGATGTGACGAAGTACGATTACGTACTGGAGATTCATTTCAACGCCACGGTGGTGGCCAGCAAGGACAGTAAGGGTGACGGCAACTATAAGGGAGTGGGAATCTATGTAAATTCCGCTAAGACGAAGGTGACGCTGGACAAGAACATCGTCAAGGCCGTTTCCAATACGGGCTTCAAGATCTGGGGCGGCGGCACGGGTGTTTTCAAATCCTCCGGGCTGCTGAACGCAAAGACCTGCCAGGCGAAGAAGGTATCCTATGGTTTGCTGGAGACTGCGTTCATTGACGATAAAGACGATATTACTTTCTATAATAAAAATAAGGACAAGATGGCGCAGGCGGTGGCGACTGCCATCATCAGCTACTTTAAGTAACAGATTTCGAAGGCCGGGGAAGGGGCGGGAAGCCTCTCCGGTTTTCTTTCCGCTCTCTTCTTTGACGCGTTAGCGCGATAAAAAGACGGCGGAATCCGACTGAAAACGTTGACAAAGAAAGTAATAG
>CAZGRM010000201.1:0-5978 GCA_964528295.1 uncultured Lachnospiraceae bacterium
ATATCAAGAAATATGACAGTTTTGAACAGTTTGAGGCGGCGAAATTATAGTTTTTGTGTGCGTTTTTTACTTTTTCTCATCGGAACCGCATTTAAATGCGGTTAAAATGGCAAACAATCAAACCTTTTGCGATGTATTTATGCTCTAATATAATCAGGATTGAAAGCGGTATCAGCAAGTGTACCTGTGGTTTTTTAACTGATTGAATGGGAGCGGGGAGTATCATGAGCTACAGTTTTATTGACAATTTTATTTTTTTCTTTCGGGTGCTGCGTCAATACGCCAGAAGAACGTTTGTTTCGATCCTGGCGGCGATTTTTTCCGGAGTGCTGCTGCCCCTTGTGGGGATTCTGCTGCCGAAGGTGCTGCTGCGGTTGATCGAAGTGGGAGGAGAGCAGAGCCGCTTTCTTCTGGCCATCGGGGCGCTGGGGATCGCAGGGCTGCTTTTCCATACGGTGAATCAGTATGCCCATGGCGTCATACAGGCGGAGGCGGGCAAGGTGTGCCAGCAGTTTTCCTATCTGCTGGCGTGCAAGAACCTGGATATTGACTATGAATATCTGGGGGACCCGGCGGTCACGGGACAGTACGAGGAGGCGTCCAGGGCGATTTGGGACACCGGAAGATTTTTAAACCGGGCAGGCGAGACCATTGTGGAGTGGGGGACGGGGATCTTTGGCATCGCCGCGTATCTCGTGATTTTGATCAGGCTTCCTCTGTGGCTGCTTCTGCTTATTTTACTCGCCGCGGTGGGCAGCGTCCTGGTGTCCGGCATGGGAGAGCGTGAAAAATCCAGGAGGAGCGACAAATTTGCGGAAGGCAGCAGAAAGGCGGATGATCTGATCAATGCGTCCTGGAACGTTAAGAATGGAAAGGACATTCGTTTATTCCATATGCGCCCGTGGCTTGGCTCGTCGATGGATTCTGTGCTGCGTCTGCTGAAAAAGGAGTCCGCCCAGGTATCAAAAAAGAGCTTCCTTTCTTCTTGTGCGGCCGCGGTATTTGCGGTGATTCTGGAGCTTTCTTCTTATGTTTTCCTTACGTTTCAGGTGCTGGACGGCAGGATGCCGGCCTCGGATTACGTCTTGTATATAGGAGCTGTGCTGGGAGTGACGACCTGGCTTTCCTATGTATTCCGGTCATTGAAAAGGCTGTCACTGATGAAATACGATATGAGCCGCGTCAGGAGCTATCTGGATATTCCGGATAAAAATGAGGAGCGGCTGCGGCAAAGCGAAGAGCAGTATACGGCCGAAAAGCTTCTGCGAAAAGGGTGCCCCTGCGAGATTACGTTTTCCCACGTGTCTTATCAGTACCCGGGAAGTGACACCTACGCCGTTAAGGATTTATCCTTCACAATAAAGCCGGGAGAAAAGGTGGCCCTGGTGGGAAACAATGGATCAGGGAAGACCACCTGCGTGAAGCTGATGTGCGGGCTGCTTCAGCCCACCTCGGGGGGAGGTGCGGCTCAATCAGGTCCCCGTTTCCAGCCTGAGACACCAGGAGTGCTTTTCCTTGTTTTCCGTGGTGTTTCAGGATATCCATCTCTTCCCCTTTTCTGTCAGGGAAAAAATTACGTGGAAGGCGAAGGGAGAGGAGGACGGGGAGCGGCTGAACAGCTGTATCCTGCGGTCGGGATTCGGGGAGTGTCTGAAAAAGCTGCCGCGGGGACTTGAGACAAATCTGGTGAGGCAGTACGGAAAGGACGCGGTGGATCTTTCCGGCGGGGAGGCACAGCGCTTGCTGATCGCGAGGGCGCTTTATAAGGACGCTCAGATTATGCTGCTGGACGAGCCCACATCGGCGCTGGACCCGTTGGCGGAGGCGGAGATCTATGGGATGTACAGGGAGCTGACGGAGAACAAAAGCGTACTGTTTATTTCCCACAGACTTGCGAGTGTGGGATTTTGCGACCGGATTTTATACATCAAGGACGGAACTATCACCGAATCCGGCAGCCACGCGCGATTGATGGCGGACGGGAAGGACTATGCCCATGATTATCATTTGCAGCAGCAGTATTATGTGGAAGGAGGAAACGCGGTATGAAGGGGTCAGGAAACGCAAAAACAACGGGAGATACCATAAAATTGATCAGAGAGCAGTCGCCCTTCTACCTGCGTATGAGAATATTTCAGCACATACTTGCGGGTGTCAAGCCATTTGTCCCCTTCTTTTTTTCCGCATGGGTCCTGAATGCTCTTTATCAGGGCAGCGCGAAGAGGGAGATCGTCCTGCTGGTCTGCGGGGCGGTGGCGTGCCATCATCTGCTGGAGCTGGTGATTCAGGGGATCGGCGCATGGTGTGATACGGAGGAAAACCAGCTGTATTGGAGGCTCCACGCAAAGCTGGGGGAGGTCTCCATGAGAGTGCCATTTTTTGTGCTGAACAGCCCGGAGTATGAAAAGAAGCTCCAGGACATTTTGCAGGCCGCGAAAATGTATGGGTACGGTCCGTGGGCAATACCCGGGATCCTTACGTCGCTGACGGAGGGCGGCATGACCTTGATCACCGCGGCGGTGATTGTGGCGCCCGCGGTGGCCGCCGTCCGCCCGGAGGGCTTTGGCGGGGCGGTGGTGGCGCTGCTTTTGCTTTTGATGGCGGGAAATCTGGTCTACAGTGTTTACGCGGAGAAAAAGCTGTATGGAATGAAAGCGGTGAGCTTGCAGGAGGTGGCGGCTGAGTATCAGCTTTCCGCCTACAGCGTGGAATATGCGGACAGGAGCCGCGGGGCTAAGGATATCCGTCTGTATGGCCAGCAGGACATCCTGAAAAAGACCATGCTTAAAATGCTGGAGATCGTGCAGAAGCATATGAGCAGACAGAGCGACGCGCAGGCCGTAAGCTATTCCGTTCAGGCTGTCTTTGCGGAGGGCATCAGTCTGGCGGCTTATTTGGCGGTGGGAATACAAGTCTTTCGGGGGGGCGTTCGCGCCGGGAGATCTTGTTTTGTATGTGGGGGCGGCCGCAAGTATTTCGGGCGCGCTGGGACGATTGGTACATTCCCTGCAGGAATTGTCCATGCAGGAAAGCTATTGCCGCGCGTATCTCGACTTTGTTTCGGCCTATGAAGAGGAGGAAGAGCGGCCCCGCAAGGAACAGGGGGCGGAGCCCTCTAAGACTGGGGAGATCTCCTTTGAAAATGTCAGCTTTCAGTATCCGGGCAGCGACAGGATGGCCCTGGACGGGATTTCCTTTCAGCTGCGGAAGGGTGAGAAGGTGGCGGTTGTGGGGCAGAACGGCAGCGGAAAGACCACGATGATCAACCTGCTGTGCCGTTTCTATGAGCCGACGGCCGGAGTGATCCGATTTAGGGGAAGGGATATCCGGGAGCTGGAGGAAGCGGCGTACCGGAGATATTTGTCCGCGGTATTTCAGGATTTCGGACTGTTCGCGCTGCCGCTGGGGGAAAACGTGGCGGCCTCCGCCGTGTGCGACGAGGACAGGGCGGCAAGGTGTCTGAAGGACGCGGGGCTTCCCCGGTGGGAGGAGAGCTTCCCCCTTGGATTGGCGCAGCCGCTGTTTCGTAAGGACCAGGCCGGAAAGGATGTCTCCGGGGGTGAGGCTCAGAAAATCGCCATTGCGAGGGCGCTGTATAAGGACGCGGACTTTGTCCTGATGGATGAGCCCACCGCGGCGCTGGACGCAAAGTCAGAGGCGGAGATCTATGAGAATATGGCGGGGATGACGGAGGGGAAGGGCGCTGTCTACATTTCACACCGCCTGGCTTCCTGCCGTTTCTGTGACCAGATTCTCGTTTTTAAGGAGGGGCGGATCGTTCAAAACGGCACCCATGAGGAGCTGCTGGCGGAGTCAGGAGGAGAGTATGAGGTGCTCTGGAACGCTCAGGCGTCCTTGTATCAGGCGGATTGAAAATTCGATTCGCCGTTGTTTCTGTTGTTTTCTGGCCGGTGAAATTGTATAATGAAGAAAACGCGCGGGGCAAAGAAAAGAATGGAGACCGATTATGAATGAAAAGACGAGGCATGAAATATTAAAGCTGCGGGAGTCCATGAAGGGCTATAACGGCTCGGATGTGAACGCGGAGAAAACGGACCAGGAGCAGAAGCTGCCCTTTCCGGCCCCGGTGAAGCCGGGAAAAGGGACAAAGCGGATTTTGCTTCCGCTGGATTTCCAGGAGGTGGCGGGGAACGCGAATCTGCTTGCGCTGCTTAGGGAGCGGAAATCCTGCCGAAGCTATGGCCAGGAGGAGCTGTCCCTGAGGGAGCTTTCCTTTCTGCTGTGGGCTACCCAGGGCATCCGGCATTTTGCCGGGAGGCAGAAGCAGGTGACATTTCGAAATGTGCCCTCCGCCGGGTCCAGACACCCGCTGGAGACGTACCTCTTCGCGAGCCGGGTGGAGGGAGTGGAGCCGGGCGTCTATCATTATCTGCCCTCCGGCCATGAGCTGGAGCTGTGGGAGGAGCTGCCGGAATATCAGGAGGCGCTGACAGAGGCTCTCTGCGGCCAGCGGTTCGCGGCGGAGGCCCCTCTCACCTTTGTGTGGAGCGCGGTGCCCTACCGGACGGAGTGGAGGTATGGGCGGAAGGCCCACAAATATATTTTGCTGGACGCCGGGCACGTCTGCGAGAACCTTTATCTGGCCTGCGAGTCCATCGGCTGCGGCACCTGTGCCGTCGGAGCCTACGATCAGGATTTGCTGGACGAGCTGCTGGGCTTTGTTCCCGGGCCGTCGGCGGAGAAGGAGTGCGAGTTTGCCCTCTATGTGGCGCCGGTGGGAAAAAAGACGGCCCAGCCGAATGCCTAAAAGTGCCGCCAGCCTTGCCATTTCAGGCAGCTTATGGTAAAATCAGAGCCGGGAAAAGGGCGGTTTGGAAGATCGCCGGGAAAATGTGGCGGGACGGGTGACAGATAAGAGAGGCAGAATCGATGGCGTTTGAATTTGAGAGCAGAGTAAGATACAGCGAGACAGGGGCGGATCGGAGATTGACCCTGGTGTCTCTGGTGGACTATTTCCAGGACAGCTCCACCTTCCACTCGGAGGAGTGCGGGGCGGGGATGGATTATACCTACGGGCAGCATCAGGCCTGGATGATCCTGTCCTGGCAGATTGAGATTTTGCGGCGGCCCAGGCTGGCGGAGAAGATCTTTACCCGGACCTGGCCCTACGGCTTTAAGGCGTTTTACGGATACCGGAATTATGCCATGGTGGACGGGGAGGGAAATTATCTGGCAAAGGCCAACAGCGTCTGGGCGCTGATGGATCTGGAGACGGGCAAGCCGGTCCGGGTGAGTCAGGACCATATCTCCAGATATGTGATGGAGCCGAAGCTGGATATGGAATACGGCTCCAGAAAGCTGCAGGCGCCCCGGGAGAGTGAGGCGAAGGAGCCCTTTGCGGTGTGCCGCTACCATCTGGATACCAACAATCACGTAAACAACGGCCAGTATATCCGCATGGCGGAGGAGTACCTGCCGGAGGGCTTCGAGACCAGGCGGCTGGTGGTGGAGTACCGGCAGCAGGCAAAGCTTCACGACGTCATTTATCCGGCGGTGTACAGGGAGCCGGATCAGGTGACAGTCAGCCTGAATGATGAGGCGGGAAAGCCCTACGCGATTTTGGCGCACAGCGGGGACGGCCAGAAAAAATAAGAGAAAACAGAGGAAGGTTCACAGTATGCTGCGATTAGGAGAGAAACAGAGACTGATCATTATAAAAGAAGTAAATTTCGGCGTTTATCTGGCGGAGGAGGCCAGATCCGCGGACAAGGTGCTGCTGCCGAAGAAGGAGGTCCCCGAGGGGGCGAGGCTGGGAGACGAGCTGGAGGTATTTCTGTACCGGGATTCCAGCGACCGGCTGATCGCCACCACCAGGGAGCCCAGGCTGACGCTGGGGACGCTGGCGGTGCTGAAGGTAAAGGAGGTGGCCAAGGTGGGCGCCTTTCTGGACTGGGGGCTGGAAAAGGACCTGCTGCTGCCCTTCCGGGAGCAGACGGCCAGGGTCTGCCCGGGGGAGG
>CAZGRM010000202.1:0-5864 GCA_964528295.1 uncultured Lachnospiraceae bacterium
GGTACAGCAGACACCGGATACGGTAATGCCCTTGGCGCCCATTTCTTTCGCGTACGCGATCATCGCGGGATCATCCGCGTACTCGCAGATCATCTCGGACAGTGACGGATCATGTCCGTGAACCACGATGTTTACATTCTCCGCATTCATTACGCCAAGATTCGCCTCGGTGTCGATGGGCTTCGGAGTACCGAACAGCACGTCGGAGAACTCCGTACCTGCCATGGAACCGCCCCATCCGTCGGAAAGACCTGCCCGCAGAGACTGACGGATCAGCGCCTCCGGCTTAGAAGAACATCCCATATGAGTCATATGAAGAGAACAGGATACCTCTCGGTCAATAGCCCGGGGAGCGATCTCCTCTCTCTGCCAGATATCCTGGGTATGCTGCGGAGCTCTCTTCAGGAAGTTCTGATTGCCGAACACCTTTCCGTACTCGCTCATTCCCAGGAACGCCACTTCATGAGCCAGATCATAGATGTCCTTGCCCTCTGTCTCAACGCCCCACTCCTTGGCAATGCGGATCAGCTTCTCAGGATCCTTCACCTTGTAAGCGCCGTCGGGAGAAGCGCAGTACAGAGTGTGGCAGATCTCGCGGCCGTGATCCGAGTGTGTAGCCGCTCCGCCGGCGGTGAACTTCAGGTAGTTACGTCCTACGATTCCGTGAGCGTCACATCCGCAGATTCCTCTCGGAGCCTTCGGAGTAATGCGGCAGGGCCCCATGGAACAGATCCGGCAGCAGATACCCTGTTCACCGAATTTACAGTGAGGCGTCTGATTCTTCACACGGTACTGCCAGCCGTCCGCCCCTACCTTGGCTCCTGTCTCCAGAAGCCTGTTGGTTCCGGCTTCGAATTCTTCTACAGTTGTTAATTTAAAGTCTCCCATTATAAACCTCCTAAGTTTTTTCATGATACATATAAGCTTATCATTCTTTCCCGGGCCGGTACCGCTCCTGGCCCGGGAAACCGCTAAAATGTAAGCTTCTTTATAATCTCATTCAGAGCCAGACGCGCCGGGGAATCCTCCGGCAAGGTGACGGTGGGTTTGCCGTCACAGTCGTACTCGTACACCTGGTCGTCATGAGGTACCACTCCGAGAAGTGTCAAACCCTGTTTTTCGATCTCTTCCATTGTTCCGGCGTTTAACTTGCCTTCCGGCGCCCGGTTCACAATCAGCCCCATGGTTTTGGGATTCAGATTGCACTCCTTCACAAGCTCCGCAATCCTGCCTGCGGCCTGTACGCCGCGCCTGGAGCAGTCGCTCACCAGAATGACCGTATCTACCTTCGGAAGAATCCCCCGGCTGATGTGCTCCATGCCCGCCTCGTTATCCACCACCATATACCGGTAGTTGGGAAGCAGCTTCTGCATCTGAGCCTGCAGCAGCCCGTTTACAAAACAGTAACAGCCTTTTCCCTGGGTTCGTCCCATCACGAGGAGATCAAAATCATCATCCTCATTCAGACACCTCTGGAACATGATCTCCGCGTAATCTGCTTTTGACATGCTGGCGGGAATCGGGTTATTCACACTGTTCTCCGCCCGCTCAATCTGTTCCCGCACCTCGCCCAGAGTCATTTCTACCTCCACGCCAAGCACTTCATTCAGATTGGAGTTCGCGTCCGCGTCCACAGCCAGTATGGGGCGCTTGCCCATCCGGCCCATGGTCTGGATCAGCATACCCGACAGCGTGGTCTTGCCCACCCCGCCTTTTCCCGCAATTGCAATTACCTGCGCCATTGTTGCCTCCTTAGCTGTCTTGGCCGCCGCCCGGATACGGGAGGACAGCCCTTAAATCTTTGTTCAGATCAGGGTGCGCATACCGGACTCTTTTACGATCCGGGACACATCCTGCCACTTGTTCAGGGCATAGAGATGAATACCCTCAATCCCACACGCGCGGTAAGCATCGATCTGCCGGATGGTGTATTCGATGCCCGCCTCTTTGAAGTCTCTCTTTTTCTGCTCAAGATTGTCATCGAAGGGAGCCTTGTCAAACGGATTCGGGAAAATCCAGTATTTGGAAATCAGACGGCTCAGCTCCCGGTCCATTACACAGCCGTTGTGAGACAGAGCCATATTGATTGTGGCGGCCTGGTCAAGGATTGGCATGATCCCCACATCCACCGGCATAGTCACACCGGCCCCGCGGATCATATCCAGCCAGCGCTTAAACTGCTCCATGTCCCAGCAAAGCTGTGTCATGATGTAGTCCGCGCCGTTATCCTGCTTCATTTTCAGGACAGCCACGTCAGCCTCCAGGCTCCGGCAGGCGATATGCCCCTCGGGGGAGCCTGCCACCGCGATTTCAAACTTGTCGCCAAACTCCTTGCGGGTGAAAGCCACCAGGTCGGTCGCGTAGTCGAAATCACCGCATGTGGTGGTCTCGCCTCTGGGAAGATCCCCCCGCAGAGCCAGCATGTGGTCCACTCCCTCCTCCAGATAGGTCTGAAGCTGATCCCGAATGCTCTCCCTGGTGTTTTTGATTACGGTAAAGTGAGTTACTGGGATGGCGCCAGCCCTTTTAATCATCTGGCAAACCTCTCGGTTGGCTCCCACATTGCCACCGCCAGCGCCGTAGGTACAGGAAATGTACTCCGGCCGGAACTCACAGAGATGCTCCAGCGTGCCGGGAAGATTGGTCATGCCTTTTTCTGTCTTCGGAGGGAATACCTCGAAGGACAGAAGCTGCTTTTGCTTCATCATCTCTGTCAACTTTACTGCTGCCATTTACACACCTCCATTTTCTGTATATTTTATTCCTTCCCTATAGAAAACAACATCAGAATCCCCGGGCTGCCCCGGAGATCCTAACAGTTGATTTTCACTACTCCTCCGGTCAGATCCACCATCACGATGGAGCCCTCCACCGTTCTCGTGTCGCCGATCACATCGGTCAATGTGATCTGATCGCCGTCCACGTCAATCCGGCTCACATACTCCATGATGATGCTGTCCGGCTCACTGGTCTTATACGCGGTTGAAAGACACATGTCATTCACCTCCTGACATAAGAATCACTGCTGCTCTTTCACCAGAGAAAGGGCAAGACTTAAATACAGGTTTCCCTTCTGAAACTCGTCCACCGCCTTCTTGATCTGCTCCGCGGCCTTTTCCTTGCCCTCGGAGCGAAGCTTGTCCGCCACCTGGTCCAGCTCCGCGGCGTGATGCTCATTGTGCTTCAGCATATAGTCCAGCAGCGCCGCCTGCTTCTGGGCGGGTGTGCTCTCCTGGGCGCAGCCGCCGCAGTGCTCCCTCTGGCAGTCAGAATCACAGGTCTCATGGGGGTGATGATGCCCCTCATGATCGTGGGTATGATGATGGTCATCCTCGTGTCCGTGCTCATGGCTGTGAGGATGGGAATGCTCATAGGTATGCTGATGGGTATGCTCGTGGTCATGAGTGTGAGGACAGGGATTGCCGTTTTCGTCATGAATTAAATGCATGGTACTCTCCTTTCCGGAATATCTTGTTAATTTTTTGACATTCCAAAATATTGTTTTGCATTTAGCTTTATTATAGCATATTCTGTTTTAGTCCACAACCGAAGACGTGTACTTTTTTTAGAACTTTTTTCACAAAGCAGAAAAAAATCACGGGGAATCCTTATGCAGAATTCACCATGATTTTTTTCATAAGCCGGCGCCGGCCGGATTGTTAATTTTTTATTTATTTCGGATCCCGCGAAAGAAAGAAAATCACCACGGAATCAGGGAATTTTCCTGGCGGCTGTCCCGAAGCATCAGCTCCGACACCGCCTCCTTCGGGTCCTTATTTTCAAACAGGATTTTATTTACCTGATCAATGATGGGCAGCTCCACCTGGTATTTTTCCGAGAGGCGCATGGCCGCCTTGGCGGAGTAGACGCCCTCCACCACCATATTGACCTCCCGCATGGCCTCCTCCATGGTGTAGCCCTGGCCCAGCAGGATGCCGGCCCTGCGGTTCCGGCTGTGCATACTGGCGCAGGTCACGATCAGATCCCCGATGCCGGTAAGCCCGGAGAAGGTCTCCAGCTTTCCGCCCATCCGGATCCCCAGGCGGCTGATCTCCACGATGCCCCGGGTGATCAGCGCCGCCTTGGCGTTGTCCCCGTAGCCCATGCCGTCGGCGATGCCCGCCGCCAGGGCGATGACGTTTTTCAGCGCGCCCCCCAGCTCGATCCCCAGCATGTCGGAGCTGATATAGACCCGGAAGCAGGGGCTCATGAAGATCCTTTGCAGCCTCCTTGCGGTATCCTCCCGGCGGGCGCCAATGACACAGGTGGTGGGCAGATGGCGGGCCACCTCCTCCGCGTGGCTTGGGCCCGACAGCACCGCCGCCTCCCCCCGGGGGATCACCTCCTCCAGGATATCCGTCATGGTGTAGAGCGTGTCCTCCTCCACCCCCTTCGCGGCGCTGACCAGCACCGTCCCCGGCTTTACCAGGGGCGCCAGCTTTTCCGCCGTCTCCCTCACACATTTGGAGGGAACCACCAGCACCAGGATTTCCCGGCCCTCCACCGCGGCGGCCAGATCGGAGGTCACCTCGATGGCCTCCGGGATGGCCACTCCGGGAAGCTTGGCCTCATGGGTCCTGGTGGAGCGGATCCTCTCCGCCTGGGACGCTCTGTGGGACCAGAGTGTCACCTGATTTCCGTTTTCATTTAAAAGGATGGCCAGGGCGGTCCCCCAGCTTCCGGCTCCGATTACTCCGATATTCGCCATACTGCCTCCTTGTATTTTCCCTGATACTCTTATTTTTTCCGAAATAGGTAGGTCTTCCGCTCCTCGCCCCGAAGCAGGCGCCTGATGTTCTGCCTGTGCATCCAGAAGGCCAGCGCGGTCAAGGCGGCGGCCACCAGATACATTTCATTCAGATACCGCTGGGTCATCCCGAACATGCCCGACTGGCCAAAGATCACGATCTCGATCAGAAAGCCGACGTAGACCAGAAGGGAGCCCAGAGACACGAAATGAGTCAGCGCCACCGCCAAGCCGAATGTGGCCAGCCCCAAAAGCGTCATCTGCCAGCTCATGGAGAGGATCAGCCCCGCCGTGGCGGCGATGCCCTTTCCTCCCTTGAAATTCAGATAAAAGGGGTAATTGTGTCCGAGAATCACGCCCGCCGCCGTGTAGATGCTCAAAAGCGGCAGGATGTCGGAGCGCGTCCCGCCGAACAGCAGCCGGATGAGCAGCACGGCAAACACGCACTTGAAGGCGTCCCCCAGCAGGGTGACGGCGCCGGCCTTTGTGCCCATGGTGCGCAGCATATTGGTGGTGCCGGCGTTGCCGCTGCCATAATTTCTAATGTCGATTCCATGAAGTTTTCCATAAATGTAACTGGTCTGAAACAGGCCAAACACATATCCGATGATCAGACAGATGAAACGCTCCATTTCCTAGCTCTCCTTCTCTTTTCTCTCTCTGATAATAAATTTCAGCGACGTGCCCTTAAAGCCGAAGGTATCCCGTATTTTGTTTTCCAGATATCTGGTGTAGGAAAAATGCATCAGCTCCCTGTCGTTGACGAAGACCACGAAGGTGGGGGGCTTCACCGACACCTGGGTGATATAGTACAGCTTCAGCCGCTTTCCCTTGTCGGTGGGAGGCTGCTGAAGCGCCACGGCCTCCGCCATGATCTCATTCAGCACACCGGTGGCCACCCGCAGGGTCTGGTTCTGGATCACCATATCGATGGTCTCAAACAGCTTCGGCACCCGCTGGCCCGTCTCGGCGGAAATAAACACGATCTCCGCGTAGGGCATGTAGGACAGCACCTTTCGCACATCCTGGGTGTACTTGTAGATGGTCTTGTCATCCTTTTCCACCGCGTCCCACTTGTTGACGGCAATGACGATCCCCTTGCCCCGGTCGTGGGCGA
>CAZGRM010000203.1:0-5849 GCA_964528295.1 uncultured Lachnospiraceae bacterium
GTTGAGGCTGAGCTGGGCAAGCTGGCCGGCATCGAGGACGACGTAAAGGTTTCCGCCGAGGATTCCTCTTACACACAGCCGGATGAGGTAGAGGAGTTCGTTACCAAGACTGGTGTTGACTCTCTGGCTATCGCCATCGGTACAAGCCACGGTGCTTACAAGTTCAAACCGGGCACAAAGCCGCAGCTTCGTTTCGATATTCTTCATGAGATCGAGCAGAGAATTCCGGGCTTCCCCATCGTTCTTCACGGCGCTTCTTCTGTTCCTCAGGAGTACGTTAAGATCATCAACGAGAACGGCGGAAAGCTGAAGGATGCCATCGGTGTTCCGGAGGATCAGCTCCGTGAGGCCGCAAGATCCGCGGTTTGCAAGATCAACATTGACTCTGACCTTCGTCTTGGTCTGACCGCCGGTATCCGGGAGACGATCTTCAGAGATCCGTCCATCTTCGATCCCCGCGAGTATCTGAAGGTGGGCCGCGCAAATGTTAAGGCTGTAGTCGCTCACAAGATCAAGGACGTTCTGGGCAGCGAAAACAAGGCTTGAGTATTTTAAATTAGGCGCCTCAAATTTTTTGTTCTCATATTTCAACAGCGGGCCGCCGGATTCTCTCCCGGCGGCCCGCCATTTTTTTATTCGCAATTCACTTATTCTAAGCGTATCGAAAAAGCTGACCGCTTTGCAGCTTCTTCGGCGCCATTTCCTTCCGGAAATGACCCGCTCCGATCTCCCCGGAATCCTCTTTTCGACAAATCGTAATCACATAATCCGGTCCGGCCTCCTGGCTCCGGGCCTCCCGGGTCAAACGCACCATGCTGAGATCAATCCACAGCTCCTCCCCCGCCATCATCACACCGGCCAGCGTGATACCCGCATGGAAGAGACAGTCCTCGGCGCTGCGCCCAAAATATTTCCCGGCGGCCAGATGAAGGGCCCTCTCCCGGCGAATGATACGCACCCCAGTCTGCATCTCCTGGGGCAGCAGCGTCTTCGCATAGTCCAGTACCCGCCCGGTCCAATTCTCCCCGGTCTCCCTGCAGATCAAAGGACGCTCCGGCAGCTTCTCGCGCCTCTTTCTCCAATCTCCGGCAGCCAGTCCCGCCGCCAGCGCTCCGAAGCATACCTGGCCCTCCTCTCCTGTCTGGTAGCGCTCCGGCACCTGGCTCATGATCCTGCCCTCTATTCCGCAGGTCCCAAGAAAGAGAGCCAGCTGTCCCAGCACAAAGCCGGCGTTCAGCGGACTGCTCCCCTCCCGGCCATACACCAGGAAATAGCAGGGCGCCTTCACCGAAAAACCTCTCCGCTCCCTCTGACCCTCCGCGCCGTCACCCAGGAGCCGGATCTCAATGGTCTCCGAGGGCTCCGGCAGCTCCAGCTTTCCCGCAAACTGGACACCGTACCGCAAAAGCCCCATGTCCATCCGCTCTCCTCTGCCGGCCATCTTTTCATTCTTCCAAAAGAAATTCATTCACTCACCATCCGTCGTATCTGCCAATTCTATTTTGTAAAAAAAGCTTCTAGTTATTTTAATATTTTGTAATAGAATTGTAACATATATCCCGGACAAAATCTACCCCAAAATCTTATTTTTTTACTAAATCTGGTAGGCTACACCACTATATTTCGCATCCAGATCCCTTTTTTCACCAAAACAAAGCCCACGGCACATTTGATCAGATCCAGCGACTGACACAAAATGTAGGTAGGAAGAATGGGAAGGCCGGAATACCGGCTCAGCATATAGGCCGCCGGAATGGCGCAGGCCCACATAAAGCCTCCGTCAAACAGGAAGGTGATCACAGTCTGCCCCCCGGAGCGGATGGTGAAGTAGGTGGCATGCAAAAAAGCCTGAATCGGCATACAGCAGGCCCCCACAATGATGAACCGGGTGGCCAGACGCCGCACCTCCTCTGAGGTATTGTATATCTTAGGAAACACAAAGGCCAGTCCCACAAGGATGGTTCCCACCACCAGACAGCTGGCCACAGAGAAAAAGATCAGCTTCCGGTCAGTGTCCCTGGCCTCCTCCATCTTTCCCGCTCCCAGGAGCTGCCCCACAATAATGGAAATGGCGCTTCCCATGGCGATCCAGACGATATTGCACACATTGGCGATGGTGGAGGAAATATTCAGCCCCGCCACCACCTCCAGCCCGTAGGTGGAGTAGCACTGCATCAGGGTCGCCATCCCCAGGGACCAGAGCACCTCATTCAGCATCAGCGGAGAGCCCTTGATCAGGATCTTTTTCGTCAGCGTCCCCGGAATTCTCATGGTAGAATAAGCTCCCTTCAGGAAGGAGAACTGCTCCTTCCTCCTGTGGCTCCAGCGGATGAGAACGAAGCCTTCCATGAACCGGGAGATCACCGTGGCCACCGCCGCGCCGGTCACTCCCAGGGCAGGCGCGCCGAATTTTCCGAAAATCAGAATGTAGTTCAGCACGGTGTTGGCGATCACCGCCACCACCCCGGCCCGCATGGGCGCCACCGTCTCCCCCATCTCCCGCAGCGTGCTGGCGTAAACCTGGACAATGGCATAGGGAAGCAGCCCCAGCAGCATCACCCTCAGATAGGCCCGGCCGTATTCCAGGGTCTCCTCCACCATACCGCCGGAGCCATTATCATGGAGATAGAGGGCAATCAGCCGGTCTCCCCGGAAGATAAAGAGGAGAAGGCTGACTCCGGTCAGCAGCACGCTGACCACCACCTTAAACCGGAAGGTATTTCGGATCCCTTCCATATTATTATTTCCGAAAAACTGGGCGCCGAAAATCCCGGCGCCGGACAGCATCCCAAAAATACTGATATTAAAGACGAACATGAGCTGATTCACCACAGCCACACCGGACATCTGCTCTGTCCCCACCCGGCCAATCATAATGTTGTCCAGCATCGCCACAAAATTTGTGATGCCGTTCTGAACCATGATGGGAATGGCGATCGCCAATACCATCCCATAGAATTTTTTATCTCCGATATATTTTCTCATTTTCGCTCCACACGCTTCATCCACGGAACCGGAAAATCAGCACCTCCGTTCCTGTCTTCTCATTGATGGGAAACCTTTCTTCGATTTTATATTCCGGCCTTTTCCGGCCTTCCTCCGCCGCTGTCTGTCCCTCAGTGGAGTACAGCACCATGACCCCGTCCTTCTTTAAATGGACCGACGCCTTTTCAAAAAACCTGCCATAGAGCTGCCGGATCTCCCGCTCTCCTCTGGACGGGGTGACCTGGGGCAGATCAGTAATTATCTCATCGAAGAGATACTCATGAGTGAAGTCAAAGAAATCCCGATTCACATACCAGGCCCTGCAGCCGGACCGCTCCGTATTGATCCAGGCCTTGTCGATGGCCTCACCGAAAATATCCACACCGTACATGGCGCCCGCCGGCAGGGCCTTCGCCCGCTCCACCAGCATGGTGCCCACCCCGCAGAAGGGATCCAGGACCTGGGCCCCCTCCCTCAGGTACGGTCTGGCCAGCTCCACCGCCAGAGCCGCGTTCACCGGCGAGATGGAGGAGGCGATCACCTCCTGGCGGTAGGCAAACCGCCGGTCCGGCAGGGTGTAAAGCTTCAGCATGGCCGCAAAGCTGCCGTCCTTTTTCTCCAGCAGGCGAAGCTCCGCTTCATAAGAGGTGGTGGAATTGATCCAGCTTCCCCCGGAGGCCCGCTCCAGGGAATCCGAGAGCTTTCTGATATAATCCCCCCGCTTGTCCCGTTCTGTCCGGCCCTTCAGCTCAATCCGGAAATAATAGGGAGGCTCCCCTGCGTGAAGCTCCTCCATGACGCCATTAAGGCCCGCCCGCAGAAGCTTCTCTCCCACCTTCTCCGGCTCCGAAAGGCGGATGGACTGGGACGCCAGCGGAAACAGAAGCTCCGACCAGGTTCGTATTCCCAGCACATCTCCCACCTGGGCTCCCCTGATCCGAAGGCCGCCGCCCAGCATGGTCACGGTCCCTTTTTTGATCTGCCGGGCCGTGGCCTCCCGCTGGCACCGGTTTGTCACCAGAATCATCTCCCGCTGGCTGTGATAGCCCTCAAACCGGTGGGGCTCCGGCTTTCGGTATTTCAGCACCATGGCCTGGAGCGTTCGAATCTCCTCCGCCACATGCTTCTGCTCCTCCGGCAGGACCTCCCTGGACCGGAGCCGGGCGAGATGGCTCTCCAGCCGCCCCACCAGCTCCTGATAGTCCAGCTCCGAGATGGCCCGGAGGTAATCCGCCCGGACAAACCGGGTATTTTCTCTCTCATACGCGTCAAAAAGAACCGGAAGCAAATCTTCCGATTCCATTTTTCCAAGGATCAGCGCCGCGTTTCTGCGCACCTTGGGATCTTCATTTTTCAGCAGCCGGCTCAGCGCGGAAAAATCGCCGCCCAGCAAATAGGCAAATGCTCTCCTGTCCTTCTCTTCCTTCAGCGCGTCCCGGAGGCGGATCAGATTCGCCCGCACATCCTGGCCCGCCCGCACCGCTTCATAATATTCTCTTACCATTTCGCTCCTACCGCGCAGCCTCCCTGCACTCCTCTATGTAATTCATCACATCGTCCTTAAATTCTTCCCACTTATCCTCGTTCTCCACATAGTAGAGAGGACATAGCTTTCCGGTCACATCGTAATGGCGAATGATATGATCCCGGTCCAGCCCATACTCCTCCGCCAGCCAGGCCGTCAGCTTCACCAGCGAGTCATAGGTCGCTTCGGTAAACCGTCCGGTGGTGTCCAGATGACAATTTTCTATAGAAACAGAAAGATGATTCATGGAATTGGAGGCCCAGGCGATCTCTCCCGGCGGAACGCACTCGATAATCTCCCCCTCCAGACCAATCACAAAGTTGGCGCTCATGGACACATCCTGCAAGTCCTTCAGGCTTTCAAAATAATCATGATTCTCCTGCGCCGTAGTCTTGGGATTTCCCAGATAATGGATCACCACATATTCCACAGCGTCCACCAAGGTCCCGGGCCGGGAATATTCATTGATGGTCAGCAGCTGCTCATCGATATCCGGCATCGGCACCACATTCCCCGGCTCCGTCTCCTCCTCGGTCTCCGGCTCCGGCTCTGTCTCAATCCGAATGGTGGTGGGCTCATCCAAAAGGGAATCCACGTCAATATCATCCGTGGGGATCAGCCAGACCAGAAAAACCACCGCAATCGCAATCAGAAAGATCAATCCGATCCAGATCACGATCCGCTCCGCCCGTCTTTGATTCCCTTTTCTTCTCCTGCTGTTTCTACTTTTTTTATCCATTCTCTCTCTATTCCAATCTTAATTTATTGCTAAGCACACCATGTTTTTTAGTATACAACATTTTTTCCGTTCTGTGTACCCCTTTTTTCGATTTCACAGACTTTCCCTATTTTGACTGCCACTTCCTGTGCGCGCTTGCGTGGGAAGGGCGGTCCGGGGCCTGTTGGCCGAACCGCAAAAAAGCCCCGGCAAGGCTGTCTCTCCGTTTTTGGGAGTGACAGTCTTGCCGGGGCAGCTCCTGCCCGGCGCGGTCACAGTATTCTTACTGCTCCACGCTGTAGTTCGGCGCCTCTTTTGTAATATGAATATCATGGGGATGGGACTCTTTCAGGGAGGCGGCGGAAATCTTCACGAATCTTCCCTTCTCCTTCAGCTCCTCGATGGTAGGAGTCCCGCAGTAGCCCATACCGGAGCGAAGTCCGCCGATCAGCTGGAATACCGTATCCTCCACGCTTCCCTTGTAGGCCACCCGGCCCTCCACGCCTTCCGGCACCAGCTTCTTCGCATTGGTCTGGAAATAGCGGTCCTTGCTGCCGTTCTCCATGGCCGCGATGGAGCCCATGCCCCGGTACACCTTATACTTTCTTCCCTGGTACAGCT
>CAZGRM010000204.1:0-5769 GCA_964528295.1 uncultured Lachnospiraceae bacterium
CGTGTCCCAGAATGTCCAGCTTCAGCAGGTTATGGTCGATGGAATGGTAATCAAAATGGGTGGTGATGATATCCGTGGTGGTGTCGTTAGCGGGATGCTGCACCGGCGTGAAGGAATAAATCTCCTCCCCCACCGGAAGCACAATGATTCCCCCGGGATGCTGCCCGGTGGTACGCCGCACTCCCACACAGCCCTGGACGATCCGCTCGATCTCACAGTTCCGCTTTCGGATCTCCCGCTCCTCATAATATCTCTTCACGTAGCCGAAGGCCGTCTTGTCCGCCAGGGTGCCGATGGTCCCGGCCCGGAAGGTCTGCCCGGCTCCGAAAATTACCTCCGTGTATTTGTGGGCCTTACTCTGGTAATCGCCGGAGAAATTCAGGTCGATGTCCGGCTCCTTGTTTCCCTTAAAGCCCAGGAAGGTCTCAAAGGGAATGTCAAACCCATCCTTCTTCAGCTTCCCGCCGCACACCGGACAGTCCTTATCCGGCATATCACAGCCCGCCATTCCGGCGAATTTTTTCACCTCCGGCGAGTCAAACTCGCTGTAATGGCAGTTGGGACAGTAATAGTGGGGGCTTAAGGGGTTCACCTCCGTGATTCCCGACATGGTGGCCACGAAGGAGGAGCCCACGGACCCTCGGGAGCCCACCAGATAGCCGTCCGCGTTGGACTTCCACACCAGCTTCTGGGCGATGATGTACATCACCGCGAAGCCGTTGGAAATGATGGAGTTCAGCTCCCGCTCCAGCCGCTCCTGGACGATAGCGGGCAGCTCCTCCCCGTAAATTTCATGGGCCTTCTCGTAACACAGGTTTCTCAAAATCTGGTCCGAGTGCTCGATGACGGGCGGGCACTTGTCCGGGCGCACCGGGGAAATTTTTTCACACATGTTGGCAATCTTCACCGTGTTGGTGATCACCACCTCGTGGGCCTTCTCCTCCCCCAGATACTCAAACTCCTTCAGCATCTCCTCCGTGGTCCTCAGGTAGAGGGGCGCCTGATCATCCGCGTCCTTGAAGCCTTTACTGGCCATGATGATCCTGCGGTACACCTCATCCTTTGGATCCAGGAAATGGACGTCGCAGGTGGCCACCACCGGCTTATTGTACCGCTCCCCCAGCTCCACAATCTTCCGGTTCAGATTGATCAAATCCTCCACGGTCTTCCGGTCCTCATAATCCTCCTTGGTCATGAACATATTATTTCCCAAAGGCTGGATCTCCAGATAATCGTAAAAATTCACCAGGCGGGCGATCTCCGGCTCCGGGCTGCTCCGCAGAAGGGCGCGGTAAAGCTCCCCCGCCTCACAGGCGGAGCCGAGAATCAGCCCCTCCCGGTATTTTTGCAGCAGACTTTTCGGCACCCGGGGGCGGCGGGCAAAATAATTCAGGTGGGACCAGGACACCAGCCGGTACAGGTTGATCCGGCCGATATCGTTTTTCGCCAGAATGATGGCGTGGTAGGTGGGCAGCTTCTTGATCTGACTCTCCGAGGATTTTCCCAGACTGTTCAGCTCCTCCAGCGTCTCGACCTCCTGCTTCTCCAGCATCTCCACAAACTTCAAAAAAATCTCCGCCGTACAGCCCGCGTCGTCCACGGCCCGGTGATGGTTCTCCAGGGACACTCCCAGGGCCTTCGCCACCGTGTCCAGCTTGAACCGGTTGAGCTGAGGCAGCAGCACGCGGGCCATGGCCACCGTATCCACCACCGTCTTCTCGCAGGGCAGTCCCAGCCTTCCGCAGTTTTCGGCGATAAAGCTCATATCAAAGGAGGCATTGTGGGCCACCATGACACAGCCCTCACAGAATTCCATAAACTCCGGCAGGATCTTCCCGATGGTGGGGGCGCCCAGCACCATCTCATCGTTGATGCCGGTCAGCTCCTCGATGCGGAAGGGGATGGGCACCTCCGGATTCACAAAGGTGCTGAATTTATCCGTGATCCTGCCCTCCTCCACCTTCACCGCCCCGATCTCGATGATCCGGTTCTGCTCCGGGGAGAAGCCCGTGGTCTCCAGGTCAAAGACCACAAAGGAGTCGTGGATGGTCTGCCCCTTGGTGTCCGCGGCGATCTCCTTCAGATCATCCACCAGGTAGGCCTCCATGCCGTAGATCACCTTGAAATCGCTGTCGGGAGGTACCGTATGGTTGGCGTCCGGGAAGGCCTGCACCGCCCCGTGGTCCGTGATGGCCAGGGCCGAATGTCCCCACTCCATGGCCCGCTTCAGGATATCCGACACCTCGGAGACCCCGTCCATATCGCTCATCTTGGTATGGCAGTGGAGCTCCACCCGCTTCTCGGCATAGGTATCCACCCGCTTCTCCCGAAAGTCCGGGATCTTCTTGATCCCTGTCACGTTCCCGATGGTGAGCTGGCTGTCAAACCGGTCTATGGTGGTCACTCCCGAAATCTTGAAGAAGGCCCCCGGCTTGATGATCCCGGCCAGCTCCGGAGCCTGCTCATTTTTCACAAACATTTTCACGCCGATGGTGTCGGTGAAATCCGTCATGTTAAAGCTAAACAGCGTCTTTCCGATCCGCAGCTCCCGCTGATCCGCGGAGAGCACCTGGCCCCGGATGATCACGCCGCCGATCTCTCCGGTGATCTGCTCGATCTCCAGAGCTTCCCCGTCGAAATCCCGGCCGTAAACCACATCGGGATTGTCGGACTTCCGGCTGCCAAACCGGTCCCCCTCCCGGAAGGTATTTCGCTTCCGGGGAAATTCTCCGCCGCCCTTGCTGTCCTGCCGCTTCTCCTTCTGGGGAGCCGCCGCCGGCTGCTTCGCCTCTTTTTTCTCCGGCTCCGCCGGCTTCTGGCTCTTCTCCTCCTTCACGGCAGAGTAATTCCTGGTGATGGCCGCCACCTCCTGCTCCAGCTCCAGGTCCGCATTTTTCCGCCTCCGGCTTTCCTGGGGCTCCACCCGCTGGGTGCTCACGTGAAAATCCAGGCCGCAGCGCTCACAGAAGATTTTTTCCAGAATCCGCAGCAGCTCCTGCTCCTTTCCGTCGGCGATCACCGTGTCCGGCACCTTCAGGCACAGGGTGTCCTCCCCTGTAAACTCCTTCCCCGAGTCCTTCAGCAGGCTGAACAGCAGCGCATTATAGTTTTTCAGCTCCAGCAGAATGCTCTCCTCGTAAACCGGCATCAGCTTTCGGGGGGTATACTGCCTGGAGAGATGAAATTTCTCGATGATCTTCACCGTCATGAGAACATCAGAAAAGAGCTGGTCCTTGATGGCCTGCTCCAGCTCATAGATATATTTCTTAAAGATCAGCTTCTCACTCTCCAGGTAAACCCGAAGAAAGGTGCGCTCCCGGTTCAGGGTCACCCGGTCAATCCTCACATACTCCATCAGCCCCTGGAGCGTATCGCTCAAATCCAGGGTAGGAAACACATCAGTAAACGCTTTTTGCACTTCCACGCACTCCTTGCTCTTTTATCCACCGGGTCCGACAGGAGGATCCGGTGTCTCACTTCTCCCAGTTCAAAAGCTCCTGCCGCAGCACCTCCAGGAGCTGATCCTCCGGCACCTTGCGGATCACCTCTCCCTTTTTGATCAGCAGGCCCACGCCCTTGCCGCCCGCGATGCCGATGTCCGCCTCCCTGGCCTCGCCGGGGCCGTTCACCACGCAGCCCATGACGGCCACCTTCAAATCCAGCGGAATATCCGCCACCATGGCCTCCACCTGGTTTGCCAGCCCGATCAGATCAATCTTTGTCCGGCCGCAGGTGGGACATGACACGATCTCAATGCCGCCTTTGCGCAGTCCCAGAGTCCGCAGAATCAGCTTTGCCGACTTTACCTCCTCCACCGGATCCCCGGTGAGGGACACCCGGATCGTATCGCCGATGCCCCGGGAGAGAATGATCCCAAGGCCCACCGCCGACTTGATATTCCCGGACAGCACCGTTCCCGACTCCGTGATCCCCACGTGAAGGGGATGATCCGTCTTCTCCACCAGCAGCTCATGGGCCCTGGCACACAGCATCACGTCCGAGGCCTTGATGCTGATCACCAGATTGTCATACCCCATATCCTCGATCACCGCGGTCTGCCGCAGGGCGCTCTCCACGATCCCTTCCGGCGTCACGCCGCCGTCCCTGGCCACGATCTCCTTCTCCAGAGAGCCGCTGTTCACCCCCACCCGGATGGGCACATTCCGCTCCCTCGCCGCGTCCACCACAGCCCGCACCCGGTCCGCGCTGCCGATGTTGCCCGGATTGATCCGAATCTTATCCACCCCGGACTCAATCGAGGCGATGGCCAGCTTATAATCAAAATGAATATCCGCCACCAGAGGAATGGAAATCTGTCTCTTGATCTCCTTCAGCGCCCTGGCCGCCTCCATTGTGGGCGCCGTGCACCGAATAATCTCACACCCCGCCGCCTCCAGCCGCCGGATCTGAGCCACCGTGGCCTCCACATCCTCCGTGGGCGTATTCGTCATAGACTGAATCAAAATCGGATTTCCTCCGCCGATCACCCGGTCGCCAATTCGCACCACCTTCGTCTTATCCCGATACATAACAACCTCCTGAACTCACGTATTTTCCAATCTGACGCCAGCGCGGCGGCGTCCCGCTACTCAAATTCTCTCCCATGCCTCCGAAAAAACTCATAATATTCCCGCACGCTGGAGAGCTCCGTCCACCGCTTCACATCCACCGGCTCCTCATCCAAATCATAGATCTTCGCCCCCTTCATGGCCAGCAAAAAAGGGGAATGGGTGGCAATGATAAACTGACACCCGAAGAACCGGGCCGAATCCTCCAAAAAACGCCCCAGCTCCTGCTGCTTTCCCGGCGAAAGACTGTTCTCCGGCTCATCCAGCAGATACAGGCAATTCTCCTGAATCTTCTCCGAAAAATACAAAAAAGCGCTCTCCCCGTTGGAATGCTCCCGCATATTCCCCATCAGGTTCTTTCTCACATATCCCGACTGGGTGCCGCTCCTTGCCAGATTCACCTTTTTCAGCCGGTCATAGTCCTCCAGGGACCGGAACTGAAACTTCGAATACTTTGCGTCCAGATATTCCTCAAACAGCTCCTCCCGCCTCCGGTCGATCCCCGCGTTCACACTGCGCAGATTCAGCATAAAATCAAACACATCGTCACTGGTGATGATCCGGCTTCCCCCGGGGATGTCTCTGGCAGTCTCGTACCCGCACATCCCGGTATAATCCTCAAAGAAGCTGGAACGGTTGTACAAGGTATCCCGCTCCAGTCCCAGCTTTTCTCCAATCACGTTCAGCGCCGTGGTCTTTCCTGAGCCGTTGCCCCCATAAAGAATCGTCACCGGCTCAAAATCCAGCATCAAAAGCCCATGCCCGGAGAGGATCCGAAAGGGATAATAGGAGTCGTAGCAGGTCCGCCTCTGCCCCATGAAAAAGGAGTACTCCCGCTCCCTGTCCGGAAAATCAAAATGTGAAAGATAAATCATACACTCTCCATCGGAATAAATACCCGTCCCGGCACGTACTCCGCCTCTTCCTTCGCCTGATTCATGGCCTCCTCGCAGAAATACTCCTGGGCGCACACCAGCACCTTGCCCCGCTTGTCGATCTTCTCATAGGAGCCGTCCGGCCGCATCACGTGGGCCTTCACGTTGTCATCCAGCTGAATCCGCAGGATATGACGCACCTGCTCCCGAATCTCCGGGTCCTCCACCGGGAAGGTGATCTCCACCCGCTTGTCCAGGTTTCTCGGCATCCAGTCCGCGCTGCCCATATAAAATTCCTCCGCTCCGTTTCGGAAATAGAAGATACG
>CAZGRM010000205.1:0-5735 GCA_964528295.1 uncultured Lachnospiraceae bacterium
AGATCCAGATAGAAGCCGTAATCCTCTTCCTTCAGCCCCAGCTCCTTCATCCGGGCCCGCAGCTTCTCATAGTCGTCCTCCCTCTGGCTTCCGCCGATGATCTCTCCGATGCCCGGCACAAGCAGATCCATGGCGGCCACCGTCTTGCCGTCCTCGTTCTGCTTCATGTAGAAGGCCTTGATCTCCTTCGGGTAATCCGTCACGAATACCGGGCGCTTATAGATCTGCTCCGTCAGATACCGCTCATGCTCGGTCTGAAGGTCGCAGCCCCAGTATACCTTATAGTCAAATTTGTCATTGTTCTTCATCAGAAGCTCCACCGCCTCGGTGTAGGTCACATGGCCGAATTCCGAGGTCAGAACGCCGTTCAGGCGCTCCAGAAGCCCCTTATCCACGAACTGGTTGAAGAATCTCATCTCCTCCGGCGCATGCTCCAGCACATACCGGATCACATATTTCAGCATGGATTCCGCCAGCGCCATATTATCCTTCAGATCCGCGAAGGCGATCTCCGGCTCGATCATCCAGAACTCCGCCGCGTGGCGGGCAGTATTGGAATTTTCCGCCCGGAAGGTGGGGCCGAAGGTGTAAATATTCCGGAAGGCCTGGGCGAAGGTCTCGCCGTCCAGCTGTCCGCTGACCGTCAGGTTCGTCATCTTTCCAAAGAAATCCTGGGAGAAATCCACAGCCCCCTCCTTGGTCTTCGGCACATCCTTCAGATCCATGGTGGTCACCTGGAACATCTCGCCGGCGCCCTCGCAGTCACTTCCCGTGATGATCGGGGTGTGGACGTACACGAAGTCCCGCTCCTGGAAGAAGGTATGGATCGCGTAGGCGATGAGGGAGCGGACCCGGAACACGGCCTGGAAGGTATTGGTCCTGGGCCTCAGATGGGGCACCGTGCGGAGGTACTCCATGGAGTGGCGCTTTTTCTGCATGGGATAATCCGGCGTGGACGCTCCCTCCACCTCCACGGAGGCCGCCTGTATCTCAAAGGGCTGCTTGGCCTTCGGTGTGGCCACCAGCTCTCCCTTCACGATCACAGCCGCTCCCACGTTCAGCTTGCAGATATCCCCGAAATTTTCCAGGTGATCTGAAAATACGACCTGCAGGGTCTCAAAAAATGTGCCGTCATGCAGCACCAGAAAGCCAAAGGTCTTGGAATCCCGGATACTGCGCACCCAGCCGCCCACAGTTACTTCTTTGCCGATATAATCACCGGTATGGCGGTACAGTTCTCTTACGGTTGTAAAGTCCATTGTATTATTCTCCTTTTAATCCTATAGTAATTCTCTCCGGCAGGCCCATTCTGAGCGGGCTGCCTTTGCGGGTATTATATCCTTTTTTCCCGGTTCCTGCAAGGTTTATTCCCGCAAAGGGGGATTCCCGGGAAGAAACTCGTCACTGTTCACTCAGGCGCCGCCCCGGCAGGCGTAAAAAAAATTTTTTTCCGCGCAACAGACCGCAATTTTTTTGACACTATATAGGCAGAACGAGGTTTTCGTTGTACCATGGTGACAGTACCGTTCTGATTTTCAGGGAAGGAGAAAGAGATGAATCATACCGCAGAGCTTGCCCGGCAGGCAAGAAACGGCGACGCGCACGCCTTTGCACAGCTATATGCGTTAATTTATAAGGATATGTACCGGTTCGCCCTCTATACCCTGGGGTACTCCCAGGACGCGGAGGACGCGGTGAGCGAGACGGTGGTGGACGCCTTTGCCAGGATCCACTCACTGAGGGAGCCGGAGGCCTTTCCGGCCTGGATGTTCCGCATCCTTACCGCCAAGTGTAAGCGGAGGATGCGGCAGTATATGAACCGGACCGAGGAGATCCCGGAGTCCCTGAGTATCCGGGAGCCGGACGCGGCGGAGCGGCTGGATGTGCGGCGGGCCTTTGAAGCCCTGCCCCAGGAGGACCGGCTGATTCTGTCCATGAATCTCTTCGCCGGATATTCCAGCCAGGAGATCGGGGAGCTGCTGGGAATGAACCCCAATACGGTGCGCTCCAGGCAGAGCCGGGCGCTGAAAAAAATTGAGGCGCAAATATCGTGACGGACGGGGCAAAGACTTGTGCGGCAGATAGAAAAACGGCGGCTTGGACGGCGGACGAGACGAGGGGCCGAATGAAGCTTTAGACAGATATTATGATAGAAAGGAGCTTTTCGATATGGATGAAAAGAAATTGTTGGAACAGCTGAAAAGGGACGCGGAAGAAATCACTCCGCCGGAATCTCTCCAGCCCGACGCAATTGAAACTATGTTGAAATACACGAGGAAAAGAAATCCGTCCCGGGAGGAAATGGAAGATGGGGAGAATCAGGAAACGATTTCTGACAATCCCGATTTACAGAATGAGACAAAGGCGGCAAGGAATCCGGGGACAGGCAAAAAGAAAGCGACTATGTACCGCTTTGTGATCCGGTATGGAAGCATGGCCGCCATTCTCCTGCTGGGTCTCACCGCAGTATACCAGTCCAACCGCATTTCCCAGCTGTCCCAGGACAAGGCGATGCTCCTGGAGAAGGTCCAGGTTCAGACAGATGAGAGCGGGGACCTCACCGCGATTCAAAATAGCTTCGCCTCCTCCGATCCGGCCTCTGTGCCAGAAGCTTCCGCGGACGGCGGCCCGGATGCCGTACCGGAAACCCTTTCGGACAACGGGCCGGACGCGGGCAGCAGTATCTCAGGCTCCGCGGACAGTGCGGAAAACACCGCCGACTCCACCCGCTCCGCCAGTGCGGACAGTGCGGAAAATACTTCCGATTCCCCCCGCTTCTCCGGCGCGGGCGGTCAGGCGGAGGAGGGCGCGGCCCCGGCGGAAACGGAGGCGCTGCCGGAGGCCTTTACCTACTGCGAATCCTACCAGCAGATCTATGATACGCTGGCCGGAGCCTTTGCCACCAGCGTCAACTATGACAGCGAAGGAGGAGAATTATACGCCGCGGCGGAAGCGGAGGATACCGCGGTGACGAGAGAATTTTCCACCAGCACCAGCGCCATGAAGCTGGCCGGCGGCAGCGGCGCTGTGGATTACTCCCAGACCAACATCCAGGAGCAGGGGGTGGACGAGGCCGATATCGTAAAGACCGACGGGGAATACATCTACATTCTGAATCAGGAGGGCTCCTTCTCCATTGTCTCGGCGGAGGGCACCGCCCTGGCCACCGTCAGCGTCACAGAGCCTGACACAGCCCTGGCCTCCCCCATCGCCCGGGAAATGTACCTGGACGGAGATACCCTGAGCATCATTCTGGATGGCCGGAAGACCTCCCTGACGGAGGAGGATAACATTTACTACACCTCCACCGGGCAGGAAACCCATCTCCTGACCTACGATATCTCCGACCGGAGCCAGCCCGCGCTGAAGGGGCAGGTGTCCCAGGAGGGGCGGTATCAGGATTCCCGGAAGGTGGGACCGTACCTCTACCTCTTCACCTCCTGGAGCCCCCAGCTCTCGGCCAGCTGCCAGGACAGCACCCTGTCCCCCCGGATCAACGGTGAGACCCTCCCCGCCGGAAGCATCTACCTGCCCCGGCAGCTGGCCTGGATGGACTACCTGGTCATCTCCTCTGTGGATTCGGAAAATCCCGGCGAAGTCCTGGATCAAAAGGCTCTGGTGTCCGGCGCCGACAACTTCTATGTCAGCGCGGAAAATATTTACATCGCCAATACACAGTACAGTGACTCCGCCACCTTGACAGAGATCACGAAATTTCATTACGCGAGGGGCAAAATTACGGGAGTGGCCGCCGCCTCTGTGGAGGGTTACCTGAACAATTCCTTTTCCCTGAATGAATACGAGGGAAAGCTCCGGGTGGTATCCACCTACTACGATGAAAACTGGGATGAATGGAATGCCCTCTACGTGCTGGATGAATCCCTGAACCAGCTTGGCTCCATCCGGGACCTGGCCCAGGGGGAGACCATCCGCTCCGCCCGCTTTCTCGGCGACACCGGGTACTTCGTCACCTTCCGCCGGACGGATCCCCTGTTTTCCGTGGACCTCTCCGACCCGGCCAATCCCAGGATCCTCGGTGAGCTGAAGGTCACCGGTTTCTCCTCCTACCTTCATTTTTATGGGGAGAACCAGCTCCTGGGGATCGGCTACGAGGCGGACGAGGACACCGGCATCATCTCCGGTCTGAAGCTGTCCATGTTCGATTTCTCCGACCCGGCCAATGTGACCGAGACCCACCGGCTGATCCTGCCGGGTATCACCTGGTGCCCCGCCATCGAGGATTACAAGGCTATCCTGGTGGATCCGGCGAAAAATCTCATCGGCTTTTTCTGCGACAACCGGTATTTCGTCTACTCCTACGACGAGGAGACGGGCTTTACCAGGGAGCTGATCTACGACTTCTACTCCGACGGTCTGACCGCGGACTATGACACCATGAGAGGCCTCTACATCGGAGACACCCTCTATCTGGCGGGGGAAACCTTCGTCATCCCCTTCGACATGGAGGAGGATTTCCGGCAGGAGGAATATCTAAGCCTCTCCTAATGCGGTAAAAAACCGGGACTGCCTGTCAATATTCACGCAGTCCCGGTTTTTTGTTGTCTCAAAAAGCCGCCCCGCTCTCCTTCCCGGCCGGCACCCGCTTACTCCTCTGTTTTCAGCAGGCGATTCCGCTTCATCCAGTCTACCAGGTCCTCATACACCGCATACCGGTCCAGCTCGTTCAGCAGCTCATGGCGGTCATTGGGATAGAGCCTGCACTCCACATTTTCCATGCCGCAGTCCCGGAAGCACTGCTCCGCCCTGCGGACGCCCTTTCCGAAATTTCCCACCGGGTCCTCCGCTCCCGCGATGAAAATCACGGGGAGCTTTTTCGGCATCCGTTCCAGATATTCCTTCCGCAAAATTTTGTACAGCCCCAGCAGCATATTGTAATAACCGTTCAGGGTAAAGGCAAAGCCGCAGCGCTCATCCGCAATGTAGGCGTCCACCACCTCCTCGTCCCGGCACAGCCAGTCCGAGTCCGTCCGGTTCGGGCGGAATTTGTCATTGTAGCTGCCGAAGGTCATAAAACGCATCAGCTTACTGCGGTAGCCCCAGCCCTTCACCGCCGCCTCCGCCTGGCAGATGGCCAGCCCGGCCTTCACCGCCGCCTCGGGCTGCCAGCCGGTGCCGCAGATCACCGCCCCGTCCAGCCCCTCACCGAAGCAGCAGAGATACTGCCGGGTCAAAAAGGAGCCCATGCTGTGTCCCAGCATCACATAGGGCACACCCTCCCAGGCCTTCCGGGTGGTTTTATAGACGTGGTGGATATCCCGGATCAGGGCCCGGTTTCCCTTTTCCTCCGCAAAATACCCGAAGTCCTCCTGGGACCGGACCGATCCCCCATGTCCCAGATGGTCGTGCCCCACCACCAGGATTCCCTGGGAGGCCAGGTACTCGGCAAAGCTCCGGTACCGCTCAATATGCTCCGACATGCCGTGGACCAGCTGCATGACAGCCTTCACCTCGCCCTCCGGGATCCACCGCGTACCGTGACACATCACCTCGCCCTGGCTCGATGTAAATGTAAAATGCTCTTCTCGTATCATGCTCATTCCTCCGTATCATTTCTCTCGCCGCCCGGCCGCCTCACGCCACCAGGCGGACTGTCAATTCCATCCCACTTAAAGTGCGCTTCAAAATTCTCCCGGATGGCCCGGGCAATTTTCAAACATCCTCTAGAGCGTGTTTGAAAATTGCTTGTGCCTGGATGGCTGATCCAATTTGTGGGA
>CAZGRM010000206.1:0-5692 GCA_964528295.1 uncultured Lachnospiraceae bacterium
ACTTTCATTACTATTTGTGCCACCGACTTGGCGGAGGAATGGAGATTATTATGAATATGATAAGGATCGCGTGCCTGGGCTTTGCCGGTGTGATACTGGGAGTTTTTCTGAAGGAATGCAGGGCGCCCTACGGAGAGATGGTCAGTATGGCCACGTGTCTGCTGATCATTTTTTACAGTATGACCAAGCTCTCCTCCGTCTTTGAGCTGCTGAACGCGTTGAAGGGATACGTGACGCTGGAGGATACTTACTTCAAGATTCTTTTGAAAATTATCGGGATCACATACGTGGCGGATTTTTCTTCCAGCATCTGCCAGGACGCGGGCTATGGGGCGATCGCCGGGCAGATTGAGATTTTTGGCAAGATATCGATTCTGGCGATCAGCTCTCCGATTATCATGGCTCTTTTGGAGACCATCTACACCTTTCTGTGAGGGAGGGGCTTATGAGAGTGTGGATCTCGTTTGTGGTACAAGCCATGGTCTGGCTGTGTCTGTGCGGCGCGGCCAGGGCGGACGTTGGAGAGCCGGCGGCTTCCGGGCCCTCGGCCGGGCTTGAGGATACGGACAAGATGGGGGAGGAGCTTCTCGAGGAGTACGCGGATTTGAAGGAGGTGGAGGAGGCTCTGGGGGAGATGACGGAGCTGACCAGCTTTTCCTTTACGGACCTGGTGCTGGGGCTGGTGAGGGGAGACATTCCCCTGGATATTCAGGAAATCTGGGACAGGGTCCTGGAAATTTTTCTGGGGGAGCTTTACCGGCAGAAGAGTCTGGCCATCCGTATTTTGCTCCTGGCCCTGGTGTCGGCCATATTTACCAACTTCATCAAGGTGTTTGAGAGCAGTCAGATCGCGGAGATCAGCTTTTATATGATGTATCTGCTGACCTCCGCCCTTCTGATGAAGTCCTTTGCCTCCATGGAACAGATCACCTCCCGCACCATGGAATATTTAAACCGTTTTATCCAGATTTTGCTGCCCTCCTATCTGGTTACGGTGGTATTTTCCTCCGGCGCGGCGTCGGCCCTGGGATTTTATCAGATCACAATTCTGGTCATTCATATTCTCCAGATCTTTATCATAAAGATAGTATTGCCGCTGGTACAGTTTTATATGATCCTGCTGATCCTGAACCAGATGACAAAGGAGGACTACTTCTCCAAGCTGGCGGAGCTTTTGCGGACGGGGGTGGAGTGGATCATGAAAACCGTGCTGGGACTGGCTGTGGGCCTCCAGGCCGTCCAGTGCCTGATCGCTCCCGCGGTGGATTCCCTGAAAAATTCCGCGGCTCACCGGGTTGTCAAGGCGCTGCCGGGGGTGGGAAATGTGCTGGACGCGGCCTCGGAGACGGTGGCGGCCTCGGCGGTGGTGATCAAAAACGCGGTGGGAGTGGCGGGGATCCTGGCGGTGGCGGCCATCTGCGTTCCCCCGCTGGTGAAGCTGGCGGCGGGAATTTTGATGTTCCGTCTTCTGTGCGCGCTGATTCAGCCCATCAGTGAAAAAAGGATGGTGGACTGTGTGGACAGCGTATCAGGGGGAGCGTCTCTGCTTTTTCGGATCCTGCTGTCGGGGATGGCGATCTTCGTGATCTCCCTGGCGATGATCACAGCCTCAGTCAAAGGAGGGTAAGCCGTGAGGGAATGGGTGAAAACACTGATTGGCGGGGTATGCGTCCTGACCATTCTGCTCCATCTCGTCCCGGATGGGAAGTTCGCGAAATACGTCCGGTTCTATGGAGGGCTGATCTTTTTTCTGATGGCCGCCGGGCCGGTGGTGAGCTGGTTTGCCGGGGAGGGGGAGCTGGAGAGGCTGCTGGGGATGGAATTTCTGAAGGAGGACTATTATGACCTGGAGACGGCGGTGGAGGGCATGAGTGAGCTGAAAAATGACCGCATCCGGGAGTCCTACCAGCAGGAGATCCAGCGCCAGATCCGGGAGATCGCCCGGGCCTACGGCGGCTCAGAGGCGGCGGTGGAGGTATCCTTTGACCGGGAAAGCGGCTATGAGCTGGAGAGTGTCACCATTTGGACAAGGGCCGGGGAGCAGGTGAATGGGGAGGGGCTTCGGCAGGAGATCGCAGGGGTGTACGGGCTTCCTGCGAACAGGATTGTCATCACAGGGCAGGAGGGAGAGAAGATGTGAAGTGGTTTGAAAAAATCAAATCCGGCAGGAAAGAGCAGATTCTGATTTTTTTCCTTGCGGGCGTCCTCCTCCTTGTGATTGCCATTCCCACAGAGAAGGGGACGCTTCAGGAGACCGGGGAGACGGAGGCGGCGGCACAGAGGAGCCGGCCGGCGGCGGAGGAGCTGGAGGAACGGCTGGAGCTGATTTTGGGACAGGTGGAGGGCATCGGACGTACGGAGGTGATGATTACGCTGAAGTCCGACGGACAGCAGATCGTGGAGAAGGACCTGGAGCGCCAGGAGGGAAAGGAGGAGAGTCAGAACGAAGGAAACGCCGACAGCTCCAGTCAGATAAACAGCAATGAGAGCACCGTGTACCAGAAGGATTCCCAGGGAAATGAGATTCCTTACGTGGTGGAGCGGATTTCCCCGGAAATATCCGGGGTCCTGGTCATCGCCCAGGGCGGGGGAGATCCGGTGATCGCAAATGAGATAACCGAGGCGGTAATGGCATTATTCGGAGTGGAAGCGCATAAAATCAAAGTAATGAAGATGGAATGAGGAGGATAAGGTGAAACGCGTCTTAAAGAAAAACCAAATCATCATTACAACGCTGGCAATTATGATTGCGGTTGCCGGATATCTGAATTACTCAGGGAGAATTCTTGAAAAAAAGACGGACACGGTAAGCTCGGACGACAACACGGTGCTGCTGACGGATGAAAGTGCTTCTGCAAGTACATATGGAGACAATACGTACGCGGATATTGTGAGCCTGGACGGCGAGGGCGCCCAGGAGGCCGCGGCGGAGGACGGCGGCGGGACGGACCAGCCGGTGGGCGAGGCGGTGCTGGCCAGCACCGGGGCCGGGCAGAGCATTCTGGCCACAGCGAAGCTGAACCGGGAGCAGGTCCGGGCCAAGAGTAAGGAAACCCTGCTGGAGGTCATCAATAATTCCAACATCACCGAGGAGCAGAAGGCCAGCGCCGTCTCCGCCATGACAGAGATGGCGAAGATCGCGGAGCAGGAGGCCGCGGCGGAGCTTTTGCTGGAGGCTAAGGGCTTTGAGGGCTGTGTGGTCAGCATCACCGACGGAGCGGTGGATGTGGTGGTAAACGAGGTGGAACTGGACGACGCCCAGAGAGCCCAGATCGAGGACATCGTAAAGAGAAAGACGGAGATCTCCGGAGAAAATATCGTGATAACGCCGAGAACGGCGCAGACAGAGGAGTAAAGGTAAGGGGCCGCCCTTTCGCGGCCCCTTTGGCAGTTTTTTGTTGCGAATTCTCACAGGCTTGGTATAATCGGGAGGGAACAACGATGATATGGAGGATGAAAGATGAATGTGATAGATATGCATTGCGATACCCTGCTGAAGCTGTGGGAGGCCGGCAAAGGGGGGAGAAGGCTGTCTCTGCGGGACGGCCTGGGGCTTCGGGTGAACCTGGAGAAAATGAAGGAGGGGGGCTATCTCCTTCAGAATTTTGCGGTCTTTGTGGACATGGGAGAGGTGGAGGACACCTATCAGACGGCCATGGAGATGGTGGATATTTTTCAAAGAGAGCTGGAGGAAAACAAAGCCGTGATCCGTCCGGTGACTGGATATGAGGATATCCTGGAAAATCAGCGTCTCGGTGTGATGTCGGGGATGCTGACCCTGGAGGAGGGGGCCGTATGCCAGGGCGATATGGAGAAGCTGCGGGAATTTTACCGCCGGGGGGCCCGGATGATGACCCTGGGCTGGAACTATGAAAATGAGCTGGGCTGGCCCTCCCAGCTGCAGCCGGACCGGGGGAGGGAGTACCGCCCCGGGGAAAAGCGGGAGCTGGGCCTTAAGGAGAAGGGCTTCCTTTTTGTGGAGGAGATGGAGCGGCTGGGAATGATTGTGGATGTATCCCATCTGTCAGACGACGGATTTTTTGACGTGTGGGAGACGGCGAAAAAGCCCTTTGTGGCCAGCCATTCCAATGACCGGGCCCTCTGCGGCCACAAGCGCAACCTGACGGACCAGATGGTGAGGATGCTGGGAGAGCGGGGCGGCGTGGCCGGGCTGAATTACTGCCCTGAGTTTATTCACGATTCCCTGGCGGCGGAGAGGACTGCCCTTGGGGAGGAACAAAAGCTCCTCTGCCTGGAGTCTCTGGCCCGCCATGCCGCCAGGATGATCAATGTGGGCGGCAGTGAGTGCGTGGGGCTTGGCTCTGATTTTGACGGCTTTGGAGTGGAGGGAGGCCCCCGGGACGCTTCCCGCATCCCGGACCTGGCCTGGGCGCTGCGCCGCCAGGGTCTGACCGGAGGACAGATCGAAGGCGTCCTGTACAAAAATGTGCTCCGCTTGTATCGGGAGGTCCTGAAATAAAAAACCGGCCGGTTTTGCATAGAAAAATGTGTCCCAAGGTCACAAAAAAAGTCGGTTTCAGGGAATTTCCATGAAAATGAATATGGAATTTCTCAGGTATATATGCTAAAATACAATCAAAACAGCTTTCCGCCATCCTGCGGAGCGGAAAGAAACGAAACCAAAGGGAGAAAATATGAAAGATACGGCACTAGTTATTATGGCGGCCGGGATCGGCAGCCGGTTTGGCGGCGGTGGAGTGAAGCAGCTCACCTCCTTCGGTCCCAGCGGAGAAATCATTATGGACTACTCCGTTCATGACGCCATTGAGGCAGGCTTTAACAAGATTGTGTTTGTAATAAGAAAATCGATGTTTCAGGATTTCAAGGAAATCATAGGAAACCGGATGGAAAAGGTCGTTCCGGTGGAGTATGTATTCCAGGAGCTTGAGGATCTGCCGGAGGGCTTTACCCTGCCGGAGGGACGGACGAAGCCCTGGGGGACGGGGCAGGCGATCCTCGCCTGCAAGGATGTGATCCGGGAGCCCTTCGCTGTCATCAATGCCGATGACTATTACGGAAAGGACGCGTTCCGCAAGGTACATGAATACCTGGTGCGGGAGGATTTCCCGGACAACGGCAAGTATCATTTCTGCATGGCGGGCTTTGTTCTGAAAAATACCCTCTCGGAGCATGGCGGCGTGACCCGGGGACTCTGCCAGATCAACGAAAAGAGAGAGCTGGTCTCCATCCGCGAGACGAAAAACATCGTAAAGACGGAGGAGGGCGCCGCCATCGAGGCGGCTGACGGCAGCCGGACCTACCTGGACGCCAACGGTCTGGTGTCCATGAACTTCTGGGGCTTCACCCCGGACTTTATCGGGGAGCTGGAGCGGGGCTTTCGCAGGTTTTTGTCCGGAATTGACGGGAAGGAGCAGACGGCGGAGTATCTGCTGCCCACCATTGTGGACGGACTTTTGAAGGAGGACCGGGTGGACCTTACCGTGCGTTCCTCCGCGGACCGCTGGTTCGGCGTTACCTTCCGGGAGGATGTCCCCTACGTGAAAAAGGCCATCGCCGACCTGATCCGCCAGGGAGTATACCCGGAGAAATTGTTCTCATAAAAATACAAAAAAGGGTCTTTACAAATCACGACATTTCTAGTAGAATTAGGAATGTCTTCGGGGTATGGCGTAGCTTGGTAGCGCGCTCGGCTGGGGGCCGAGAGGTCGCA
>CAZGRM010000207.1:0-5670 GCA_964528295.1 uncultured Lachnospiraceae bacterium
CCTGCATAAAATCTCGCTATTTTATTGCGAAAAGTTTTTATTCTTTAAAGCTGCCAGAAAGCTCACTCACTTTCACAGAAACTCACAGCCCGACCGCCGAAACTTTCTGCCATTCTTATAAAACTTTAAGTTTTCAAATTTACCAATATGGAGTAAAATGTCCGTAAGGGCAACGGAGAATATCTCTCGGGAACCACCCACTTGTACTCCCGATGTATTTACAATTTGCCGACAAAATAGTTAGTTGAGGTATTGTTATGAATGAAAAAGCACTGAGGGTACTGGAGTACCCGAAAATCATACAGAAGCTCACCGATTTCGCCGGCTCTCAGCCTGGCAAGGAGCTGTGCCGCGCTCTGCTGCCCTCCTCTGACCTGGGGGAGATACGGCGGATGCAGCGGGAGACCACCGACGCGGTGGGACGGCTGCTCCGGAAGGGGAATGTGTCCTTTTCCGGGCTTTCCGATCTCCGGGGCTCCCTGAAACGGCTGGAGATCGGGAGCTTTATGAATATTGAGGAGCTGCTGCGGGTCTGCCGGCTTTTGGAGACCACCTCAAGGGTGAAATCCTGGTCCAGGAGTGACGGCAGCCGCACGGTGAACAATGAGGAGCGGCAGGAGGATTCCCTGGAGCAGATGTTTGCCGACCTGCAGCCCCTGACGTCCCTCTCCTCTGAAATTAACCGCTGTATCCTCTCGGAGGAGGAGATCAGCGACGACGCCAGCCCGGGGCTGCGCCAGGTGCGCCGCTCCATCCGGCTCACCAATGACAAAATCCGTTCTCAGCTAAGCGGACTGGTCAACGGCTCCACCAGAACCTACCTGCAGGACGCCGTGATCACCCAGAGAAACGGCCGCTTCTGTATTCCCGTGAAGGCGGAGTACCGGGGGCAGGTGCCGGGCATGATCCACGACCAGTCCTCCACCGGCTCCACCCTCTTCGTGGAACCCATGGCCGTGGTGAAGCTGAACAATGACCTGCGGGAGCTGGAGATCCGTGAGGAGAAGGAGATCGAGATGGTTCTGGCCACCCTCAGCTCCCTGGTGGCTGAGAACGCCGACACCATTGTCAACAACATCGAGATTCTGAAGGAGCTGGATTTCATCTTTGCCAGAGCCCAGCTCTCCCTCTCCTACAATGGCTCCGAGCCGGACTTCAATACCGAAGGCCGCATTCGTATCAAAAAGGGCCGCCACCCCCTGCTGGACAAGAAAAAGGTGGTGCCCGTGGATATCCGCATCGGGGAGGATTTTACTCTGCTGGTGATCTCCGGCCCCAACACGGGAGGAAAGACGGTGTCGCTGAAGACCGTCGGCCTCTTTGCGCTGCTGGGACAGGCCGGCCTCCACATTCCCGCCTCCGACCACTCGGAGCTGGCGGTATTTGAGGAGGTCTACGCGGATATCGGGGATGAGCAGAGCATCGAACAGAGCCTCAGCACCTTCTCCGCTCATATGACCAATATCGTCTCCTTCTGGGAGCAGGCGGACGAGCGCTCTCTGGTACTTTTTGACGAGCTGGGAGCGGGCACGGATCCCACCGAGGGAGCCGCCCTGGCCATCGCCATTCTCTCCGGCCTCCACCGCAGAAATGTGCGCACCATCGCCACCACCCACTACAGTGAGCTGAAGGTCTTCGCTCTCTCCACCCCGGGGGTGGAGAACGGCTGCTGTGAATTCAGCGTGGAGACGCTGCGGCCCACCTACCGCCTGCTGATCGGCGTTCCGGGAAAGAGCAACGCTTTCGCCATCTCGGAAAAGCTGGGCCTGCCGGACTATGTCATCGAGGAGGCCAAAGGCCACCTGAGCCAGGAGGAGGAGAATTTTGAGGATGTGATCTCCGATCTGGAGTCCAGCCGCCTGGTCATCGAGCGGGAGCGGGAGGAGATCAACCGCTATAAGCAGGAGATCGAAGAACTGAAAAGCCGGCTGGAGCGAAAGGAGGACCGGCTGGAGTCCAGCCGGGAAGCTATTTTGCAGAAGGCCCGGGAGGAGGCCCAGGCCATTCTCCGGGACGCGAAGGAGTACGCCGACGAATCCATCCGCAAATACAACAAGCTGGGCAGCGAGCGGGACGCTTCCCGGGCCATGGAGCAGGAGCGGACCCGTCTCCGGGAGAAAATGTCCGGCCTCCAGAAGGATATGGGCCTCAAGAATGACAAAAAGCCAAAGAAGGAGCTGACCGCGAAGGATCTGCGGATCGGCGACGGCGTGAAGGTGCTGAGCATGAACCTGAAGGGCACTGTCAGCACCCTCCCGGACGCCCGGGGCAACCTGACGGTCCAGATGGGGATTCTCCGGTCTCAGGTCAATATCAAGGATCTGGAAAAGCTGGAGGACATTCCGGTGTATAAAACCTCCTCCGGCAGCCGGGGCGGCGGCGGCAGCAAGATCAAGATGTCCAAGTCCGCCTCCATCAGCTCAGAGCTGAACCTTCTGGGCCGCACCACCGACGAGGCCATCGTGGAGCTGGACAAATATCTGGACGACGCCTACCTGGCTCACCTTTCCCCGGTGCGGATCGTCCACGGCAAGGGCACCGGAGCCCTTCGCAAGGCGGTCCACCAGTATCTGCGCCGCCAGAAGCACGTGGCCTCCTATCGTCTCGGAGAATTCGGTGAGGGAGACGCGGGCGTAACAATCGTAGAATTCAAGCAGTGACCCTGCCCTTTTCTTTCCGCGCCCGGCAAGCCAGCTACCGCCGCTTCCCCTCTTTGTACCGGCCATAACAGAGTGCGGACACAGCATGGGCAAATATCCGCAGCGCAGATATTCGACCCGCGTAACCGATAAAACAGAAAATGATTGATAAAACAGAAAGGAAACTATATCTATGGCTGCAAGACAGAAAATCCTGATTGTAGATGACGATGAACATATTTCCGAGCTGATCTCTCTCTATCTGACAAAAGAGTTTTACGACACCAAAATCGTGTACGACGGAGAGGAGGCTCTGCGCCAGTTTAAGCTGTTCCAGCCCAATCTGATCCTGCTGGACCTGATGCTTCCGGGCATCGACGGCTACCAGGTCTGCCGGGAGATCCGGCAGCAGTCCAACGTGCCGATCATCATGCTCTCCGCCAAGGGGGAAATTTTTGACAAGGTGCTGGGGCTGGAGCTGGGCGCCGACGACTACATTATCAAGCCCTTTGACTCCAAGGAGCTGGTGGCCCGGGTCAAGGCGGTGCTGCGCCGCTACCAGCCCGCCTCCACCGCCAAGCCGCCGTCCGCGGGAAAGTGTGTGGAATACCCGGATCTGGTGATCAATCTCACCAACTACTCCGTCACTTATAAGGGAGAGAATGTGGACATGCCCCCCAAGGAGCTGGAGCTGCTCTATTTCCTGGCCTCCTCCCCCAATCAGGTATTTACCAGGGAACAGCTGCTGGATCATATCTGGGGCTATGAGTACATCGGAGACACCAGGACCGTGGACGTCCACATCAAACGGCTCCGGGAAAAAATCAAAGATCACAAGAACTGGTCCATCGCCACCGTATGGGGCATTGGCTACAAATTTGAGGTGAAGTAAGTAATGAAACAAAAACTGGCCGGCTCCCTGCTGGGAGCCTACCTCCTTTTTCTGATTATCTGCTTCGGGATCTCCCTGCTTCTGGTGCCCCAGGTGCTGCGCCGTTATCTCTACGCCATCGCCGAGGACGCGGAGTACCGGGCCTACCTGAGCAGTCAGGCCGCGGCGATCCAGAATGTCTGCTATTTACTGCTGATCATTGTCTTTTTGCTGTCCCTGTTTCCTGTGGCGGTGTTTCAGATCAAGCTGTATCTGCCTCTCTGCCAGATCATCCAGGCGGCCTCCCAGTATGCGGACGGCAATTTCAGCACCCCCATCTCCTACAAGAATGACGACGAGCTGGGGCGGCTGGCCGACGCCCTGGATTACCTGGCGGAGGCCGCCAACACCACCGGAGAATACCAGAGAAAATTTATCTCCAATATTTCCCACGATTTCCGCTCTCCCCTCACCTCCATCAAGGGATACGTGGAGGCCATGCTGGACGGCACCATCCCGCCGGAGATGCAGGAGCGATATCTGGGCATCGTGCTCAGCGAGACAGAGCGGCTGAACAAGCTGACCGACGGACTGCTGCTGCTGAACACCTTCGACGACAATGGCGTCTACCTGGATATGACGGATTTTGATTTGATTCCTGTGATCCACCATACCATCGACACCTTCGAAGTGATCTGCGGCAAAAAAAATCTGGTGGTGAAGACCTCCTTCTCTTCCGGCTCCATCCTGGTCCGGGGGGATATCACCAAGATTGAGCAGGTGATCTACAATCTATTGGACAACGCCATCAAATTCAGCTATCCCTACTCTGAGATCCTGATCTCCGCCACAGAGCGGCGAAAGAGTGTCTTCGTCTCCGTCAAGGACCACGGGGAGGGCATCTCCAAGGAGAACCTGCCCAAGATCTGGAACCGCTTCTACAAAACCGACGCTTCCCGGGGAAGGGATAAAAAAGGAACAGGCCTGGGCCTGTCCATCGTCCGGGAAATCCTCCGGGCCCATGATCAGAATATTAATGTCATCAGCACCCTGGGCGTAGGCACCGAGTTCGTGTTTACTCTTGAAAGCGCTAAGGGCCAGCGCTCCTGAAAAAAGGGCACCGCTAAATACAATCCGGCCCCGGATCCCGGTATCACCGGATATCCGGGTGATACCAAATCCTGTCGGCGGCGATTTTGCGGTGCCCTTCTTATATGCTCATTACAGCCATGCTTTGATCTGCTCGTAAACGCCCGTGCCGTCCAGCTTGTACTTCGTCAGAAGCGCCGCTGCCGGTCCGGACTCACCGAATACATCCTGCACACCGATCTTCAGCACCGGTGTGGGAGCCTTCGCGCACAGTGCGTCGCACACAGCGCTGCCCAGTCCGCCGATCACGGAGTGCTCCTCCACTGTCACCACCTTGCCGGTAGCCTTGGCGGCTTCCACCACCAGCTCCTCATCCAGGGGCTTCAGAGTGTGGATGTTGATCACCTTTGCGGATACACCCTCCTCCGCCAGCTTCGCGGCCGCCTCCAGGGCGCTGTTTACGCAAAGTCCTGTGGCGATGATGGTCACATCCGTACCCTCTCTCAGCACAACGCCTTTGCCGATCTCAAACTTGTAGTCCGGGTTGTCGTTGATCACCGGGACAGCCAGACGGCCGAAGCGGAGATAAACGGGGCCCTCATACTCATAGGCGGCCTTCACGGCTGCTCTGGCCTCCACATCGTCGGAGGGGTTGATCACCACCATCCCGGGGATGGTGCGCATCAGAGCCAGATCCTCATTACACTGATGGGACGCTCCGTCCTCACCTACGGAGATACCCGCATGGGTAGCGCCGATCTTTACGTTCATATGGGGATAGCCGATGGAGTTTCTCACCTGCTCAAAGGCTCTGCCGGAAGCGAACATGGCGAAGGTGCTGGCAAAGGGAACCTTGCCTGTGGTGGAAAGTCCGGCGGCGATGCCCATCATATTGCACTCCGCGATACCGCAGTCGATGTGGCGGTCCGGGAAAGCCTTTTTAAATATGCCTGTCTTGGTCGCACCAGCCAGGTCAGCGTCAAGAACTACCAGATCCTCATGCTCGGCGCCCAGCTCTCCCAATGCTTTTCCGTAGCTCTCTCTCGTTGCGATTTTCTTTACTTCTGACAT
>CAZGRM010000208.1:0-5635 GCA_964528295.1 uncultured Lachnospiraceae bacterium
AGGTGGAGCTGGTAAAGCTGCTGGTGTCTCCCAGACCCCACTGGTTCCGGCTGGCCTATGAGACGGGGATTACCTCGGTGATTATGCCCCAGTTTGACCGAATCATGGTACAGCGGCAGAACAACCCCCATCACGCCTACACCACGGGGGAGCATACGCTGGTGGCCCTGCGGAATATTCCGGCGGACAAGATCCTTCGGCTCACCATGCTGTTTCATGATATGGGCAAGCCGGAGGTATTTACTACGGATGAAAACGGGAAGGATCATTTCCGGGGCCATGCGGCCCACAGTGAACCCATTGCCCGGAAGATTATGAAGGATCTGAAATTTGACAATGAGACCATACGGAGGGTGTGTATCCTGGTTCGGAACCATTCTCTCTATCCCCAGCTTACCGGCTATGACGTGAGGCGCAGCGCCTGGAGCATGGGGCCGGAGCTGTTCGATTCCTTCCTATTAGTAAAGCGCGCGGACATTATGGCTCATCATCCGAATGTGATTCCGGACGCGTTGGCCTATCTGAAAGAGGTGGAGCGTATCTGGGCGGATATCCGGCTGCACGGGGACTGCCTGTCCTTGAAGGAATTGAAGCTGACGGGGAATGACCTGATCGGAGACGGGATGAGCCCGGGCCCGGAGATCGGAGCTCTTTTGGAGGAGCTTTTGCAGCTGGTGCTGGAGTTTCCGGAAAAGAATGAGCGGGAAATTTTATTGGAGGAAAGCCGGCGGCTGAGGGAGCGGAAAATGGCGGCCCAGGAGGAGCGGTGAAGAGAGCGCGTTGTCATAGGAGTGTATATGAATAAGGAAGAGAAGCTGCGGGAGCGGATGCTGGAGTATTATTCCGGGGATCCGGCCAGAATTCAGCATTTTATTAAGGTACATGCTTTTTCTGTCATGATCGGCGAGGGAGAAAAGCTGCCAAAGGAGACGATGGAAATTCTCCGGGCGGCGGCGCTGGTGCATGACATCGGCATCAAGGCGGCGGAGGAGAAGTTTGGAAGCCACAGCGGGAAACTGCAGGAGCAGGAGGGGCCTGCCGCGGCGGAGCGGATGCTGGCGGCCTGCGGATATGGGCCGGCGGCCATCGCCAGGATCAGTTTTCTGGTGGGCCATCACCACACCTACACCGGTATTGACGGACCGGATTATCAGATTTTGGTGGAGGCGGATTTCCTGGTGAATCTATTTGAGGAGGGACTGACCCGCAGGTCGGTTTGGAACGCCTACAACCGGGTCTTCGTCACAGAGACGGGCCGGCGGATCTGCAGGACCATGTACCGGCTGGAAGAGATTGAGGAGGAGTGATTTGCTGTCATGAAATCACCATTGACCACACTGTGCTATGTGGAGCAGGATGGGAAATACCTGATGCTTCATCGCGTCAGAAAAAAAGAGGATGTGAATAAGGACAAATGGATCGGCATCGGCGGCCATTTTGAGGAGGGGGAAAGCCCGGAGGAATGCCTTCTGCGGGAGGCCTGGGAGGAGACCGGGCTGCGGCTCACCTCCTGGAGGTTTCGGGGAATCGTCACCTTTCTGTGTGAGGGGTGGCCTTCGGAATATATGTGTCTTTATACGGCGGACGGTTTTGAGGGAGAGCTGCGGGAGTGCGATGAGGGGACGCTGGAATGGGTCCCGAAGGATGAGGTGGCCGGACTGAATCTCTGGGAGGGCGACCGGATCTTTTTGAAGCTGTTGGCTGAGGAGGCGCCCTTCTTTTCACTGAAGCTAAGCTACAGACAGGACGTATTGTGCTATGCGGCGCTGAACGGACAGAAGATGGAGCTCTTTGACATCTGCGACGGGAACGGGGAGCCCACCGGGGTGGTCACGGAGCGGTCCGTGGCCCATACATTGGGACTGACACACCGGACGGCTCACATCTGGGTGACGCGCCGAAGCCAGGCGGGGGACTGGGAGCTGCTGATGCAGAAGCGAAGCCTGCGAAAAGAATCCTACCCCGGCTGCTATGACGTATCCGCGGCGGGACACGTTCAGGCGGGAGACGGATATCTGGAATCCGCCTGCCGGGAGCTGTGGGAGGAGCTGGGGATCCGGGCCGGGGAAGAGGAGCTGGAATTTGCCGGCCTATTTGACAGCGGCGATATTTTCGCCGAGTTCGGAGGAAAGCCCTTCCGGGACAGAGAGATATCCGCGGTCTATGTGTATCGGGGAGAGGTAGAACCGGAGCGGCTGAGACTGCAGCCGGAGGAGGTGGATTCTGTCCGGTGGATGACCTACGGGGAGGTTTTGGATCACGCCGGGAAAAGGGATCCCGGCTTTTGCGTCAACCTCCGGGATCTGGAATTGCTGGGGAAATTTTTGCGTTCCAAGTAGACTCCCGGGAGAGAACACGGAGATTTTGTGATTGAGGAGAAAAGGATTATGAAAAATACGTCGTTGAAAAGTCCCCTTTTGCTGCTGCTGACAGCGGTCATCTGGGGGACAGCTTTTGTTGCCCAAAGTGTGGGAATGGATTATGTGGGGGGCTTTACCTTCAACTGCACCCGCAGCCTGATCGGATCGGCCTTTCTGGTGCCCTGCATTCTCTTTTTGGACTGGCTGAAGAAGCGGGAGGGGGACGATTCCGAGGCGCCCCGGGGGCCGAAGGCGGACCGGGCCGGAAGGAGGACGCTGGTTCTGGGGGGAATCGCCTGCGGGGTCGTGCTTTTTGTCGCCAGCAATTTGCAGCAGTTTGGAATCAAGTATACCACGGTGGGGAAGGCGGGATTTATCACGGCGCTGTATATTGTGCTGGTGCCGATTCTGGGGATCTTTCTGAAAAAGCGGGTGAGCGCCAGGGTGTGGATCAGTGTGGCGCTGGCCGTGGCCGGGCTGTATCTGCTGTGTATCACAGAGGGTTTTTCCATCGGAAAGGGCGATTTTCTGGTGCTGCTCTGTGCCCTGGCCTTTGCCGCGCATATTCTGGTGATTGACTATTTTTCGCCAAGGACAGACGGAGTGCGGATGTCCTGTATCCAGTTTCTGGTATGCGGGCTGCTCTCCGGCGTGTTTATGCTGATTTTTGAAAAACCGGTGCCGGCGGAGATTCTCCGGGCCTGGGTGCCGGTGCTGTATGCCGGCGTCATGTCCTGCGGGGTGGCTTATACCCTCCAGATCATTGGTCAGAAGGGGGCGGATCCCACGGTGGCCTCTCTGATTCTGAGTCTGGAGTCGGTGGTGTCCGTGCTGGCGGGCTGGGCCATCCTGGGCCAGAGCCTGAGCGGCCGGGAGCTGTTTGGCTGTGTGCTGATGTTCGGGGCCATTATTCTGGCCCAGCTTCCGGGAAATAAGAGGCAGGGATAAGGAGATAGGATGAGTGAATTGGAAGCGTGTACCCTGTGCCCGAGGGAGTGCGGGGTAAATCGAAGAGCGGGAACGCGGGGGAGATGCCGGGTGGCGGCGGATCTCAAGGTGGCCCGGGCGGCTCTTCATATGTGGGAGGAGCCCTGTATCTCCGGTTCGGAGGGCTCCGGGGCCGTCTTTTTTTCCGGCTGCTCCCTGGGCTGCGTTTACTGTCAGAATCGGGATATCTCCCGGGGCCAGGCGGGGTGCCTCATCAGCGCCGCCCGCCTGGCCGAAATTTTTCTGGAGCTCCAGTCACAGGGAGCCAACAATATCAATCTGGTCACAGCCGCCCACTACGTCCCCCAGGTGAGGACCGCTCTGATCAGAGCCAGGGAGCAGGGGCTTTGCGTTCCCATCGTCTACAACAGCAGCGGATATGAAAAACCGGAGTCCCTGCGTCTCCTGGAGGGACTGGTGGATGTCTATCTGCCGGACTTTAAATATCTGGATTCGGAGCTGGCCGCCCGGTATTCCGGTGCGCCGGATTATCCAGAGTGGGCGAAAAAGGCGCTGGCGGAGATGGTGCGCCAGCAGGGACAGCCGGAGTTTGACAGCCGGGGAATCATGACCAGGGGCGTCATTGTCCGCCACCTGCTGCTGCCCGGCCATGTGCGGGAGGCGAAGCGGGTAGTGCGCTACCTCTATGAGACCTACGGGAACCGGATTTATATCAGTATGATGAACCAATATACACCGATGTGGGAGGAGACGAGGGAGGGCCTCCCCGATTCAAATCTCCGGCGCCGGGTCACCAAGCGGGAGTACGGGCGGCTGCTGGACTATGCGGCGGAGCTGGGAATCACCAACGGCTTTTACCAGGAGGGGGAGACGGCCATGGAAAGCTTCATCCCGCCCTTTGATTGCCAGGGAGTTTTGAGAGAAGGAGAAAGCTATGGAGAGTCGCAAGAAGAAAAACGCTGCCGGGAAGCCGGCGGAAAAATTCCAGAGGAAAAGATACGCCGGGGGCAGTAGCGGCGAGGCGAAGGTGTCCAGGCGGAGCGATGGGAGCGGAAAGCCGGCGGAACCATTCCGGGAGCCGGAGAGAGGGAAATTTTCCGGCAGAAAGAGTGATGTCAGGGAGAAAAAAGCGTCGGAAGGAGAAAAGAGAGTGGGGAAGGAGATTCCGGGCCAGGTCTGTCCGGTGGAAAAAAGGTGCGGGGGCTGTCAGTTTCTCCATCTGACCTACCAGGAGCAGCTGGCACAGAAGCAGCGGACCGTGGAGAAGCTATTGAAGCCCTATTGCCCCGTCCACAAAATTCAGGGGATGAAGGATCCTTTCCACTACCGGAACAAGGTTCACGCCGTGTTCGCCCATAAAAAGGACGGCACCATCATCTCCGGCACCTACCGGGAGGGGACCCACGAGGTGGTGCCGGTGGAGGAGTGCCTGCTGGAAAACCAGAAGGCCGATGCCATTATCCGGGATATCCGGGGACTTTTGAAGTCCTTCAAGATCAAGACCTATAATGAGGACACGGGCTACGGCCTGCTGCGCCACGTCCTGATCCGCACCGCCCATGTCACCGGGGAGATCCTGGTGGTGCTGGTGCTGAGCTCCCCGATTCTGCCCTCCAAAAATAATTTTGTGAAGGCGCTGCGGAAGCTTCATCCGGAAATCACCACCATTGTCCTGAACGTGAATGATAAGAGGACCAGCATGGTGCTGGGGGAGAGAGAGATTGTGCTGTACGGAAAAGGCTACATTAAGGACGAGCTCTGCGGCCGCCGGTTCCGAATTTCCCCCAAGTCCTTCTATCAGGTCAACTCCATCCAGACGGAGGCCCTCTATGAAAAGGCCATGGAGCTGGCTGCCCTCACCGGGACGGAGCGGGTCATCGACGCCTACTGCGGGATCGGCACCATCGGGCTGGTGGCCGCCAGATCCGCCGGGGAGGTCATCGGCGTGGAGCTGAATCCGGACGCGGTCCGGGACGCCATCCAGAACGCCCGGAGAAACAAAGTGGACAACATCTCCTTCTATCAGGGCGACGCCGGAGACTTTCTCACCGGCCTGGCCCAGGAGGGCCAGGAGGCCGACGTGGTCTTCCTGGACCCGCCCCGCTCCGGCAGCGATGAGGCCTTCCTCTCCTCCCTCCTCCGCCTCTCTCCCCGCCGCGTAGTTTACATCTCCTGCAACCCCGAGACCCTTGCCAGAGATCTGGAGTATTTGACCGGCCGGGGGTATGAGGGCCGGGGGGCATGGGTTTATGATATGTTTCCTTTTGCTAATCATGTGGAGACAGTCTGTTCCTTAGTTCTGAGAAAACCGGTTACACATATCAACA
>CAZGRM010000209.1:0-5583 GCA_964528295.1 uncultured Lachnospiraceae bacterium
GAGGACATCAGATAGGGCACCAGATACTGATTTCTCCCATACTCCTCATTCAGCCTCCTATACTTCTCCGTGAATTTCAGATACACGCTGTGCTTTGGCTTCCCCATCATCCGAAGCACCTGGTCCGCCACGTGCTCCGGCGCCACCTTCAGCTGACCGCTCACATGGTACTTGACCAGCTCCCGGAAAAACTCATCCGACGGATCCGCCATCAGATAGTCAAACCGGATGCCGGAGCGGATAAATACCTTTTTCACCCCGGGCAGCTTCCGAAGCTTCCGCAGAAGCTCCACATAATCCCGGTGATCCGCCTCCAGATTTTTGCAGGGCTCCGGAAACAGACATTGGCGGTTGGGGCAAACTCCCTTCGTCATCTGCTTCCCGCAGGAGGGATGGCGGAAATCCGCCGTGGGTCCTCCCACGTCATGGATGTATCCCTTAAACAGCGGATCCTCCGTCATCCCTCTCGCCTCCTCCAGAATGGAGTCATGGCTTCTGGTCTGGACAATCCGCCCCTGGTGCATGGTGAGGGCGCAGAAGCTGCAGCCCCCGAAGCAGCCCCGGTTGCTGACGATGCTAAACCGCACCTCCTCGATGGCGGGAATCCCTCCCGCCTCCTCGTAGGAGGGATGATACGTTCTGCAATAGGGAAGCGCGTACACATCATCCATCTCCTGCTGGCTCAAAGGCTTCGCCGGAGGGTTCTGCACCACATAGACGGTACCGTAGGGCTCCACCAGCCTTTTCCCGGAAAACGCGTCCGTATTCCGGTACTGAAGGGCAAAGCTTTCGGCGTACTTCCTCTTATCCTGCCTCATCTCCTCGTAGGAGGGCAGCAGGAGGTAATCGTAAACCGACTCTAAATTTTTTGTCTTATAGCAGGTGCCCTCCACAAAGGTGATATCCCTCACCCGGATCCCTGCCCGCAGCGCCTCCGCGACCGCCAAAATGGACCGCTCCCCCATCCCGTAGGAGATCAGATCGGCGCCCCCGTCCATCAGCACGGACCGCTTCAGAGAATCCGACCAATAATCATAATGAGCCAGCCGCCGCAGGCTGGCCTCGATGCCGCCCGCGATGATGGGCACGTCCTTGTAGGCCTGGCGGATCAGGTTGCAGTAAACCACCGCGGCGTAGTCCGGCCGCCTCCCCATCTCTCCTCCCGGCGTGTAGGAATCCCGCTGGCGGTGTTTTTTCGAGACGGAATAATGATTCACCATAGAATCCATATTTCCCGCGCTGACGAGGAATCCAAGCCTGGGCCGCCCCAGAAGCATCACACTCTCCCGCTTTCGCCAGTCCGGCTGGGAGATGATCCCGACTGTGTAGCCGTGGGCCTCCAGCAGGCGGCCGATGATGGCGGGACCGAAGGAGGGATGGTCCACATATCCATCCCCGATCACATAGACAAAGTCCAGCTGTTCGATCCCTCTCTCCCGCAGATCCCCGGGAGAAATGGGAAGAAAGGTTGTATTCATGAAAGTACCTCGTAAGTGTTTTTCTGAATCTCATCATACGACGTTATGAAATAATCCGCAAGACTGCGGATCTTGGCCCTCTGCTTTTTGGAGAAATCATCCTCCACGGCGCAGACCCGCATCCCCGCGTTTCTCCCGGCCAAAATTCCCATGGGGACATCCTCAAAGACGAGGCATTCCGCCGGAGACACCCGCAGGGTCTCCGCCACGCTCAGATAAATATCCGGCGCGGGCTTTCCCTTCTTTACATCGCAGGAGGTGGTGATGCAGTCAAAGAAGTCCTCGATGTGGTGAGCCCGCAGACAGGCCAGGATCAGCTCCCGGGTATTGCTGCTGGCGATCCCGACCCGCAGCCCCCTCCTTCGGATCTCCCGCAAAAAGTCGTAGGCGCCGGGCTTCAGCTCCACCTCATTGGCGTACTTGTCATACGCCATGTCCAGCCAGTCCTTCTTGATCTCCTGGATGGTACAGGGCAGCCCAAAATGCTTTTTGAAATATTCCGCCGTCTCCGTAAAGCCCATCCCCTCGATTTCCCGGTCCAGCTCCTTTGGCACCTCAAAACCGTAGCGCCCCAGATACTCCACATCGATATCCTTCCACATCCACATGGAGTCCATCAACGTCCCGTCCAAATCAAAAATTACCGCTTTCGTATCTCTCAGCATCTCTTTCATCACCTCTTCGCGCCTCCGCCGCGACATTTACCGCATGGCCAGCAGTCTCTCCTGCTCCTCCGCCGTGACCGCCCGCCATTGGCCCGGCGCCAGATCCCGGTCAAGAGGAATTCCCGCCATGGAAATCCGTTTCAGATAAACCACCCGCTTCCCTCTGACCTCAAACATCCGCTTCACCTGATGAAACTTTCCTTCCCGGATGGTCAGCTCCGCCTCGGAGACGGGACCGCTCTTTAAAATATTGAGGCGGGCGGGAAGCGTTTTCTTTTTTTCCCCGATATCCACGCCCTCCAGGAAGGCTTCCCCATCCTCCGGCGTCACCTCTCCCTCCACTCGGACAAAATACGTTTTCTCCACATGGCGCTTCGGAGACAGCATCCGGTGAGCCAGCTCTCCGTCATTCATCAGAAAAAGCAGGCCCTCCGTGTCAATGTCCAGCCGCCCCACCGGGAACAGCTCCTGTTTCCGCTCATGGCGGATGTAATCCATCACGGTCCTTTGCCGGCTGTCCTCCGTGGCGGTGACACAGCCGGCAGGCTTATAAAGCATCAGGCAGAGAAAGGACTGATATTCCAGCCTTCTGCCCTCCAGACAAACCGTGTCCTTTTCCGGCGTAATCTTCCTCTCCGGCCGCTTCTCCAAACTGCCGTTCACCGTAACAGAACCCTTTTTCAGCAATTTCTTTCCTTCGCTTCTCGTGCTGCCTGTGCTGGCGGCGAGAAATTTATCGAGACGCATCGCCGTCATCCGCTCCGCCTCCTGTCCGTATCTTCCTCCGCTTCGCCCTCTGTGCTTCCGCGGATTCCCCTCTTTTCTGAAAAAGCTTCTATGAATCCTTGAATCTCACTGCAGCCTCCAGCCGGGATAATACTTATTCCTGACGCTGCCGCCCAGGGATTTTCCCCAGCCAAGCCCGTGCCCGTCCACGCAGACCAGTACCCAGCCCTTCCCCGGCTCCTCTTCTCCTACGCGCAAATCCACCGTCTCTCCCCGCAGATACCGGATTACCCGCTCATCCCGGGCGGATAAATCCAGCACGTTGGGAAAGGAATCTTTCCCAAGAATCATGGCAAGGGCCTGATCCGGCTCAAACCGCCCCCGCTTCAAGGTCCCAAGAAGAAGACCCGTCCGCAGATAGCGCAGCTTTTCCGGCAGAACCACATCCGCCGGGACCAGCAGGCACTGATCCCCGATCTGGCGGAAGCTCTTGTTTTCCAGCGCCCTCTCCGGCAGAAGCCTCAAAAACTCCGAAACCGCCTCCGGGATGTCCTCACGGCCTCCCGGGATGCTTCTCGTCCTTCCGTCACTCAGGCAGCCCCGGCTCCCCGGTCCCTTCCGCGCCTTCCCACCGACCCGGCTTTCCGGTTCTCTTTGCGCCTTGCCGTCCTGCCTCCCCGGTTCTCCCTGTGTCTGCCCCTTTGCCGGGCCTTCGTCCGCCTTCTCCGGCTTTTTTCGCATCAGCGCCAGGAAATGGCCCTCTCCCTTCACCCGGTGGGGCCAGAGACGCACCGCCTTTTCGCAGGGAGGATCGCCCGGCGCGAAGCCCTCCCGCACCGGCGGGGAGACCAGCTCCAGCTCCAGGTGGCGGGCCAGAATCTCCGCCACCACCTCCTCGTCCTCCTCCCGGGCAAAGGTGCAGGTGGAGTACAGCGCCATCCCGCCCGGCTTCAGCATCCGAACGGCGCAGTCCAGAATCTCCTTCTGAAGGGGAGCGTAGGCCTCCGGGCCCCGCTCCTCCCAGCTGGATACCAGACCGCCATCCTTCCGAAACATCCCCTCGCCGGAGCAGGGGGCATCCACCAGGATCTTGTCAAAAAAGCAGCCGAAGGCCCCCAGCAGCTTCTCCGGCGTCTCCCCGGTGACACAATAATTCCCGCAGCCCCAGAGGGTCAGATTTTTGACCAGCGCCTTTGCCCGGCTGGCACTGGCGTCATTGGCCACCAGCAGCCCCCTGCCCTTCAGCTTCGAAGCCAGCTCCGTGGCCTTTCCCCCTGGCGCCGCGCATAAGTCAAGAACCAGGTCCCCCGGCTCCACCGGCAGGCTGGCCGCCGGGAGCATGGCGCTTGGCTCCTGAACGTAGTATAGTCCCGCATAATAGTAGGGATGCTTCGTCACAGCCTCCCCCTTCTCGTAATAAAACCCATTTTCCGTCCAGGGAATGGGACGCAGAGAAAAGGGGGCCCCACAGCGGAATCCCTCCGGGGCGATTTTCCCCGTATTCACCCGCAGCCCCCCATGGCTCTCCTCCTCATAGCTGGCAAGAAAAGCCTCATATTCCCCGCCCAGCTGTTCTCTCATTCGCTCTCTAAATTTCTCCGGAAGTCTCGTCATACCCGCTCCATCTATGTAACCTCATCTCAGCCAGGCCCCTCGCTGCCGCCAGCCGGATCGTTCCTCCCGCACCGGCGAAGCCTGCCGTCTCCGTTCTCTTTCTTTTCTCAGCTCTCGCTCCCCACCGACTGGGCCCGATAGCCCTCGGCGATGAGATCCAGCTCCCGGGAAAAGCGTTTCAGCTGATCCAGATCGTTCAGCTCGTAGATCCGGTAAAATTCATCCTGGATCTTCACCACCTCCCGCTTGTTGGCGATCCGGTAGAGGTTCTGGATATTATTCAGAATATCCGACACCACATGACTGTGGATCAGGGAGGAATTCTGGGCGTCCATGATCTCGCTGCGCACCGACGACATTTCATTGTCCAGAGAAATGATGGCATTGGCGGCGTTGGACAGCTTCTCCCGGATATGGTCCGGAATATTTTTCTTATACTTATACTGGAGAGAGTGCTCAATGGTGGACCAGAAATTCATCGCCAGCGTCCGCACCTGAATCTCCACCTTGATCCGCCTGCCCCCCTCCAGGGTCTGCACCTCATAGTACACAATAATGTGATAGCTGCGGTACCCGCTGTCCTTCATATGGTTAATATAATCCCGCTCGCTGATGATCTCCATGTCGGTCCTGCGCCGGATGATCTCCACCACCTTCTGGATATCCTCCACAAACTGGCAGATAATCCGCACTCCGGCAATATCCGTCAGCCCTTCCTCGATCTTATCCACGGGAATATTTTTCTTCTGCGCCTTATCCAGGATACTGGCAATGGTCTTTACCCGCCCCGTCACCTGCTCGATGGGGGAATAGAGGCCGCGGCTCCTGTGCTCGTAGATCAAATGTTCAAATTTTATGATCAATTCCTTCACAGCCAAATCATACGGTGCAAGAATCTCACGCCATAATTGTATTTCCATAGTAATCTCCTGTTTTTCCGAGTCTGTTCCGATTTTAACACATTCAGAGTAAAGATGCAACGGATGCCTTTTGACAGTTTGTGTCGCTTTGGATAGCTGATTACTGTCCACACGCCAGTCAGTACACAGCCACCGGGGCGGGTAGGGGACTTTCCAAAACAATGTAAGGGCGCTTTTAGG
>CAZGRM010000210.1:0-5579 GCA_964528295.1 uncultured Lachnospiraceae bacterium
GCCCTACATCAGCAAGGTGACGGGGATCCCCATCGTGCCCCTGGCCACTAAGGTGATCCTGGGACAGAAGATCCGGGAGCTGGGCTACAACCCGGGACTCCAGCCGGAGGCGGACTATTTTGCCATCAAGATGCCGGTGTTCTCCTTTGAGAAAATCCGGGGAGCCGATATCAGCCTGGGGCCGGAGATGAAATCCACCGGTGAGTGCCTTGGCATCGCGGCCACCTTTGACGAGGCGCTGTACAAGGCCTTCCTCGGTGCGGGCATCAACCTGCCCAAGCACAAAAATATGATTATCACGGTGAAGGATGCGGACAAGCTGGACGCGGTGGACATTGCCCGGCGGTTCGAGGCCATCGGCTACCGGATCTTTGCCACCAGGAGCACGGCCAAGGTGCTGCGGGAGAACGGAGTGAACGCCATGCGGATCAACAAGATCGAGAATGAGTCCCCGAATCTGATGGACCTGATTCTGGGCCATGAGATCGATCTGGTCATCGATACCCCCTCCCAGGGTGTGGGTCACTCCAAGGACGGTTTCCTCATCCGCCGGTGTGCCATCGAGACGGGGGTGAATGTGCTCACCTCCCTGGATACGGCGGCGGCGCTGATCACCAGCCTGGAAAACAATAATATTCATAAGCTGTCACTGATCGACATAGCGGCGGTGGCATCCCGGTAAGGGCCGGACGCTGTGGAAAAAAAATTTTCCATGGCGTCCTTTTTTTGGAAAAAGCGCCAGAGTTTACATAAGATGTTCACAGTTTTTTTACAGGCAGGCTATTGCGAAAAAGAAAAATGGGGAGTACAATAGGACCAGTTGCGGTAAGAGTGCGATACACTGGAGGAGCGGAATGCGGAAAAAATCACATATTTCACTTGCGGGATACCTGGTAAGAGAGCTCCAGCTGAGTGAGCTGGAGAAGCACAAGAAGGCATTTTATCTGGGATCGATCCTGCCGGACCTGACCCCCAGGATGATCACCTCACCCCACGAGTTTGATACCTCCTTTGGGATGCTGCGGGATAATATCCGGGATGTGGTGGCCGAGGCGAAGCGGGAGGACTGCAAAGAGCGGGTGCTGTGGAGACGGATCGGCGTGATTATGCACTATCTGGCGGACTATTTTACCTTTCCACACAATATCTCCTTTGAGGGAAGCCTGAAGGATCACTGCCTCTATGAGCGGGATATGAAATACCATCTCAGGGAGTACGTCAGGACCTGGGAGGCGGAGCGGATTTTCCGTTCCCAGCAGAGGCGGGAGCGGCGGATTTACAGTGTGGAGGAGCTTTTCCGCTATATTGAGCGGACCCACCGGGACTATATGAGGAAGGCGCATTCCGTGACGGACGACTGCCGCTGGATTGTGGAGCTGTGCTCCAGGGTCCTGATTTCCATTGTGGAAATGATCCGAACCGTGCGGGAGGGTATGGCGGTGGCGCTGTGCCGGTGCGCGTAGAATACTGAGATGCCGGGCATGATTCCCCTGAGAAGAGGGATCATGCCCTTTCTTTGTCCCCGCCTCGATGTGCTGGGTATTGTAAATGTCCCGGAGATTTGATAAGATAGGAGGCATAAGAAAGGATACTATTGTGTCGGGGCGGCTGGCGCTGCCCCTGATTTGGAAGAAAGAGGTGCGCGTATGGGATTGATCAGAGCGGCGCTGGGATCCGCGCAGGTTGTGCTGGCGGACCAGTGCAAGGAATATTTTTGTTGCGAGGCGATGGGGTCGGAGGTTTTGGCGCAAAAGGGCTGGAAGCGGACCTCCAGGCGCTCCGCCAACCGGCACAGCAGCGACAATGTGATCACGGACGGCTCCGTGATCGCGGTGGCGGACGGCCAGTGCATGATGATTGTGGAGCAGGGAAAGGTGACGGAGGTCTGCGCGGAGCCGGGAGAGTACCGGTATGACTGCGGCTCGGAGCCCAGTGTGTTTGCCGGGAGTCTGGGGGACGGGGTTCGCCGGACCTTCGAGGCCATCGGGAAGCGGTTTACCTTCGGCGGAGAGCCGGGGAAGGACCAGAGAGTATATTATTTTAATACAAAGGAGATTCTGGGAAATAAGTACGGAACGGCCACTCCGGTACCCTTCCGGGTGGTGGACCGGAATATCGGGCTGGATGTGGATATCTCCATCCGGTGCAACGGGGAATATTCCTACTGCATCGCGGACCCGATTCTGTTTTATACCAATGTCTGCGGAAACGTGGGGGACGTATATTTGAGATCCAATCTGGACAGTATGCTGAAGAGTGAGCTGATGACGGCGCTGCAGCCCGCCTTTGCCAGGATTTCTGAGATGGGAGTGCGCTACAGCGCCCTTCCGGGGCACACCCAGGAGCTGGCGGAGGCGCTCAATGAGGTGCTCTCCAGAAAGTGGAGGGAGCTGCGGGGCATCGAGATCGTGGCCTTCGGTGTCAACTCCGTGTCCGCCTCCAAGGAGGATGAGGAGATGATCAAGCAGCTCCAGAAAAGCGCCGTGATGCGGGATCCCACCATGGCGGCGGCCCAGCTGGTGGGCGCCCAGAGCGACGCCATGCGCTCTGCTGCCTCCAACTCAGCGGGAGCCATGGCCGGATTTATGGGAGTGAACATGGCGGCCCAGGCAGGAGGCATGAATGCCGGGGATTTATATGCCATGGGTCAAAAAAGCGGCCGGCCGGGCGCCGGCGAGACCCGGACAGAGGCGAAAGGCGGCGGGTGGACCTGCTCCTGCGGCGCCTTTAATACCGGAAAATTCTGCTCTGAGTGCGGAGCGAAAAGGCCGGAGGAGGGCTGGAGGTGCTCCTGCGGCGCTTTAAATAAAGGAAAATTTTGCTCCGAGTGCGGCAGAAAGCGCCCCCAGGGAGCGCCGGTCTACCAGTGCGACAAGTGCGGCTGGAAGCCGGAGGACACGGCCCATCCGCCGAAATTCTGCCCGGAGTGCGGAGATCCCTTTGACGATGGGGACCGGGTGGAGTAAAAAAGTGTCCGTCAAGGGCAGGCGGCGGTCATGAATGGAGAAAATAGATGAGCGAGATCTTAAATTATAAGTGTCCCTGCTGCGGCGGGGCCATCGAGTTCAACAGCAGAGTGCAGAAAATGAAGTGTCCCTACTGTGACACGGAGTTTGAGATGGACACCCTGCGGCAGTTTGAGGAGGAGAACATCGGGGAGGACCGGGATCCCCAGTGGCAGTCGGAGCAGGTGAGACAGAGCAGCGCCCGGCTGGAGCAGGGGGAGGGAGGTCTCTTCACCTACGTGTGCGAATCCTGCGGCGGAGAAATTCTGGCGGATGAGAATATGGCGGCCTCCAGCTGTCCCTACTGCGGCAATCCCGTCATTGTGCGGAGCCAGTTTCAGGGAATGCTCCGGCCGGATCTGGTGATTCCCTTCAAGCTGGATAAAAAACAGGCGGAGCAGAAGCTGCGGGACCATCTGAAGGGAAAGATCCTGCTGCCCTCCTTCTTTAAGAGAGAAAACAGGATCCAGGAGATCAAGGGGGTCTACGTACCCTTCTGGCTCTATGATTCCGACGCCCACGCGGAGATCCGCTGCCGGGCCACCCGGGTAAACTGCTGGCACACCGGGGACTACGAGTACACGGAGACCCAGCATTTTCTGGTGTGCCGGGGCGGTGACATCGGTTTTGACCATGTACCGGTGGACGGCTCCCGGAAGATGGCGGATGAGCTGATGGAGTCCATCGAGCCCTTCCACTACGAGGAGGCCGTGGATTTCCAGACCGCCTATCTGGCGGGCTACCTGGCCGACAAGTACGATGAGTCGGCCCAGGACTGCGCGGGCCGGGCCAACCAGCGGATGAAGGAGAGCACAAGGGCGGCGTTTATGAGTACCATCCTTGGCTACGCCACCTGTGTGCCGGAGCATATGGACATCCGCCTCCGGCAGGGCAGGATCACCTATGCGCTGCTGCCGGTCTGGATCCTGAATACAAAATACAGAGGAAAGCTCTACACCTTCGCCATGAACGGTCAGACCGGAAAGTTTGTGGGAAATCTTCCCGCGGATAAGGGAAAAGCCTTCGCCATCAGCGGCGGTGTGTTTGCCGCCGCGGCTCTGGTGACCTTCTTGATCACGGCTCTTCTGTGACGGGTCCCGGCGGGAGAGGGAAGGCAGGAGCCCCTCAAGATGGAGAGGCAGGAGATTTCGGGAAAAAGCAGGAGGAAAAAATGAGAGGATGGAGCTATCTATTGGCAGGCGCGGTCATTGGCGCCCTTTGCCTGGGGATTCCCGCGGCGGCGGAAAATTCTGACCGGGTGGTGGATCAGGCCGGTCTGCTGTCGGACCGGGAGGAGGAGAAGCTGGAGGAGCAGTTTGCCGCCATCGCGGGGGAGTATCAGTGCGACGTGGCGGTGGTCACGGTGGACTCCTGCGGCGGCAAGTCCCCGATGAATTTCACCGACGATTATTATGAGGCCAACGGCTACGGCTGCGGAGACACCCGGGACGGCCTGATGCTGATGATCAGCATGGAGGAGCGGGACTGGTGGATCACCACCATGGGAGACGCCATACGGATTTTCACGGACTACGGGCTGGAGCAGATGGAGTATCAGTTTATCGATGAGCTGAGTGACGGAGACTACTATGAGGCCTTTCGCAGCTTTGGAAGGACGGCGGAGGACTTTATGGAGGAGGCGAGACAGGACCGGCCCTACGATGTGGGACACACATATGAAAAGCCCCTGGCCCTGGGAGTCCGGATCGGAATCTCGGCGGCGGTGGGGCTGGCGCTGGCGGCCCTCACTTTCGGCGGCTTGTTTGCCCAGCTTAAGTCGGCGAAGGTGAAGCGGGAGGCCAGGGATTATGTGAGAAAGAACAGCTTTCAGGTGACCAGGGCAAATGATCTCTTTTTGTACCGGACAGTCCGCAGAAGAAAGATCGAGAAGGCTCCGCCATCCGGCGGCGGAGGCGGTGGAGGAAGCAGCATACATACCACCTCCAGCGGCGGCTCCGCCGGAGGCAGAGGCGGGAAATTTTAAAACCCTCCGGGGACGCACACCTGCGGGAAAGGAAGAGCACTCGGCGCAAAAAAAGAGTTTCGCTTCGGCGAAACTCTTTTTTACGCGGTTTAGTTGTCCTCCGGTTTCCCTTCGGTGGTGTAGACCTGTCTCTTTCTCGCCATCTCATCGCTTTCCAGATACTCGTCGTAGGTGGTGATCTTATCGATCAGCTTGCCGTTTGGCAGAATTTCCATGATCCGGTTGGCGGTGGTCTGGACGATCTGGTGGTCCCGGGAGGCGAAGAGAAGGACGCCGGGGAACTTGATCAGGCCGTTGTTCAGGGCGGTGATGGACTCCATATCCAGATGGTTGGTGGGCTCATCCAGAATCAGGACATTGGCGCCGGAGATCATCATCTTGGACAGGAGGCAGCGGACCCGCTCGCCTCCGGAGAGAACCTTCAGCTTCTTCACGCCGTCGTCCCCGGCGAAGAGCATTCTGCCAAGGAAGCCTCTCACGTAGGTGGCGTCCTTGATCTCGGAGAACTGGGTGAGCCAGTCTACGATGATCAGGTCATTGTCGAACTCCTTGGTGCTGTCCTTGGGGAAATAGGCCTGGGAGGTGGTGAC
>CAZGRM010000211.1:0-5573 GCA_964528295.1 uncultured Lachnospiraceae bacterium
CGAGTACGGCCAGTACAACATCCAGTGCAACGGAATCGGCCCGGGCTACATTGCCACGCCCCAGACCGCGCCCTTGAGAGAGCGGCAGCCCGACGGCCGCCCCCACCCCTTTGACCAGTTCATCCTGGCCAAAACTCCCCAGGCCCGGTGGGGGACCCCGGAGGACCTGATGGGGCCGGCGGTCTTTCTCGCGTCGGAGGCCTCAGACTTTGTAAACGGCCACATCCTCTACGTGGACGGCGGAATCCTGGCCTACATCGGAAAACAGCCGTAAAAAAACATATTTGGAGGGAACAAGAATGAAAATCGCGTTAATCAACGAAAACAGCCAGGCGGCAAAAAACAGCCTTATCGAGAAGGCTCTGAGAAAAGTCGCGGAGCCCATGGGATTTCAGGTAGACAACTACGGAATGTACACTGCGGAGGATGAGGCTCAGCTCACCTACGTACAGATCGGCATCCTGGCGGCGGTGCTGCTGAATTCCGGCGCCGCGGACTACGTGATCACCGGCTGCGGCACCGGAGAGGGGGCCATGCTGGCCTGCAATTCCTTCCCCGGCGTGATCTGCGGCCACGTGGAGGATCCTCTGGACGCCTACACCTTCGCCCAGATCAATGACGGAAACGCCATCGCGCTGCCCTTTGCCAAGGGCTTCGGCTGGGGCGGAGAGCTGAACCTGGAGTACATTTTTGAGAAGCTGTTCTGCGAGGAGAGCGGCCAGGGCTACCCCAGAGAGCGGGCCGTGCCGGAGAAGCGGAACAAGAAGATTCTGGACCAGGTCAAGACCGTGACCTACCGGAAGCTGCCGGAGATCCTGCGGGAGCTGGACCGGGAGCTGGTGGCCGGCGCGCTGGCGGGACCCCGCTTCCAGGAATACTTTTTTGCCAACTGCAAGGATGAGGAAATCAAGGCCTGTGTGAAGGAAATCCTGGGCTAAGCCCGGAGCAGGGACAAAAGGAAGCCCGGAGGGGCGCCGCGGTCGGCGCTTCTCCGGGCTTTCTTACACTCAGCTCAGCTGTTTGAATTGTTCGATAATCTCCTGAAGCCGCCGGGGACTGAGATTTCCGAAGCTTCTCAGGGCCCGCAGAGGCATGGAATCGATCATGGCGGTATTCATCTCCTCGGTGATGGCCTCCGACGCGGCCTCGGAGGCGCCCGCACCCATGCTGGAGAGGATGGTATTTGCCAGACTCATGGCCAGATCCTTGGTGCGGGGATCCTTGCAGAGCTGCCCCAGGGTCGTATTCATATGGATATCCAGAGGAAGCATCTGGCTGCTCTCCATGGTGACCGCCGCCGTCAGACGGATATCCCGGGAGGAGGAGCCCACCAGAAGCTCATACTGGCCGCTGGCCGCGTACCAGTCGGAGAGCTGGGTGCTGTACCAGGCGAAGCTTCTCTTGTCCAGCTCCATGGTGACTGTCTTCGTCTCCCCGGGATTCAGAGCCACCTTCCCGAAGCCCTTCAGCTCCTTATCCGGGCGGTTGGCGGAGCCGGTCAGATCCCGGACATAGAGCTGAACCACCTCTTTGCCCGCCACATCTCCCGTATTTGTCACGTCCACCGATACGGTCAGCGTGTCGCTGTCGGTGATGGTATCCTTGTCCAGCCGCAGGTTGCTGTACGCGAAGGTGGTGTAGGAAAGGCCGTAGCCGAAGGGATAGGCCACCTCCAGCTCCTTGGTGTCATAGTAGCGGTAGCCCACGAACACGCCCTCCCGGTACTCCACATGGTCCCCGTCTCCGAAGAAGAGATAGGAGGGATTATCGGAGAGCTTCAGAGGCATGGTCTCCGCCAGCTTTCCGGAGGGATTTACCTTGCCGTAGAGAATATTGTCCACGGCGGCTCCCACGGCCTGGCCTCCTAAGTAGGCCTCCAGGATGCCCTTCACCTGATCCTTCCAGGGCAGCTCCACCGGGGAGCCGTTGTGAAGCACCACCAGGGTATTGGGCTGTACCTTCAGAATCTCGGCGATGAGGCGGTTCTGGCAGTCCGGCAGGCGCATGTGGCTGCGGTCATAGCCCTCGGACTCAAAGCTGTCCGGCAATCCGGCAAAGATGACAGCCTTCTCCGCGTTCTTCGCGGCCTCGATGGCCTCCGCCGCGGCCTTCTCACAGTACTCGTCCTTGTCGGCGGGGAAGCCCTTCGCGTAGGTCACATTGGCCCCCTCCGGCAGAGAGCTCAGGGCGCTGGCCACCCGGAAGCTGTTGATGTGGGAGCTGCCGCCGCCCTGGAACCGGGGCTTCTCGGCGAAGCCGCCGATGAAGGCCACCTTCTCGGACTCCCTCAGAGGCAGGATTCCCTCATTTTTCAGCAGCACCATGGACTCCTCCGCCACCTGGCGGGCGAACTCATGGTCCTCCTCCATGGTGAAGGCCTGGGGCTGGCGGTGGTCCTCCCAGAGGAAGATGATCCGCAGGATCCGCTCCACGGCCTGGTCAAGCACCGCCTCATCCAGTGTGCCCTCCTTCACGGCCTTCACGATTTCCTCGTCATTGACGCCGCCGGAGCCGGGCATTTCCAGATCAAGGCCGGCCTTCAGGCCCGGCACCCGCTCATTGACGGCGCCCCAGTCGGACATGACGTAGCCCTCAAAGCCCCACTCCCCTCGCAGCACGTCGGTCAGGAGCCAGGGATGCTCCGAGGCGAAGGTGCCGTTGATCTGGTTGTAGGAGCACATAAAGGTGTAGGGCTGGGATTTTTTTACCGCGGTCTCAAAGGCGGGGAAATAGATCTCCCGCAGGGTCCGCTCATCCGCGTCGGAGGAGTTGCTCATGCGGTGGTACTCCTGATTGTTGGCGGCGAAATGCTTGATGGAGGTGCCCACGTGCTGGGACTGGACGCCGTTGATAAAGGCGGCGGCGATCTCACCGGCCAGATAGGGATCCTCGGAATAATATTCAAAATTGCGGCCGCAGAGGGGGGAGCGCTTGATATTGACCGCAGGCCCCAGCATCACGGAAACGTCGTTGGCCTGACACTCCCGGCCCAGGGTGACGCCCAGCTTTCCCATCAGCTCCCGGTCAAAGGAGCAGGCGCTCAGAGCCGCCGGAGGGAAGCAGACCGCCTTGATGCTGTCGTTCATTCCCAGGTGATCGCCCTGGTCATTCTGTTTTCTCAGTCCGTGAGGGCCGTCGCTGACCATGACGGTGGGGACGCCCAGCCGCTCCACATTTTTCAGATGCCAGAAGTCCAGCCCGGAGCACATGCCGGCCTTCTCCTCCAGGGTCATTTCACTTATGAGCTTTTTCAGATCTCGTTCCATAAAAACCTCCATATTTCATAAAATTTGTGCAAAAAATGGTTTTTTGATCCCATGAACCATAAAAAATTATAACATTTTTCCAGGTAAATGAACAGTAAATTTTTTGTGAATTGTGGAAAAAGTGAAAAAATTATAATATAATTGGAATATTTATTGTTTCGTAAAGGTTTTCGTTGGCTTTCAATTGACTGAAAAGAGGAAAAACAGTATAATAAAATAAATGACGGTTTTTTTGGGATTTTGCGGTCAGAAATCATTTCAGGAGGTTAAAAAAATGGTTCGACAGAGCATTGACAAAAATTGGAAAATGCGCCGGGTGGGAGATGAGGGATTTCAGCCGGCGGTGGTGCCGGGCAGCGTGTACACGGATCTGCTGAGAAACGGACAGATGGAGGATCCTTTTTTCAAGGATAATGAGGACAAGGCGTTAAAGCTGATGGAGGAGGACTATGAGTATATCGCCTCCTTTGACCTGGACCCGGCGGTGGCCGGAAGCGGCCATGCGGTGCTGCGGTTTGAGGGCGTGGACACGGTGGCGGATATTTATCTGAACGGCACCTTGCTTGGCAGCCCCTGCAATATGCACAGGACCTGGGAGTATGAGGTGACGGAGCAGCTTTCGGAGACGGAGAACGAGCTGCGGGTGGTGCTTCACTCCCCCACAAAGTATATCCGGGAGGCCTATGCGGCCTGCGAGACCCACGGCAGCGAGGACGCGATGGAGGGCTTCGTCCATCTGAGAAAGGCCCACTGCATGTTCGGCTGGGACTGGGGCGCGCATCTGCCGGACGCGGGACTGTTCCGCCCGGTGACTCTGCTGGGCATCGACGAGGCCAGGATCGACAGCGTGTACATCACCCAGAAGCATGAGCGGGGGAAGGTGACGCTGGGCTTCGATGTGGATGTGAACTGCGAGGAGCTGGAGTGGAGCGAGGAGGAGTATCTGGAGGAGAGCGGCGGATGTCCGGGAAATGAGGCGGCGTCCGCGGACGGAGCTGACCCGGCGGGGCAGGCCCGGGAGAGCGGCCTTTTTTACCGGGTGAAAATCACCGATCCCAAAGGAGAGAGCTTCCAGGTGCCGGGCAGCCCGGAGACCATTGAGATTTTGGAGCCTCAGCTGTGGTGGCCCAATGGCTACGGAGAGCAGGCGCTTTACCAGGTGGAGGTGACTCTGTATTTTAAGGACAGCCAGGGCGGTGAGCGGGCGCTGGACTGCTGGAGCCGCAGGATCGGTCTGCGGACCTTGACTATGCGGTGTGAGAAGGACCAGTGGGGAGAGAGCTTCGCCTGCCAGGTGAACGGTGTGGATATTTTTGCCATGGGCGCGGACTACATCCCGGAGGACCATCTGCTGGGACGGGTGACGCCTGAGACCACCCGGGCGCTGCTGGAGAAATGCGGATGGGCCAATTTCAACTCCATCCGGGTGTGGGGCGGCGGCTACTATCCGGAGGACTGGTTCTATGATCTCTGCGATGAGCTGGGCCTGGTGGTCTGGCAGGATTTCATGTTCGCCTGCGGCGTCTATGAGCTGACGCCGGAGTTTGAGGAAAATATCCGGGCGGAGTTTATCGACAATGTGAAGCGGCTGCGCCACCACGCCAGCCTGGGCCTGTGGTGCGGCAATAATGAGATGGAGCAGTTTGTGGCTGTGGGGAACTGGGTGACGAAGAAGAGCGAGGTGCGGGATTACCTGATCATGTATGAGCGGATCATCCCGGAGGTGCTGGCCGAGTACGATCCCCAGACCTTCTACTGGCCCTCCAGCCCCTCCTCGGGCGGCAGCTTTGACAATCCGCCGGACCCGAACCGGGGCGACGTCCACTACTGGGATGTGTGGCACGGCAACAAGCCCTTCACGGAGTACCGGAAGTTCTTCTTCCGTTATCTCTCTGAGTTTGGTTTCCAGTCCTTCCCCACCATGAAGACCATCGAGAGGATCAGCGACGATCCGGAGGATTACAATATTTTTTCCTATATTATGGAGCGCCATCAGAGAAACGGCAGCGCCAATGGGAAAATTATGAATTATATGCAGCAGACTTACCGCTACCCCTCGGATTTTCGGACCGTGCTGTATGCCTCCCAGCTTCTGCAGGCGGACGGAATCCGCTACGGAGTGGAGCATTTCCGGCGCAACAGGGGCCGCTGCATGGGCGCCATCTACTGGCAGCTCAACGACTGCTGGCCCGTGGCCTCCTGGTCCTCCATCGACTACTGCGGACGGCTGAAGGCGCTGCACTATTACGCGAAGCGGTTCTTTGCCCTCCTGATGCTCTCCTGTGAGGAGCAGGGCATGATGTCCAG
>CAZGRM010000212.1:0-5552 GCA_964528295.1 uncultured Lachnospiraceae bacterium
AGTTAGCAGTTAGCTCACCGGAGCCGTTGCCCGGTTTTGGAAAGTTTTCTACCCGGCACGGCGGCGTCCGGGGGAACAGTAACTTTCGCTGACAGAAAGAGAGCAATCCTTTTCGCTTTTTCTTGACAAAAAAGAAACATGCTGTTATCATTCATAAATGAACAAAGGCGTTCTGTCCCGGGGGATAGAATGCCTTTCTGGTTGCGGAAAAAAGGAATCAGAGGATTCTTTTTCTCATAGAAAGGTGTGTGATGGCGCAGGAAGACGCGCCGAGAAGGGGTGAATAGGATGAGTAAATATACGAGAGAAGATATTCGTCGGATGATAGAGGAGGAGGACGTGGAATTTATCCGCCTCCAGTTCACAGATATGTTTGGCATGCTGAAAAATCTGGCGGTCACCACCAGCCAGCTGGAGCGGGTGCTGAACAATCAGATCATGTTTGACGGCGCCTCCATCGAGGGCTTTGCCCGGGTGGAGCAGTCCGACATGTTCCTCCATCCGGATCTGGACACCTTCTGCATTTTCCCGTGGCGGCCCCAGCAGGGCAAGGTGGCCCGCTTTATCTGCGATATCTACCGGGCGGACGGGACGCCCTTCACCGGGGATCCCAGGTATGTGCTGAAAAAGGTGGTGGCGGAGGCCGGGGAGATGGGCTACCGGCTGGAGGTGGGACCGGAGTGTGAGTTCTTTCTGTTCCACACCGACAACGAGGGAAATCCCACCACCGTCACCCATGAAAAAGCGGGCTATTTCGATGTAGGCCCCCTGGATCTGGGGGAAAATGCCCGGAGAGATATGATTCTGACCCTGGAGGAGATGGGCTTTGAGGTGGAGTCCTCCCACCATGAGGACGCTCCGGCTCAGCACGAGATTGATTTTCACTATGATGAGGCATTGAAAACGGCGGATGATATCATGACCTTCAAGCTGGCGGTGAAGACCATCGCCAAGCGCCACGGTCTCTGCGCCACCTTTATGCCCAAGCCCAAGCCGGGAATCAACGGCTCCGGGATGCATCTGAATTTTTCACTGGCGAATGAGGAAGGCAATGCCTTCTATGACGGGGAAGACTCCGCCCATCTAAGCCGGGTGGGATACTACTTTATCGGAGGGATGATGAAGCATATCCGGGCCATCACCGCGGTGACCAACCCCCTGGTGAATTCCTACAAGCGGCTGGTGCCGGGGTATGAGGCGCCGGTTTACATCGCGTGGTCACTGAAAAACCGCAGTCCGCTGATCCGCATTCCGGCTCAGATGGGGCAGGCCCGCCGGATCGAGCTGCGCAGTCCCGACTCCTCGGCCAATCCCTATCTGGCGCTGGCCGTGTGTCTGGCCGCCGGGCTGGATGGGATAAGGAATCAGATTCTGCCGCCGGCCAGAGTGGACGCCAACATATTTACCATGACAGAGGAGGAACGGAAGGCCGCGGGAATCGAGTGCCTGCCAGGCAGTCTCATGGAGGCCATCCGGGCTCTGGAGGAGGATTCTTATATCCGGGGCGTTCTGGGGGAGCATATCTTCCGGAAATACACGCGGGCAAAAAAGGCGGAGTGGGAGGATTACTGCGCCACTGTGACCAACTGGGAGATCGAGCGCTATCTCGTTAAAATCTGAGAATAACAGTCCGATGTAGTTACGGCGAAATCGCGGATTGGAGGAAACGGATGGCAAGTGTGGTAGTAGTGTTTCCCAAGCTGGAGGATGCGAGAAATGTGCGGAATCTGTTGATACGGAACGGATATTCTGTGGCCGCCGTCTGCACCAGCGGAGCTCAGGCTCTTGGGGCCGCCGACCAGCTGGGGGCCGGCGTGATGGTGTGCGGCTATAAGTATCCGGATATGATGTATACGGAGCTGTACGGGAATCTGCCCCCCTCCTTCGGCATGCTGCTGATAGCCTCCTCCCGGGTGATCGGGGAGGGAGTGGCGGAGGGAGTGGTCGGTGTGACGATGCCCCTCAGGCTCAACGAGCTTCTCAGCTCCCTGGATATGGTGCTGGGACAGCTGGAGCGCCGCCGGAAAAAGAGGCGTTTGGCTCCGGCCCAGCGCAGTGACAAGGACAGAAGGGTGATCCTGGAGGCCAAGGCGCTGCTGATGGACCGGAACCATATGACGGAGGAGGAGGCTCACCGCTATTTGCAGAAAACCAGCATGGACAGCGGGACAAATCTGGTGGAGACGGCAGAGATGGTGCTGGCGCTGATGGAGAGGTAGCTGCCCCGGGGCAGACTGACCGGCCGGGCGGCAGCTGAGAGGAAAAGATGAGAGGAGCCGGTGATGAGGTTTACGAAAATGCAGGGAATCGGCAACGATTACGTGTATGTGAATTGTTTTCAGGAGCGGGTGGAGAATCCGGAGGAGACGGCCCGGAGGATCAGTGACCGCCATTTCGGCGTGGGATCGGACGGATTGATTTTGATCAAGCCCTCGGCGGTGGCGGATTTTGAGATGGAGATGTACAATGCGGACGGCTCCAGGGGAGCCATGTGCGGAAACGGGATCCGGTGCGTGGCAAAATACGTTTATGATTATGGTCTGACGGACAAGACCAGCATCAGCATATCCACGGGCAGCGGAATCAAATATCTGGAGCTTGCGGTGGAGGAGGGAAAGGTATCCCGGGTCCGGGTGGATATGGGCGCCCCGGTGCTGGAGGCGGCCAGGATTCCGGCGGACGCGGGCTGTCTGCTGGGGCGGACGGACTCCCAGGAGGAGCGGATTATCGGCGGGACCATTGAGGTGAACGGCGCGCCCCGGACAGTGACCTGTGTTTCCATGGGAAATCCCCACTGCGTGACCCGGGTGGATTCGTTGGCGGAGCTGGAGATTGAGAAAATCGGCCCCTGCTTTGAGCGCCATCCCATGTTTCCGGACCGGGTAAACACAGAGTTTATCCGGGTACTGGACCGGCACACGGTGGAAATGAGAGTCTGGGAACGGGGGTCCGGAGAGACCTTGGCCTGCGGCACGGGAGCCTGCGCCGTGGCGGTGGCCTGCGCCCTGAACGGCTGGACCGGGGAGGAGGTACGGGTGAAGCTGCTGGGCGGAGACCTGGACATCCACTGGGACCGGGAGAAAAACACCGTATATATGACCGGCCCCGCGGCCGTGGTATTTGACGGGGAGATCGATTTGGGCGCCTGATAATTTCTCCTTGTTATTTCAGCGCCGATATATTAAAATTTCATGGAAATAAACTGATGTGAATGGAGGAGGAACATCCCATGTTTAAGATCAATGACAATTATCTGAAGCTGCCCGGCAGCTATCTGTTTTCCACCATCGGAAGGAAGGTAAACGCTTACCAGCAGGCCCACCCGGAGAAATCCATCATTCGTCTGGGCATCGGCGACGTGACCCAGCCCCTGGCTCCGGCCATCATCGAAGCGCTCCACAGCGCGGTGGATGAGATGGGGGACGGCGCCACCTTCCACGGATACGCGCCGGACCTGGGCTATGAATTTTTGCGCGGCGCCATCGCGAAGAATGATTACAGGGACCGGGGCTGCGACATCGCTTCGGATGAAATCTTTGTCTCCGACGGCGCCAAGTGCGACTCCGGAAATATCCAGGAGATTTTCAGTGTGGATAATAAAATCGCGGTGTGCGATCCCGTGTATCCGGTGTATGTGGACACCAATGTCATGGCCGGCCGGACCGGCACCTACGATCCCGCGACGGAGATGTGGAGCGATGTGATCTATATGCCCTGCACCGCGGACAACAATTTTGCGCCGGAATTTCCTGAGAAGACGCCGGATCTCATTTACCTGTGCTTTCCCAACAATCCCACCGGCTCCACCATCACGAAGGACCAGCTCCAGGGCTGGGTGGACTATGCCAACAAGGTGGGGGCCGTGATCATCTACGATGCCGCTTACGAGGCCTACATTTCCGAGGAAAATGTGCCTCACTCCATCTACGAGTGCGAAGGGGCCAGGACCTGCGCCATCGAGCTGCGCTCCTTCTCGAAGAACGCGGGCTTCACCGGCACCCGTCTGGGCTTCACCGTGGTACCCAAGGACCTAAAGAGCGGCGACGTGACCCTCCACTCCCTCTGGGCCAGACGCCACGGCACTAAGTACAACGGCGCCCCCTACATTGTCCAGAAGGCGGGGGAGGCTGTGTACTCCGAGGCGGGGAAGGCCCAGCTGAAGACCCAGGTGGCCTGCTACATGAACAACGCCCGGACCATCCTGAAGGGCCTCCAGGAGGGCGGCTACACAGTATCCGGCGGAGTGAACGCCCCCTACATCTGGCTGAAGACCCCCGGCAAGATGACCTCCTGGGAATTCTTTGACTACCTCCTGGAGAACGCGGGCGTGGTAGGCACCCCCGGCTCCGGCTTCGGCCCCAGCGGAGAGGGCTACTTCCGTCTCACCGCCTTCGGCACCTACGAAAACACCGTAGCGGCCCTGGAGCGGATCAAAAAACTGTAAATTAACCTGACAGAACCAGCATCATAAGAGGCAATTTGTGTTGTGATTTTTTTCATGAACATTTCTTTCTTAAACTATGTAATGTTTGTATACTATAATTGCACCGATCCGCTGGTCCCAGATACAAACTCTTTTTATTCTAACCATTCTAACCCCCAATGTTGACAAGAACGGTTAGAATGGTTAGAATGTGGTTAGAATATATTTGGGAGGCGATCAGATGTCTTTTCAAGAAAGCGAAACGGTTGAACTGAAAGAAATCGTGGTGGATGATATCAAAAAAGAAATCATTGCTTTTGCGAATTGCGAAGGTGGAAAACTGTATATTGGCGTTAAGGATGATGGAACTGTGTCAGGGCTGGATGACCCGGACGGTGTTGCCTTGCGGGTCAGTAATATGGTTCGGGATGCGATCAAACCGGATTTAACCATGTTTCTTCATTATGAAACCTTAACAGCGGACGGGAAGAACATCGTTGCGGTTGATATTCAGCAGGGAACGGAACGTCCTTATTATATTGCGAAAAAAGGACTGCGCCCCGAAGGAGTCTATGTCCGTCAGGGATATTCTTCCGTGCCCGCTACTAATACGATGATCCGGCACATGATCAAGGAAACGGATGGCGACCATTTTGAGGAAATGCGGTCTTTAGAGCAGAATTTGACTTTTGAGAAAGCAGGAAAAGAATTTGCGGAACGAAATATAAAATTTGGACAGGCCCAAATGAAAACACTTGGGATTATGACACAGGATGGCATTTATACGAATTTGGGGCTGCTGCTTTCTGATCAGTGCGTGCATACGATCAAGTCTGTTGTTTTTGAAGGTACGAACCAGAACCAATTTCAGGATCGGAAAGAATTTACCGGATCCCTGTTCCAGCAAATGGATGATGTTTATGATTTTATTGATTTTCGCAATCAGACCCATTCATCTTTTGAAAAGCTGCGCCGTATCGACAGGCGGGATTACCCGGAGGTAGCTGTCAGGGAGGCACTTCTAAACCTTCTGGTACACCGCGAATATTCCTTCCGAGCCAGTACCTTTATCAGTATTTACTGTGAAACATTAACTTCCGGGTAGCCAAAAAAGCGCAAACTACCCCTA
>CAZGRM010000213.1:0-5506 GCA_964528295.1 uncultured Lachnospiraceae bacterium
TCTCTTAATTCCTACTTTCTCCTTGGTGTAAGTAGAGTATAATTGCAGCGCCATTTTTCCACAACTCCCCAACCTTTAGAATCGATGGGGTTTCTTTTTGATAAGAATTTTGTGTGGAGGTAGGAGAAATTTTATTTCGGGGCAGTAAAATTTTTGTTTTTCCATGGATGAATTTGGGAAGGAGGCCGGGCCGCCTTGCTTTTCCGAGTTTTCCTATATAAAATAGAGAGAAATTTTCACATAAGGAGGAAGACTAGTATGAAACGAGGCGAAGAGGCCCTTTCTGTTTTGCGAAGGCTCAGCTTTCCCAGGGTCAGCGGCACCCCGAAGGAGCGGGAGGCGGCCGCTCTGATCCGGGAGGAGATTCAAAAGCTGGGAATCAGCGTCCGGGAGGAGCCTTTCTATATAAAGAGATCCTTTCCGGTTCAGGCGGAGCTCTCTGTCCTCTCACCGAAGGAGGAGAGCTACCCCGTCACAGGCTTCATCGACGGCAAACCCACCGGGGAGGAGGGAGCGGAGGCGGAATTTTATTATATGGAGTATGTGGACGAGAACAGCCTCAGAAGGGCCAGAAATAAGTTCGTCCTTCTCAATCAAAGTCCCGATGAGGAAACCTATCAAAAGCTAGCGGAGGCGGGGATCGCGGGGTTTTTGCTTCCAAACGGGTCCATCCGAGATACTTTGGAAAACTCCGACCTGGATACCCTGCGGTTCCGGGACAACTGGAAGAGGTACGGGAGCGTCCCCGCCTTTGCCATACGGATCGGCGACGCGTTAAAGCTGATAAAGCAGCGACCAGAAAAAGTCCGCTTTCTGCTGACCGGAAGGGAGGTGGAGGTGACCTCCCACAATCTGATCGCCACAGTGGAGGGAAGGGATTTTCCCGGGGAAGCTATCGTGATCGGCGCCCACTATGACAGCACGGAGTTCAGCTACGGGGCCTGGGACAACGGGGCCGGCGTGGTTCAGGTACTGGCCGCGTTAAAATATTTTGCCGCCCATCCCCCCAGGAGGACCATTCATTTTCTTTTCTTCGGCTCCGAGGAGGTGGGGCTGAAGGGCTCCAGGGCTTTTCTGGAAGCCCACCTGCGGCTGGGGGATTCCCTTCTTGGCATGATTAACATTGACGGGGGAGGAACTTATCTGGGAAATGATTTCATCATGGTGGCGGGCGACGAACCGGCCCTTTACTACGTGGAAGGCTGTCTCAAAGAAGCGGGGCACAGCGCCGCCATCCATCAGAATATCCTGAGCAGCGATTCCGCCGTGTTCGCGGATTACGGAATCCCCACCATCGCTCTGGCCCGGTCCACCCCCAGGGGCGGAGGATATATGCACACCCGGTATGATTCCATTGAGCTGATCTCAGCTCAGGTGCTGGAGGAGGAGATCCGGTTTTTAATCTATCTGGCAGGGCGGCTTGCGGAGTCTGAGATTTTTCCCATCTCCCGGGTCATACCGGAGAATCTGCGGCAGAAAATCATCCAGTATTTCGGGAAGGGGCTAAGCCGCACAGAGGCCAAAAAAGAAGAATAGGACAGGAGGAAATCAAGAATGGAACTATATCGATTTACAAAGAATTCGCCGGACTGGCTGTTCAAGGGGTATGATTACGTGCGGGTCGACGCCTTCTGCTACGGTCAGAATATTCCGGTGGAGAGGGAATTCGATCACGATGTGCTGGACGACTCCTTTCAGGGTATCCTGATCCTGGAGGACCACAAGCCGGTGGCGGGGCTTCGCATCACCTACCCCACACCGGAGATCGGAAAGATCGAGAGGGTCTGCACGGTCCGGGAAAAGCAGAGAGGGGGATACGGAAGAATTTTGATCGCGGAGGCGGAAAAATGGATCGCGGAGCGGGGGATCTCCCACATCGTCATCTCCAGCCAGGACCGGGCCAGAGGATTTTATGAGAAATGCGGCTACGTCTATAACCCGGATGTTTCGCCGGAGGTATACGACCGCCTGGCCCACGGAGAGAGGCCGAAGAAGGAGCCAAAGCCGTCCTTTGGTTTTAAAGCCGATTTTGTATGCGTCCTTGTGGAAAAATATTTATAAAAAAAGAGGCAGCCGGCATTTTCCGCCGGCTGCGTTTCTTTTTATAACAATCCCTGAAGGGGGTTGATGGAGGCGTCCACAGACAGGGTGCCGTTTTTCGGGTTTCTGTCCTCCCAGCTGGGGCTGTTCCAGATGGTCTTGGAGATTTCCCCCGCGTACTCCTCATAGGTCTCTCCCTTGGGGTGGCGGAGATAGACCTCATCCGGGGTCCTGCTCAGCTTTTTCCGGTCGTTGGGCTGGGAAAACAGCTTTACATAGTCGATCTGGGGCTGGATCCGGTCGCTCCATCCCCGGAACATCTCCTTCTCTTTCCTGGGTCTGGGCGGGCGCTCGTTGAAGAAGGTGTACTTCTTAAACTCCGGGATGCTGTACAAATCCCGCACATAGCCCCAGATATTTTTATAATCCACGATTCTGTGCTTGATGGGACCCACATTTTTGAAATATCCCGTATCCCAGCGGACCAGAGTCACATAGAGGCGGATATCGCTGTCCGTGATATAATCTCCGAAGACGAAGCGATTGGTCTCAAACCGCTTCTCCAGCTTATCCAGGGAATCATAGAAATCCTCAAAGGCCTCCTCGTAGGCGCTGTAGGACTGGCAGAAGGCCATGCGGTAGTGGCCGTTGTTCACATGGGGGAACAGCCAGTCGTTGAACTCATCGATCTCCTTGCGGTATTTCACCGGATAAAGGTCCGGGGCGTCCTCGGGCTGGAAGGGGCGGAACTGTACTTCGATATAGTTGGACAGTCTGTGGTAATCGTTGTTCACCGCCTTCTTTTCGATGATATCCACAAAGGTGGGAGTGGTGGCTCTGCCCTTAAAATCCGGGTTTCCTTTTTTGTAAAATTCGCTCAGAAAATGTACTCCGGTCAGCGGATCCGCAAAGCCGGGCTGGTCGCCGAAGCCGTGGCCGTACACATTGGTCTGGCCTGAGTGGGTGGTGGTCTGATCCTTGATCACATCCTGGAGCCCCAGGATATCTCTGGCGATCACCGGACGGTTGGACCAGTTGCAGCCGTGGGCCCAGTAAATCGCATATCTCCCGGCCTCCGCCTTCAAATCCCCCTCCTTGTCGCCGAAGGGCTGGATAAAGGCGTTGGGCTGACGGATGAAGGCGCCTGTCTCATCGATCTCCCTTTTGGTCTCATTGGGTCTCGGGTCCACTCCCGCCTCCTTCGCCCAGATCTCGGCCTGCTCGTCACTGTATTCTATTACTTTTTCTTCCGCCTCAGAAGGGCGATGATCAAAATTGCAGCAAGACATCTTTTTCTCCTCCTCTTTCACTACTATTTCTATAGGTTTTATTCATACTAGCGAAATTCGAAAAGAGAGTCAAGAAGCTTCCTCCTCTTCCTAATTTTTGACCTACCTTCTCCCAAAAAAGTCCCTGTCCTCCCCTGCCTTTTCTATTGTAATTTCCGAAAAATTTTTTTAAGATAAAGACAGTATTTTTCCTTTGGAGGTGTCCGCAATGAAGATCTGCGACGAGTTTATCGCCCCGGAATCCGATTATTTTATCTACTCTCCCAGCAGGATGGCGCTGGAGACCTTTTTATATTCCATGCAGTGCGGACTTTTTTCTTATCTGCCCGGCTACAGCCTGGCCCGGAACTCCTTCGACAGCTTTCTGCTGATGTATATCCAAAGGGGTGAGCTGAGTCTGACCTTTCAGGGCGCCACGCAGCGGGTCACGGCGGGCCACTTTGTGCTGCTGGACTGCTATCAGTTCCACTCCTACTCCACCACAAAGGGCTGGGAGTGTCTGTGGTGCCACTTTGACGGAGTCACCGCCAGGGCCTACTACAATCACGTGGTCTCCCATCTGGGAAATGTCTTTTCCCTGCCGGACAGCTATCCTGTGCTGCGCAGGCTGACCTCCATCCTGAAGACCTTTTACAGCGGCGCCCGGGTCCGGGAGCCGCTGCTGTCCAGATATCTCACAGATATTCTGACGGAATTTCTGCTCTACGATCCTCCGAATCCGGGCACCAGAAGCTGCGCCGGTATGGCGGAGGAAATCATCACCTACATCAATGAGCATTTCAAGGAAACCATCACCGTGGAGGAGCTGGCCGCCCGGGCGGGGATGAGCCGGTATCATTTCATCCGGATCTTTAAAAGGGAGACCGGCTTTACGCCCCACGAATACCTGGTCAATACCCGCATGTCCACGGCCAAATATCTGCTGAAAAACTCAAAGCTTCCGGTGAAGGATATCTGCTTCGCCTCCGGTTTCTCCTGTGAGAGCGTGTTTTGCGGCGCCTTTAAACGGCATCAGGGGATGACTCCGGCACAGTATCGGGCGCGGTAAGTCAGCTCCGGCGGACCGGTTTCCTCCGGACAGACTCCCGCCGCAAAAAAACCGGTCACCGAACCAGCGAACCGATCTCCTCCAGGTCAAGCTCCTGGCGGGGCGCAAAACGGTCCGAGGCCATGTAGCGGTAAATGGCGTCCTGCAGGGCCCTGGCCTCCGGATACTGCCCAAGATCCTGGAGCCCCAGGGTGGAGAACAGCAGTCTGCCTCCGCCGCAGCGGCATTCCAGCAGCTGAACCATGGGACGAAGAAAGGCATAGCTGTCCAGCTCGGTGACGATGGCCTCCCAGCGCTTCGGCGTGATCACCGCCCGCTGTGTGGCCATGGGCCACCACTGCCAGTTGGTGTGAAACTCCGTGGGGAAGTCCTCAAAGATGGGATGGGTCACATCAATGAGCTGCCCCATACCTCCCTCCTGCCCCGCAAAGGTCCCCACAGACCAAAAATCCGTGGTAAACTGCGTCTTGATGGAGGAGGGAAGGGCTTCCTTCTCGGCGGGCGGCGACAGATAGACCCTGCCGCCGGCCGCCAGGACCCGCTTCGCCCTCTCATCGAGACGCCTGGTCTCATAAACATTCTCCGGGCAAACGGGATTTACCTCAGGGTAGATCCAGACCGGATAGAGATTGGAGCAGCCCCCGACGCTCACAATCAGATTCAGCCGGACAGGCTTTTGAATGGACAGCCGGCTCAGCTCGATCTCCAGCCGTCCTCCCTCCGTCAGCCTCCCTGCGGGGCAGCTCACCTGAGGCAATGTGCCCCGGCACAGCAAAGTCCCCTCTTTTTCCGATGCCTGGGAGTATCCCTTCCCGCCCGTCCGCTGTTTTCGAAGCTCATACTCCACCTCACCGGAAATCTCTGTTTTCCCGAAATTCCCGATTTTGATCCGGGCTGTCAGCCGCTCCCGCGCTTCCCAAGTGTATTTTGGCAGCAGTACCAGAGGCAGCTGATCCCTGAAAAAGCTTCGGAAGTGCTCCGGCTTCGCGAATTCATAGGGCTTTGGCTCCAGATGGGAGTTCATCATCCCCACAAGGGCCGTCCCCTGTCCCGGAAAATCCTGCAGTCCCAGCAGGGAGATGCCGGACAGCTCCTCCGTCCGCATGGAGGCCTCGATTTCCTCCCGGTA
>CAZGRM010000214.1:0-5442 GCA_964528295.1 uncultured Lachnospiraceae bacterium
AAGTCCCAACTGGCTGTTGGGTACTGAAACCCTACACTTATATATTAGGAGGAGTCTGGATCCATGAGAACAGTAGGAATCGTTGCGGAATACAATCCCTTCCATACAGGACATGAGTATCATTTGAAAAAGGCAAAGGAGGCGGCGGAAGCGGATTTCGCGGTGGTGGTGATGAGCCCGGATTTTGTACAGCGGGGAGAGCCGGCCGTGTTTGACAAGTATACCCGCGCCCGTATGGCCCTGCTCTGCGGAGCCGACCTGGTGCTGGAGCTGCCTGTGTGCTATGCCACCGGCAGCGCGGAATTTTTTGCGGAGGGGGCCGCGGCGCTGCTTCAGGGGATCGGGGTGGTGGACGCCCTCTGCTTTGGCAGCGAGTCAGGAGAGCTGTCTTTGTTTCGCCAGGCGGCGGATGTGCTGGCGGAGGAGCCGCCCCTGTATCAGCTCCGCCTGAGGGAGGGGCTGCGGCAGGGCCAGACGTTTCCCCGGGCCCGGGCGGAGGCGTTAAGGAGCTATCTCGCGAAAAGGGAGCGGCCCCGGTCTGAGAGGGACGCCAGCCTGTGCCCCTCCGGCCAGGACACTTCGTCCGGGGAAGGGGCGGCGAACCTGCTCTATGAGTTCCTTTCCGCTCCCAACAATATACTCGGCGTGGAATACTGTAAGGCGCTGCGCCGGTTACATTCTTCTATAGAGCCAATCCCTGTAAAGCGCCTGGGAAGCGGCTTCAACAGCCAGACGCTGGAGGGGACATTCTGCTCCGCCACCGCCATGCGCCGGGGGATGGGGCTGCCTCCGGAGCGCCAAAGAGAGGAGGAGATGACGCGGCTTCTTTCTTATGTGCCGGAAAACTGCCGCGGCCTGTTTTTAGAAAGCTGCTCTCATACCGTTTCTCCCGGTGATCTGCTGCCCTACCTGAATGAGCGGCTGCTTCTGGCGGAAAACTGCTGCCATATTTTGGATATTTCTGATGATCTCTCCGAACGGATCCGGAGGCTGCGCTATTCCTGTGTCGGAAAGACTTATGAAGAAATCACAGCCCTCCTGAAAACGAAACAAATGACGGAGGCCCGCGTCCGCCGGGCGCTGCTGCATCTCATCCTCGGCGTCACTGCGGAGGATGTGGAGCGGTTCCGCTCGGAGGGCACCGTCTTCTACGCCCGCCTTCTTGGTTTTCGCTCCGCCGCCGCCCCGCTGCTCCATGAAATCAAAAAAAGAGGCAGCCTGCCCCTTGTCTCCAAAGTGGCAGGCGCCGCCTCCTCCTTCCGCCCCCAGGCGGAGAAAATGTGGGAGCAGGATCTGTCCGCCGCCCATCTGTACCGCATGATTTATGCCGCAAAATATCACGCCGCCTTCCGGACAGAATACGAAATCAGTCCCATCATTATTTAAAATTTTACCGCATCCCTAACCGCTGCAGGCCCAAACCTTTCAGATAGATATCCGGGAAATGATACCGCACCGGATCGGACTGCCGCCGCTGATAGCGCTTCAATATGCCGATGTTAATCAGATTTTTTATCTCTTCCTGTGGGTTGGTAAATTCCGCCTCCTGCAACGCGGCGCTTAGTTTTTCCTCCTCCACGGGAGACCTTTGAATGGTATCCTTCAAATTTTCAAGAAAAACGGCATATTCTTTAAATTCTTCCTTCAAATCAATGACTCGCTTTTCCGATACCTCCTGCAGGGAATCCTCATAGCATTTAGGACGAATCACACTTTTCAAATTTGACGCGGAGGAATTGCCTCTCACCTCCAGCTCTTTTCCAGCCGCTTTCGCAAAAATATCAAGCATACTTCTTGGTACGATCACACCCTCTGTATCGGCCAAACGATTTCTAAACCAATTATACGTGGATGCTTTTTTTCCGCTTCCCATCTTAGTTCCGACTAACGCCGCCAATAACTTTTTATTTTCCTCCTCCCCCGTGAAAGGAATGTACCCCAGACCATCCACCGCCCGGACCGTCTGAGCCACTTTCTCTTCATAAAATCTTTTTACCACCCCGGATTTGCTCATTGCTCTTTTCCAAACCAGAGCAAACAACTGATCATAATCCCAGCTAAGGGTGACGGAATAATTTTTCAGCTTCACTTTATCCGCCACCATCACCTCCCGATCATAAATATCCTTTCTGAGAAATATTTTACTCTTTACATTTTGTATCACGCTTTCATTGCGGTACCACATATCCACCAGTGAGCTGGCGAACCTGGCCCGGTCCCCCGGCAATACAATCCGGTCAAGGGCGTCATATATGATAGTGATCACAACATTTCTCTGTTTTAATACCCCATTTATCTTTTTTAAAATTTCATTTAAGCGATACGCGGTTTCTTCTGTAAAGCCCGCGCATTTCGCCGCGTCTAAATCTCCGCCAAATAAATCTTTATCCTTCTTTCCATCCAATAATGTCATCAACGAACTGTCATTTTGCAGCAGCGTTTCAATTGTTTTATAATATAAAAACGCCCGGACCTGCTCCTCTCCCTTTAAACAGCAAAAAATATCTGTATAATCTGTTTCCTGGGAGGTGCCCACGATCCATTCCGTATGCTCATACTGTTCTGTATTCACATTGAGATATTTCGCCAATGCCTTCGCGTACTCGTTATTTTTCAACGCGCTAAACAGAGCTGTCTTCCCCACTCCCTTCTGACCGAGAACCAGGAATTTTCGAGTATCAAAAATAAACGTATAGCCTTTCAGCGGATAAAAATTATCTATCAGGCTTTGCTCAGTCGAAAATTCATCTTCCGCGGCGGCCGTCTCCAATCCATTCATAATATTTGAAAAGGCAGTCACGATTTCGGTTTGTTTTGTCAGCTCCTCTGAGGAATGATTCGTCTCTGCCGCTTCCGATTCTAAGGAATCCTCCAGAACCGTCACAAGCTCGGAATAATTACTCTTCTGCTCGTCAAACGCTTTCATAAATTGCTCAATACTATTCACAACCTCCAACGTATCGCTGAAAGGAATATTCAATGGATAATGCTCACCAAGCTCGTCATCTATCAAAATATTCCCCTCCTTGTATTGGATGTCACAGTCAGCCAACGCACTGTAGGAGCCCTCCAGATATATTTTTTTCTCAATAGAAGCGACTTCTTCATTAGACGGCACCTTTGAATTCACCAGCACAAAGGAGGTACCCGTTTTTTTCAAAGCCGGAAGTACCATTTTCATTCCCTCTGTATTTTGCCGGCTTCCGTAGAAAAATAGAACTGCCAGATCGGAATATCTGGACAAGGTAATTCCGCCGATTTGATGGAGCCCGGACCGAGTGTCAATAAAAATGTAATCCGGCGATAAAAAATCATCGATTTTTGCTAAAAGGTTGTCTATTGGCGTTTTTTCCTCCATATAAGCAGGGAGATCTAAATTAAATCTCATTAAATTTTTTCGATATAATTCCGCGTTTGTTCCGGCAATTTTTCCGAAAGCAGGTACGATGTATATTTCTCCTCCCTCCTGACTCACCCGGCAATAATCGCTGACCGGATATAAGTATTCGTCTATCCTTATTTCGCTGTCATACGTATTACTTTCAATCAAATAATCAAGCACTCCATACTTCGAAACAGTATCGTCCGGAAACAGACTGGCGACACCAGGGGCTTCCAGATCAAAATCTACCAAAACAATCTTTTTCCCCTTTTTTGCCATGGCAACTGCCGTCATTACCATTGTAGTTGTTCTGCCGACTCCACCCTTAAAGGAATAAAAGCTGACTAATTTGCTCTTCCCGAAACGTTCTCTGTTTTTTTGGACTTCTCCATTCCAAAACGCATTGGTTAAGAATTTTTCAATTACCCAAATTCGCTCCCGGATCTGATCGTGATTTTTTTCCCATACAGAGACCTCCGATTGGGCAAAAAAATTATCGGATAACGTCTCACAGCTTCCAAGCCAATCGCCAATTTCCTTCTGAAGCTGTGTTTTTATTTCTTCCGTCAACGATCTGCTATTTGTATCAATATATACTAAAATTTTTCCATATACATTTTGAATAATATATGCTTTCGCTTTTTTTTCTTTTTTCCAAATATTCTCTATTGTATCTACTGCTCCGTTTAAGACCGTATCGAAATGAATCATATCGCGCCTCCTACCACAATATTTGAAATGAATTGGAATATAAACTCACTCTCTTTCATGTAATGCTGACAGTATTCCTTTTCATCCCATTTTGGATGTTCCCCGTAGCGATATTCCGGATTCCAATGAGGGTATCCTTCCTTACCCACATACATATAGGGACAATTTCTTTCACTTTCTATTCTGTAACAAGGATTGATTCCGCCCGACATAGATATGCATTCTTCTAATTGCCTATTTAAGCTTGCCGTATTGTGTCTATGGCTTTTCATATCCTGCGGCGCATACTGCTCGCCGTTTTCCTTTCTTCCGAATTTAAGTAAAATATACTTTAACGCGCACTCTAAAATGTATCCGCATAAATAACAGCAATTATAGTATTCCCCTTTATCATAGAGAATTCTGGAATCTTTATACATTCTCTCTAATGTTTTTAAAAAATCTGTCTCCTTTTTTGCTACCGGCATGGTGATACGTCCTCTCTATGTAACGATTTGTTTCATCCGCTCCAAAAGCTTCGGCTGTATTTCGGGATAGGTCCACTCCTGCGGTAAAGTATCGGTGATCATGGTTTTTTCGATCTCGCTGTGCTGGCTGACATAGATTGGCAGTCCTTTTGTCAGATCCGGCCTTGCCGCCTCAAATTCAAGGATGGAGGCGAAGTACAGCATTCCGAAGGTCTCCTCTTCTTCCGCCCCCTTTCTTTCGGCGCTTTTTAGCACAGAATAGACGCAAATTGGCCGAAGCTCAAAGCGAACCGCTCCGGTCTCCTCATACAGCTCCCGCCGGGCAGCTTCCAGAATAGTCTCCCCCTTCTCCCGATGGCCGCCGGGGATCTCCCAGGTGGAGCGTTCGCGGTGCTTGCAGAATACCCAATGGCCGCCGTATTTTGCGATCATCACCGCAAATTTCAGCTTCTCCTCCTCTACGGTGTCGTAGAAACGCACCTCTGTCATCTTGGTTTCCTCCTTTATCCTCTGAAAGCTTTTTCTATCTAAAAAAGCCAGCGCCGCTCCCCAAAAGATACCGCCGCGGCCGCTGGCTAAAAACACATTTAGTTTTTGAAGCTGTGGATCGGCGCCGGGATGCGGCCCTTGCGGCTGATGAAGGCGTCGCAGGAATACTGGTTCACCGGCATGATGGGAGCGTAGCCCAGAAGACCGCCAAACTCCACCATCTCACCCACATCCTTCCCGATCACCGGAATCACCCGGACAGCGGTGGTCTTTTGGTTTACCATACCGATGGCCATCTCGTCAGCGATGATGCCGGAGATGGTGGATGCCCTGGTGCTGCCGGGAATGGCGATCATGTCCAGGCCCACGGAGCAGACACAGGTCATGGCCTCC
>CAZGRM010000215.1:0-5415 GCA_964528295.1 uncultured Lachnospiraceae bacterium
CTCGGCGGCTTCCAGTGCCTCAGCTTCCTCAGCCTCTTCAGAATCAGCCTCAGTAGCCTCTTCCGTCTCTCCGGCCTCAGCCGCTTCCGTTACTTCCTCCGTCTCAGCGGCCTCAGTTTCCTCTGCCTCTGTTACTTCTTCGGTCTCGGTGGGCTCGGTAACTTCCTCGGTCTCAACCGCTTCCGTTTCTCCAGCCTCAGTAACCTCCTCAGTTTCAGCAGCTTCCGTTGCTTCCTCGGTCTCGGCCACTTCCGTTGCTTCTTCGGTCTCGCCAGCCTCAGTTGCTTCCTCCGTCTCGGCGGCTTCCGTTACCTCTTCCGTCTCTTCGGCCTCAGTCTCAGCGGCTTCCGCTACTTCTTCTGTCTCAGCTACTTCCTCCGTCTCAGCCGCTTCCGTTTCTCCGGCCTCGGTTGCTTCCTCCGTCTCGGCAGCTTCCGTTTCTTCTTCCGTCTCGCCAGCCTCAGTCTCGGCAGCTTCCGCTACTTCTTCCGTCTCAGCCGCTTCCGTCTCTCCAGCCTCGGTCTCAGCCGCTTCCGTTACTTCTTCCGTCTCTCCGGCTTCCGTCTCGGCGGCTTCCTCCGTCTCAGCCGCTTCTGTTTCTCCGGCCTCAGCAGCCTCCTCCGTCTCAACACCTTCCGTTACTTCCTCGGTTCCGGCTTCTGTGCCCTCTTCTGTTTCTTCCGCTTCGGTCGCTGCCTCTGTGGCGGCTTCCGTGGCGGGTGCTTCTGTCGCGGCCTCGGTGACCGCTTCCGTCGCCGGGGCTTCTGTCTCCTTCTGGGAAGAACCACAGCCGGCCAATGAAATGGTCAGCGCCGCCGCCAGCACAAACATTGTCGCTTTCTTCATTCTGCAAATCTCCTCTCAAAGCTTTTCTTCCAGGACCCTACGCCCGGAGAATACTCTACAAAGCATCATCGGCCGCTCCCCCCCAACGGCTTCCCGCCCATCCTGCCAGAGCACACCGGCGCCTCCCCCCTGCTTCAAATCCCAGAAAGAAACCTCACAGGGAAGCTGTGATTCCCGGTCCGGACCGGCAAAATGATTCTCCGCACGGCCAAAGAGAAAGGGAAACCGATAACACTTATTGTATTGCTCAATCATAGCACACTTATTTAAAAAATCCAATAAAATTTCACAAAAGGGACGGATTTTTCTTGAGAAATCCGCCCCTTTCACGCTTTTATTTTCCATTAATGTAGTTGATCAGCCCCTCAGCCCGGATAATTTTCTGCATAAACTCCGGGAAGGCCTGGCCCTGGAAGCTGGTGCCCCTGGTGCGGTTGTAGATCACGCCGCTGTCGAAATCGATTTCTACCTGGTCTCCATCCTCGATCCCCTTGGAAGCCTCGGGACACTCAATGATGGGAAGGCCGATGTTGATGGCATTCCGGTAAAAAATCCGGGCGAAGGTCTCCGCGATCACACAGCTCACCCCCGCGGCCTTAATGGCGATGGGCGCGTGCTCCCGGGAGGAACCGCAGCCGAAATTCTTCTCCGCCACGATAATATCCCCTTTCCGCACCCGATGAATAAACTCCTTGTCAATGTCCTCCATACAGTGGGTGGCCAGCTCCGCCGGATCTGAGGAATTCAGATAGCGGGCCGGGATGATCACATCCGTATCCACATTGTCTCCGTATTTAAATACTCTTCCTTCTGCCTTCATCTTCTCTTCCTCCTATAACCCTAATTCTGCCGGTGTGGAAATCTTGCCGGTCACAGCGCTGGCCGCCGCCACTGCCGGGCTGGCCAGATACACCTCCGACTTCACATGTCCCATCCGTCCCACAAAGTTCCGGTTCGTGGTGGAGATACAGCGCTCTCCCTCCGCCAGGATCCCCATGTAGCCTCCGAGACAGGGCCCGCAGGTGGGGGTGCTGACGACGGCTCCCGCCTCGATGAAGATCTTCAAAAGCCCTTCCTCCATGGCCTGGAGATAAACCGCCTGGGTGGCCGGAATCACGATACAGCGCACGCCCTTTTTCACCCGGCGTCCCTTCAGAATCTCTGCCGCGCAGCGCAGGTCATCGATCCGCCCATTGGTGCAGGAGCCGATCACCGCCTGGTCGATCACCACGTCCTCCTGGATCTCCTCCACCGTCTTTGTGTTTTCCGGCAGATGGGGGAACGATACCGTGGATTTCAGGGCGCTCAAATCAATGGTATACTCCTCATCATAAACCGCGTCCTCGTCCGCCTCAAAGATTTTATACTCCCGCTTGGAATGCTCCTTCATATAGGCGATGGCCTTCTCATCCACCGGGAAGATTCCGTTCTTTCCGCCCGCCTCAATCGCCATGTTGGCAATGGTGAACCGGTCGTCCATGGACAGGTTGGCGATTCCCTCCCCCACAAACTCCATGGATTTATACAGCGCTCCGTCCACACCGATCATTCCGATAATATGTAAGATCACATCCTTACCGCTGACCCACTTTGAGGGCTTTCCGATCAGGTTAAACCGGATGGCGGAGGGCACCTTAAACCACGCCTTTCCTGTGGCCATCCCGGCGGCCATATCAGTGCTGCCCACTCCGGTGGAGAAGGCCCCCAGCGCTCCGTAGGTACAGGTGTGGGAATCGGCGCCGATGATCACGTCCCCCGCCACCGTCAGTCCCTTCTCCGGCAGCAGCGCGTGCTCGATCCCCATCTCTCCCACGTCAAAGTAATTGCTGATCTCATTCTTACAGGCAAACTCCCGGACACATTTGCAGTGCTCTGCCGACTTGATATCCTTGTTCGGAATAAAATGGTCCATCACCAGAGCAATCTTGTCCTTGTCAAATACCCCCTGCTTTGAAAATTTATCCATCTCATGAATCGCCACCGGGGAGGTGATATCGTTTCCCAGCACCAGATCCAGCTCCGCTTCGATCAGCTGTCCCGCCTGCACCGACTCCAGGCCGGCGGCGGCAGCCAGTATCTTCTGCGACATTGTCATTCCCATGATCCTTTTCCTCCTTTTTCGGCATCCGGCCCTGAATTTGCGTCCTTTTCCGCTTTTTGCCGTCTGCCCTCATCTCTTTTCTTGCATTATAGCACAGAGAAAGCTATAATAGAAATACATATTAAGCATATTTATTATAATTTATAGTTATGGGAGGTCCCATGAACGGAACACAGAATCTCACCCTCTACCACATTTTTTATGTCACTGCCCTGGAGGGCAGTATATCCAAGGCGGCCCAGACGCTCTATATCAGCCAGCCCGCCATCAGTAAATCCATTCAGCGGCTGGAGGCGGCGCTGGACACCACCCTCTTTCTCCGCAATTCCAGAGGCGTCTCCCTGACAGAATCAGGCCGCCTCCTCTTTGACCACATCGCCTCCGCCTTTGACCACATCTCCCAGGCGGAGGAGGAGCTTTTGCAGGTCAAGAATCTGAAAATCGGCTATCTGAAAATCGGGGTCAGCACCACCCTGTGCAAATATATATTGCTGCCCTACCTGCAGCGTTTTGTCCGGGAATACCCCTATATCCAGATCACGATCCACTGCCATTCCTCCAATCAGACCCTACAGCTCCTGCGGGAAAAGAAAATCGATATCGGACTGGTGGGCCGCCCCGGCTCTCTGGAGGGCCTGTGCTTCTCCAGCCTGGGAAATATACAGGATATTTTCGTGGCCTCCCCCAGCTATCTGGAAAATCTGGACCTGCGCTCCCCCGGAGCCAGCAAAAATCTGTTCCAGAACGCCACCTTGATGCTGCTGGACAAGGAAAATATGACCCGCCAATATCTGGACAGCTATTTTTCCCGGCAGCAGCTCTCCCCCAATCATCTGCTGGAGGTGACCAACATGGAGCTGCTCATCGAATTTGCCCGTATCGGTCTGGGCGCCGCCTGTGTCATCCGGGAATTTGTGGAGGAGGATATCAGGAAGGGCAGTCTCATTGAGCTGCCCATGAAGGTCCCGCTGCCGGAGCGGGAGATCGGCTTCATCACCCCGCAGCCCTCCGCCTGTTCCGAGGCGGTGACCCGTTTCCTCCAGCTGATTCGCCGCTGACCCTGCTTTTGTCCCGGCTCTCAGTCACCAGGCGAGCGTCCAGGGCGGCCTTGACCTCTTTCTCTATACGCCGGAGGTACTTTATCCTCTCCACCGTATTCCTCGCCTCAGAAACGCCCAGCTGTCTCTCGGCCTCATCCACACACGCTCCCAGGGCTCTTCGGACATTATACTCCAGCCATTCCACCCAGGTATAGGCCAGCCCAAACACATCGCTGTAGGCCCGGAAGCCGTTATCATATGCCTCCAGATAGCCGTCAAAGAAAGCAGCCAGCTTTTCCACATCTATGCGGCAGGTGACGGCTCCCGCCCATTGAAGAGCAAGCTGAAGCGCGTGGGACACGGGGTTGTCATAGTCCAGGCACTCCAAATCTATGACCCAGGGCTTACCCTCCTCCCACATGATATTTTTGGGGTCCATATCCCCATCGGACAGGCAGCGAATATCCGGCAGGGCGGCCCTGGCCCTGTTTCTCTCCTTTTCGGCATAAACCAGAAGCTCCTCGCTGTCGGCTAAAAGCGCCGCAAGCTCGCTCTTTTCTTTCTTTGCCGCAAGAGTGTACCTATGCCAGTCAATCTCACTCGTCTCAGGCTCCCGGTGGGGCACTTTTTCGGGGCTGATCCCGTGAATCCGGCCGAGGATATTTCCCGCCATATAGCACTCATTCTTTGAAATATTGTTCCAATCCGTTATGTGCCCTTCCCGCCAGTCGAAAATGTAGAAATAATGTCCCTCCACACACTGCATTTTCTCGCCGTGAATGGTCAGGGCGGGCACAATGGGAATGCCTTCGTTTTCCAGTCTGCTCTCGATTTCTTCCGCCCGCCGGTAATTATCCCGGGCCTCCGGCCTCCCCATTATCCCGGCGTTTAAGTGCTTCACCGCATAGATCCCCCGCCCGGTCCTCACCTTGTACATCCGGTGCAAAAACCCACCGGAGACCGGCTCCGCCGGGGAGACCATAGCCCCAAGCCCGCGGCTTCGCGTCAGCTCCGCCAGCAATTCTTCTATCCCTTTTTCTTTCATCCCTCTTCTCCCCATGAAAAAACGGTCCGGGGAACTCTTTCTCCGAACCGTTTTGACCGCTGTCTGAGGGAAAGCGACCCGCTTTCCGTTTTATCAGTTATTGATCAGCTTGTCCTCGCCATTCCAGCTGTACAGCTTGCGAACCTCCTCGCCGACGATCTCAGAGGGATGCTCAGCGGCCAGCTTCCGCATCGCCTTGAAATGAACCTGAGCGCCTGCGGAAGACATATCCAGAAGGAATTCCTTCGCAAAGGTACCATCCTGAATGTCCTTCAGGATCTTCTTCATGGTCTTCTTGGTCTCTTCGGTGATGATCTTCGGACCGGTCACATAGTCGCCATACTCAGCTGTGTTGGAGATGGAATATCTCATTCCGGCAAAAC
>CAZGRM010000216.1:0-5383 GCA_964528295.1 uncultured Lachnospiraceae bacterium
GGGGATTTTTTGCCCTATTAGTTATCACAAGCCCTAAAAAGCTTTCATACTTTTCATATGTGTTTTCTCCTTGGGGTTCTATAATGAAAAGAGAGTTCTCAACGTCTAGTATAACAGTCCTTTCTCTAATTTACATCTAAAAAAATTTTAGATAATTAGAAAAAAATTAGAGGAAGGGCTGATAGATTAGAGTCCGAGGGAGCCGGGAAACTGAGGCTCTGAATAAAGTAAGGAGGATAACGGATGAAAAACAGCTGGAAAATGAAACAGAAAACAAAGCGGAGCATCAACAGGCGGCCCAACTGGAAGCAGGCGGCGGCGCTTTTGTGCGGCCTGGCGTTGGCGTCAGGGCTGTGGGGCTGCGGCAGCTCCCGGAAGGAGGAGGCGCAGATTCAGGGGGAGTCCGGGGAGTCCATGGGCGGCCAGGGTGTCTTCCGGGAAAGCGACGTATCCCTGCCGGGAAATGTGGACAGCATCAAGGCGGTTCAGGAAATATCCGGTGAGATCTGGATGGTGACAAAGCAGACCTCGGCGTCGGAGGATACCGGGAGCCTGATCGCCCTCTGGAAGTGTTCCGGGGAGAGCCTGACTGGGGAAAATTCAGGAGTACGGACACAGGAGGGGAGTGACAGTGAGGCGGGAACCTTTTGGAGCCGCATGGATGGCAGCTTTGCGGAGCTTCCCGCCGTCTGCGACACTGCGGCTATCAGCCAGGAGGGCTCCTTCGCTCTGTTTACCCAGGAGGGAGATCTGGAAATCTGGAGGCTGGGAGAGACAGAGGATGTGATCGCTCCGGAACGCATCAGTCTTTCCCAGGCCGCGGAGGCCTACACCGCCGCCTTCATCGATGAGGAGACGCTTCTGGTCACCGACACAGAGACAAATATCCGGATCATTGACCTCACCGAAGGCCGGGTATCGGCGGAAATCTCCGGGGAGGGAGAAACTCACTATCTGACTGTTCCCATGGAGAGTACCATTGTGACCGTGACGAAGGACGGCGCGAAAATCTACAGTCTGGAGGGAGAGAAGCTGGAGGAAAATCAGGTGGTCAGTCAGCTTTTTGCCCGGCAAAACTCCTACCTGGGCGGGAGCAACAAGGGAGCGCTCCTGGCGGCCGACCGGGATGGAACCGGGTTTTACTATGCGGAGAGCGGAGGAATGTACCATTACACCGGTGGGGGCAGCGTGACCGAGCAGCTCTTCGAGGGAAGCGGCAACTCCATGGGCAGCACGGACAGCAATTTCAGAGCCATGGCGGTCCTTTCGGACAGCCGTTTCCTGATCGCCTACCAGACCGGCTCCGGAGCGGAGCTAAAGCTGTACGGCATATCCCAGAGCCGGGAGGCGGAGGATGAGGATGGCCTGTCCGGTGAACTGAAGGTGTATATTCTCCAGGAAAACGCGCTGCTGGAGCAGGAAATCAACACCATCTGCCGCAGTCATCCGGGCCTTTCGGTGACCCTGGAGGTGGGAACGGAGGGAGAAAACACAGGAATGACGGCGGAGGATGCCCAGAAGGTGCTGAACACGGAGATCCTGGCCGGCGTCGGCCCGGATGTGATGTTGCTGGACGGTCTGTCGGTGGAAAAATACGGGAGCAGCGGAATGCTGACGGATCTTTCCGCCCTTCTGGAGGAGCTCACCCAGGAGGAGAGCTTCTACGAAAACATCACAGGCACCTTTGTGAGGGAGGACGGCGCGGTCTACGGAATTCCGGCCCGGTTTCGCATACCGGTGATGCTGGGAGATCAGCAGGTCCTGGAAGGGATCCGTGACCTGGCCTCGCTGGTGGAGACTGTCCGGAGTCTGAAGGAGGAAAATCCGGGACTGCCCAGCGTCGTTGGCTATTACGATGAGGCGCTGCTGTCCTATCTCTTTGATTTCTGCGCGTCGGCCTGGACTGACGGCGATAGCGGTCTGGATGAGGCTGGGCTGAGGGAATTTCTGGAGGCCGCAAAGGAGATCCAGGAGATACAGAAGGAGGGGGTGGACGAGCAGACCATCCGGGAGCTGGCGGACCGGGAGGACTGTCAGTATGGGTATGCCGATGAGGAGTTGAGCAAGTATTTTGACATCATACTCTTCCAGGAGGAGGCCATGAGCTTTTATCTCTCCAAATCCCTGAACTTTACCTCCGGCCTGCTGGACTTTCAGGAGGATTACCCCTCCCTTGTGCTGGAGAGCGCCCGAGGACAGAGCAGCAATGTCTTTTTGCCCCGGGAAATCCTCGGCATCAACGCAAAGAGTGACAAGGGGGAGTTGGCGGCGGCCTTCATCAAAGAGATGCTTTCCCTGGACGTTCAGATCAGCTTTACCCTGGAGGATACCGCCTACCCGGTAAACCGGCAGGCCTTTGAGAATATGGGACAGTCCGTGCTGGACCAGCTCCAGTCAGGAGCGGAGGAAAGCCCGGACGGTGCGGCCGCTTCTGTGGAGGGGGATTCCGAGGCTGGTCAGACCGCCGGGCCGGACCCTGTGGATGCTCAGGTGGAGCGCTACCGGGCGGGCTTTGCGAGAATGGATGAGATGGCCGCTGGGCTGGAGGTCTGCGGTGTCACTGATTCCACCATCCGCTCCGTTGTCATCACCCAGGCCCAGTCCTACCTGTCCGGCGAGACCTCCCTGGAGGACTCCGTAACCGCCATTTTGCAGAGGATCAACCTGTATCTGGCGGAGTGACCACCCCTTTTCCTATTGTCAAAAGAGAACAGAAGGATTAAAATAAAAGAAAAAGACGGCCTGCCGTACAGAATATTTTGACAAAAGGAGAGGAAACTATGCTGGATATCATTCGAATTCGGATCAATCATCTGGAAAAGCCCCAGGGAATTCGGGGAAGCATTCAATTTCAATGGGAGATCGTCACAGACCACACGAACGTGACGCAGACCGCCTTTCGGATTCAGATCGCGGAGGATCGGAACTACAGGCGGCTGGTCTATGATTCAGAAAAAACCGAGAGCCGCCAGTCCGCGAATGTGGAGGTGGGAGGGATCGCATGGAAGACCCTGACCCACTATTACGCCAGAACGCGCGTCTGGGACAATTATGGGGAGGCCAGCCCTTGGCGGGAGACAGAATTCCTGTCCGCCCTGGGGGACCCGGAGGAGTGGAGGGCCGATTTTATCACCGCGGAGACGGAGGAGGACAGGGCGAAGGCGCCCGGCACAATGGTTCGGAAGGAGTTTACCCTCCATAAGCCGGTGCGGGAGGCTCTGCTGCTTTGCTCCGCCCACGGCATGTACCAGGTCTTTCTCAACGGCGCCCGGGTAGGGGACCATGAGCTGGCCCCCGGCTGGACCAGCTACCAAAAGCGGCTGCTGTACCAGACCTATGACGTGACCTCCCTGCTTCGGCCGGGGAAAAATGCTCTGGGGGCCCTGGTGGGAGCCGGCTGGTACAAAGGGGACATCACCTATCTGAGAATCCACAATTGCTACGGGGATTTCGCCGCCTTTGGGGGACAGCTGCTGATCCGCTATGAGGACGGCAGCGAGGAAACCATTGTGACGGACTGCGCCTGGAAGGGTTGCCACAGTCCGATCCTCCATGCGGATCTCTTCGACGGGGAGACCTACGACGCCCGCCTGGAGCAGCCCGGGTGGCTGGAGGCGGACTTTGGAGAGCGGGGCTGGGAGTCGGTGCGCGTGGTGCCCCAGAAAAAAGAGGCCCTGGTTCCTCAGCGGGGCTGTGCCGTCCGTATAAAAGAAAGAAAACCGGCAAAGAGCCTGTTTCGCACGCCCCAGAAGGACCTGGTCCTGGACTTTGGACAGAACCTAAGCGGCTGGCTCCGCTTTCGGGTAGAGGGAAATCCGGGGGATGTGGTGGAGCTGAATTTCTTTGAGACGCTGGACAGCGAGGGCAACGTATACCTGGCAAACCTCCGCACCGCGAAGCAGACCGTCCGCTATACTTGTAAAGGGGGCGGGATGGAGGAATTTCAGCCCCACTTTACCTTCCACGGCTTCCGCTACGCGCGGGTGCGCCAGTATCCGGGAGCTGTGAAAAAAGAGAATTTTGAGGCCCTGGTGCTCTATTCCGACATGGAGGAGAAGGGAGGCTTTCGCTGTTCTCATCCCCTGCTGAATCAGCTTCAGAGCAACATCACCTGGGGAATGAAGGGAAACTTCCTGGACATCCCCACGGACTGTCCCCAGAGAGACGAGCGGCTGGGCTGGACAGGGGACGCCCAGATTTTCGGGAGGACCGCCAGCTTTCTCATGGACACCACGGAATTTTACCGAAAATGGCTCTGCGACGTGAAGGCCGACCAGAAGCCGGACGGCGGCGTGCCAAACGTGGTGCCGGACGTCCTGCCGAATTTCGATGAAAATCCCGCCTACGGCTCCTCGGCCTGGGGAGATGTGGCGGTGATCCTGCCCTGGACCCTCTACCAGGAGACTGGGGATCTCTCCATCATCCGTCAGCAGTACGGCAGCATGAAGGCCTGGGTGGACTTCCTGACGGCCAACGCCGCAAGTGAGGCCGAGATTTTTCCCATGCAGTTCGGCGACTGGGTGGCGCTGGACGCGGAGGAGGGCAGCTACTACGGCGCGACTCCCGTAAAGCTGACCTGCTTTGGATACTATGCCTACGTCAGCGGCCTTTTCGCAAAGATGGCCGAAGCGGTGGGGGAGAGGGAGGATGGAACCCGTTACCGGGCTCTCCGGGAACAGGTGGCGGAGGAATTCAGAAAACGGTACGTAACCCCCGACGGCGCCATGGCTGTAAAGACACAGACGGCCCACATCGTGGCCCTGTACTTTGACCTCCTGCGGGAGGATCAAAAGGAAAAGATCCTGGAGGGGCTTCTTTCCCTGCTGGCCCAAAAGGAGGGGCATCTGACCACCGGATTCATCGGCACCCCCTACTTCCTCCACGCCCTCAGCCAGAACGGCCGCCTGGAGGAGGCCTACGACCTGCTCCTGAAGGAGGACTTCCCCTCCTGGCTCTACCAGGTAAAGAAGGGAGCCACCACCGTCTGGGAGCACTGGGACGGCCTGAAGCCCGACGGCACCATGTGGAGCCCCGACATGAACTCCTTCAATCACTACGCCTACGGCTCCGTGGGCCAGTGGCTGTATGAGGTCTGCGGCGGCCTTCGCGTCGACGAAGCCTACCCCGGCTACTCCCACTTCCTCGTGGAGCCCCAGCCCGGCGGCGGCCTCACCTATGCGGAGGTATTCCACTGCGCCTCCTACGGAGAAATTCGCGTCCGCTGGGAGCGGACCGAGACGGAGACGATCTACGACATACAGATCCCGCCCAACACCACAGCGTCCATCCACCTGCGCCATGTCGCCCGCGTCATAGACAGCGCCGCCCTGAATTTTGACCAAAAAGGCACCGACCTCTACGCCCAAGCCGGCTCCGGCCGCTA
>CAZGRM010000217.1:0-5380 GCA_964528295.1 uncultured Lachnospiraceae bacterium
TAAAAAAAGAGCGAAGCAGGATTTCGCCTCACTCCGTCTCTTTTATTTTTCGTTACTGTTCCATCGGACGCCGCCGCGGCTGTGTACTGGCTGGCACGTAAACAGCAGCTATTTTTCTTCCTCCGTCCCTGAATGAAAAACCGCCTTCACGGCCCCTCCGCCCTGGGGACGGTTTTCTACCAGCAGGCGGCCGCCGTGGCGCTCACAGTAGACCCGGCAGATATACATTCCCAGGCCGAAGTGCTTCAAATCATCCTGGGGGTTGGTGTGGTAAAAGGGCTTTGTCACCTCCTCCGCGTCCGCGACGAAACCGGCTCCGTCATCCGCCACTACGATTTCCAGCGCGTCACCGGCCTGGGCCAGCCGGACCCACACCTCTGTTTTGGCGTAGCGGAGGGCGTTGGAGAGAAGATTTTCCACCACCTCCAGGATCAGCTCCTCATCCAGCAAAAGACGCCGCGCGCCGGACCGGCTATCCGTCCCGTCGCGCTCCCCCAGATCCTGCCCGGCCGGCTGTCCCGGCCCTCCCCGCGGCCGGACCGCCACCGTACATACTTTCCCCATATCCTGACCCATCAGCCCGGCATTTTTTCTGATGCTCTCCGCCAGCGTCTCCAGGCTCGTCTCCCGGTACAGAAGCTTCCGCTCCTCAAAGCTGGACAGCTTCCGCATAGTCTCTATAAAACGGTTCATCCGCTCAATCTGGCCCATGCCCTCCCGCAGCATCTCCATTATCTCAGGACCGCTCATGGCGCCCTCCGGCACAAATTCCAGCAGCATCTCCTGATAGCCCCGGAGAATCGTCAGGGGGGAGCGGATGTCGTGGGCAATGGCGGCCCGGAGAGCCTTCTCCTCCTCCACCATGCGCCACATCCTCCGGTTGTTTTCCGCCAGCTGGCTCCTCATCCGCTCAAACTGGAGGCAGAGCTGCCCCATCTCATCCCGGTTTCCGTATTCCATGCGAAAGTCCAGATCATTCTCCCCGATCCGCCGGGAGGCCCGCCTCAGCTCGGATATGGGGCGGCTCAGCTTATTGCGGTAGAACATTCCCACCGCAAGGACGCTGCCCGCGATGGCGCAGCACAGCACCCCGTAGGTCTGGAGGAAATCACACAGCTCCGACAGCCACAGGTCCGCCCTGCGCATTTCGCTTTGAGCCGGGCGAAGCACCGCCATCTCCCGGCCCAGCTCTATGGCCTTGTAATACTCCTCCTCATCGATATACTGATACCAGATCCACTTCTGGAGCCGCTCCGCCCCATAGCCGATCACCGCCGACAGCAGAAAACCGGCAGTCAGCGCCAGGACCATATACAGAACCAGCGTCCTTTTCAGCGATAGATTCCTTATTTTTTCCATCGGTAGCCCATCCCCCATACGGTCTCAATGTATTCCTCCGGGCTTTGGTCCGCCAGCCGCTTCCGGATCCGGCGGATCAGTTCCGTCACCACCCGGCTGTCCCCCTGGCCGTCGCAGCCCCAGACCCGCTCATAGATCCGCTCCCGGTCAAACACCTGGCCCGGATGCGTGGAAAGAAACTCCAAAATCTCATACTCCATCCGGGTCAGCTCCACCACCCGGCCCTTCAGGCGGACCTCCTTCGCCCCATAGTCGACGGACAATCCCCCCTGAAACCGGCACTGACTCCGGCTCCGGTGACGCTCCTCCCGCTTCAGGTGAGCCGCGATCCGGGCCTCCAGCTCCTTTAAGCTGAAGGGCTTCAAGATGTAATCGTCGCCGCCGGACAGGAGCCCGTTTACCCGGTCCTCCTCCTCCGCTCTGGCGGTCAAAAAGAGGATGGGGCAGGACACCGTGTCCCGGATCCGCCGGCACAGCTCCATCCCATCCATTCCCGGCATATTGATATCCAGCAGCAAAAGCTCCGGCGGCACCCTCAGCTTATCCAGCGCCTCCAGCCCGCTCTCCGCCGTGTCCACCTGGTAGCCTCTCCGCTCCAGATAGACCCGCAGCATCTTTAAAAGCTCCCGGTCATCATCCACAATCAAAATCCTGTACCGCATCTCTCCCGCCTCCAAACCGAAACTCAGCCCGCGAAATCCAGGATCAGCTCCAGCACAAACACCACCGCGCAGGCCGCGATAGACACCTGAAACAGGCTTTTCCTCCGGTAGGCCAGCAGGGCACCCGTCAGAAGGGCGGCGGCTCCCGACCAGACGGAGGCGGTGGCGGTGAGGATGGCCGGAAAAATCATCACCGACAGCGTCACATAGGGGACATAGTACAGAAACGATTTGACGTATGTATTTTTGATTTCCCGCCTGATCAGTGTCAGGGGCAGCATGCGGATCAGGTAGGTCACCCCCGCCATCACCAAAATATACAGATACACTCTGGGATTCATTCGTTTTTCTCTCCTTCCTCCCTTACCGGAAACAGGGCCGCGGCCGCCCCGGCGATGACCAGGGTCAGGATAATGATCTTAAAGCCGGAGGAGATCTCCCGCAGTACCGGTGTCAAGGAAAACAGCAGGCTGGCCGCCATGGAGGCCAGAATCACCCCCGCCAGGACCCGGCTCTCCCTGGCCGGCGGAATGACCACGGCCAGGAACATCCCGTAAAGCGCCACACTCAGGGCGCTCAGAAGGCGGGCCGGGAGCAGATCGCCGGACACCGCTCCCAGAAAGGTGCCGAAGGTCCAGCCCGGCACGGCGGCACCAAGTAAACCGTAGGTGTAAAAGGGGCTCAGGGTGCCCTCCCGGCAGACGGACACCCCAAAAATTTCATCCGTCACCCCGTAGGAGATCAAAAAACGGTGGAAAAAAGGCATGTCCTCCGCCAGCTTTTGGGAGAGGGAGCAGGACATCAGGCAGTAGCGCAGGTTGATGATGAGCTGCGCCGCCGCCATCTCCAGAAATGGCGCCCCCGCCTGGATGATCCCCAGAGCCGCAAACTGTCCCGCACTGGTGAGATTTGTCAAAGACATGATCACGGCGGCTAGGGTGCTGACCCCGGCCCCCCTGGCCATGATGCCAAAGGTAAAGGAGACCGCCAGATATCCAAGACCGATGGGCACTCCGTCCTTTAGGCCGTATTTCAATTGCTGTAGCTGTTCACTCATAGTTCCTCCAATGTACAAAGGGTCTCGCCGTCCCTTGGGCCGGGGCCTGTTCCCAGGCCTCCCGGTCCGTGACCGTCCCTCAGTTCTGCCTCCTGATCTGCTCCTCCAGAATCATAGGGTACCGGGAAAGCCGGCAGCCCTCCAGGTCCTCCCGGCGCATATCCACCGCTGTGATCTGGTGATTGTTGTAGGTGGTATAGTAGTAAATTCCCTTGTCCCCATTGCCGCAGGAGGTATAGATCGTCGTCTCATATTTTCCGCCGCCCAGATCGCAGCAGCCCCTCTGCTGGTCCACGGAGCCAAGGATGTGGAAAAACTGGCTGACACTCTCCTGCTCCGAATCCCCGGACACAGAATTCAGCCTTGCGAAGGCCGCCCGGACGAAGCGGGACTGAGAGGACAGATCCCCCGGCAGCCCTATGGCCCCCATCCCCCGGCTGTAGACCCCCAGAGGCAGCCGCAAGGAGAAACGGTTCTCCGGCTCCCGGGCAGACAGGTTCATATAATTGTTCAGATGAAAAAGCTGCTCCGGGAAGGGCGGATTGTTGGTCAGGACTCCGGCGGGATTATCATAAATCCGAAGTCCCTCCTCCACAGCCTCCGCCACGATGACCTCCTCCCGGTCCCCGATCATCCAGTGGAGCTGGGCAGGCGGAAATTCCCGGGAAAAGGGGGTTTTCACCAGGTTTGCCTCTTCCAGCCGCCTCCTCGCCTCCCTCACCGAGGCACAGGTCCCCAGAATCCAGGGAAGCAGCTCAAACTGGGCCACATTTTGCTTTCCCGCCTCCTCCTCCCGGTAGACCGCGTTTCCCACAAAATTCAGGCCGGCCATCCCCAGCCCCTTCTCATTGATCCCATCATAGTACAGAGGATATCCCTGAAAAACGTGGGCCACTCCGATGATGGCATAGTGGCTTTCCATGGCCTTCCCATGCCGCATAGGAAAGGAAAAGTTCCGCGGTGTGATCACCACCTCCTCACCGTAGGAAAAATCATTGTCCAAGGTGCGTCCCATATAAAAATCCTTCGTCTTGTACGCTGCCGCCGTACACATAATACCGCCTCCTTTCCGCGCATTCTAAAGCTATCATATGCCTTTTTCTTCGGATTATACAGCCGCGCCGTCCCCGGATTTGACGGCACTCGTCACCCCAGATACGCCCGCAGCAGCCGCAGCGTGTTCTCCACTCCCTTCCGGTGGGAGCGCTCGTAGCCGTGGGAGGCGTACACGCCGGGGCCGATCAGGCCGTGGCGCAGGTCGTAGCCGGCCTTCAGGGCCGCGTCCACATCAGAGCCGTAATGAGGGTACACATCCACGGCAAAATCGATCCCATTCTCCCGGGCCGCCCGCGCCAGGTCCGTCACCACCTGATAGTCGTAAGGGCCCACGCTGTCCTTCGCGCAGATGGACACCATGGTTTCGTCGCAGCCAAGTCCCTCCCCCACGCAGCCCATATCCACAGAAATCATCTCTGTCACCCCCTGGGGAATGGAGGCGCAGCCGCCGTGTCCCACCTCCTCATAGGAGGTGATCATCACGTAAACGGTCCGTTCCGGCGTCACCGCCTCCTCCTTCAGATACTTCGCATAGCCCAGCAAAATCCCGGTGCTGAGCTTATCGTCCAAAAACCGGCTCTTGATAAATCCGCTGGAGGTCACCACGGTCCTGGGATCAAAGCAGACAAAATCTCCCGCCATGATTCCCAGCTTCTCCACCTCCTCCTTCGTCCTCACCAGCTCATCCAGCACCGCCTCCATGGCATCGTAGGTCCGCTTTGTCTCGTTGAATTCCCCGTTCACATGGATGGAGGCGTTGATCAGCTGAAAGGTGGCGTCGTACACCTTGCCCTCCCTGGTGTGGACCCGGCAGTTCTCCGCCTCCGCATTGTTGGGATTCATGCCTCCCACATTCGTAAGCTTCAACCGCCCATTCCCCCGTATCTCCGTCACCATCGCTCCCAACGTATCCATGTGGGCCGCCAGCAGCACCGCATTGTCCTCCTGCCTTCCGCCCAGCTTTACCAGCACCGCGCCCTTATTGGTGAGTCCGGGCTCATAGCCCATGGCCTCCAGCTCCCCCTTCACGAAGGCTGCCGCCTCCCGGGTAAATCCGCTGGGACTGGGGATCGCCAGCAGCTTTTTTGTGGTCTCTATGATATAATCGGTATACTGATTCATTCCGTTCTCCCTTCCGCTCTCCAAAGCATCGCTCCATGCGGTCCGTCCCCGGACCGGCCGTACTGCCTCTTATTACTGTGAAACATTAACTTCCGGGTAGCCAAAAAAGCGCAAACTACCCCTA
>CAZGRM010000218.1:0-5349 GCA_964528295.1 uncultured Lachnospiraceae bacterium
GCGCCTGCCTCCGGCGGAAGACAGCAGGAGGCGGCTTCCGCTGGGGCCGGAGAGCGGGGAGTGGGGGAGGGTTTTCTTCAGGACCGCGGGGAGCGGCCGAGCGGCGCGGGAATAGCGGACAAAAATATATCGGGAGCAGGCTCCGGCATTTCCTCCGCTTCCCAGCCGCCCCGCTACCCGGAGCCCTTTGAGAAGATACGCTCTCAGCTCATCGCTGAGGCCAACAGCCCTTATTCCACACGGTATCCTCAGCGGGAGCGCCCCGCCATGAAGCCTGTGACGGGAAGCGTTTTGCCGGGAACGGATCAGGCGCTCCGGCAGGGTGCCGCCCAGAGCGCTTCTTCCACGGCTGAAACGGCGGCCGGGCAGCCTCAAGGAACCTTTGGCGGCGCTGATTTTCCCGATGGAGGAAACGCAAAAGAGATTGGGAAGGAGCCCTCACCGGCGGCTTCCGGTGAAAACAGCCTGGCCAATGAAAGACAGCGGGCCGCGAAGGAGGACGGTCTTTCCCCGGAGACCAGGGAGCAGGAGGACAGCCCTCTGGATCCGGCTCTTCTGGAAACGCTGCGCTCCGACGCCGCCCGCATCCGGGAGGTGCAGGAGGACGCCAGGGCGCTCCAGATGGACCTCTTTGAGAACAAGCTGCTGGATGAGGGAAACCGCCCGAAGCATAAGCTGATCGGGCAGGTGTTCGCCACCTACTGGCTGGTGGAATTTGAGGATAAGCTCTATATCATCGACCAGCACGCCGCCCACGAGAAGGTGATGTATGAGCGGTTCATGAAAAATTACCGGGAGAAGCGCCAGACCTCTCAGATGATCACGCCCCCCGTGATCGTCTCCCTGAACCTCCAGGAGGAGGAGCTGCTGAAGCGCCACATGGACGCTTTCCATGATGTGGGCTTTGAGATTGAGCCCTTTGGCGGCAGAGAGTATTCCATCCGGGCCGTCCCCGGCAATCTCTATGGCCTGGCGGACCGGGAGCTGTTTCTGGATATTCTGGACGGCCTTTCCGACATCCCGGAGCGGGCCTCCGACCAGATCGTTCTCGAAAAGATCGCCTCCATGTCCTGCAAGGCGGCGGTGAAGGGCGGAGACCGCCTGTCCCTGACGGAGGCCAACGCGTTGATCCAGGAGCTTTTGACCCTGGAAAATCCCTACAACTGTCCCCACGGCCGCCCCACCATCATCTCCATGACCAAATACGAGATGGAAAAGAAATTCAAGCGGATCCTGTAGGGGAGGGTACACAAGCAGTTTCCAGGCATACTCTTGTCCGATATCGGGCGGGAGCGGCTTTAAGACAGAAAGGTGGAAATTCATGAATGACGCAAATAATCCCCTGGTGATCCTCACCGGCCCCACCGCGGTGGGAAAGACCAGGCTGTCCGTGGAGCTGGCTAAACGGATCGGGGGCGAGATCATTTCGGCGGACTCCATGCAGGTTTACCGGGGCATGGATATCGGCTCCGCCAAGGTGACCCGGGAGGAAACGCGGGGAATTCCCCATTTTCTCATCGACGAGCTGGATCCCTGGGAGGAGTTCCACGTGGTCCGCTTTCAGGAGTACGCCAAACAATATATTCGAGAGATCCAGAGCCGGGGGCACATTCCGATCCTGGTGGGAGGCACCGGCTTCTATATCCAGGCCGTTTTGTACGATATTGACTTCACCGAAAACGGCGGCGACACCTCCTACCGGGAAGAGCTGGAGCAGCTGGCGGAGGAGAGAGGTCCCCAGTATCTCCATGAGCTTCTCCGTCAGGCTGACCCTGCCTCCGCCCAGGCGATCCACGCCAACAATGTGAAGCGGGTGATCCGGGCTCTGGAATACTTTCACGAGACGGGAGAGCCCATTTCCTCCCACAATGAGCAGGAGAGGCAAAAAAGCTCTCCCTATACCTTTGCCTACTTCGTCCTGAATGAGGATCGTCAGAACATTTATCATAACATCGACCTTCGGGTGGATCTGATGATGGAGCAGGGCCTTCTGGAGGAGGTACGGCGCCTGAAGGAGCAGGGCTGCACCAGAAATATGGTGTCCATGCAGGGCCTGGGATATAAGGAGCTGCTGGCCTATCTGGAGGGTGAGCTTTCTCTGGAGGAGGCGCTCCGGGTTCTGAAACGGGACACCCGGCACTTTGCCAAGCGGCAGCTCACCTGGTTCCGGCGGGAGCGGGAGGTGATCTGGGTGAACAAAGAGCAGTACCACCATTCGGAGGAAGAGATTCTCTCATTTATGATAAACGTATTGGCGGAAAAAGGAATCGTCTGAAAAAATACTGCCGGCAGTCAGCCCCGCCGCGGGCCTATGGTTTTGCGGATAATCCCGGAGTGCGCCGGTCATTCTTGGAAAATAGAGCCGCCGTCGGCGCGGCGTGGAGGAATTTATGGAACAGATGTATGAATCACTTGGAATCAGCAAAGAGGTTCTGACCTTTGGAGAAGAGGTCCTTTCCGGGCTGAAGCGGCGTTTTGACGCCATTGATGAGATGGCGGAATACAACCAGCTGAAGGTGATCGGCGCCATGCAAAAGGCGAGGGTCAGCGCGGAATGCTTTCAGAGCTCCAGCGGCTATGGATACAATGATATGGGAAGAGATACCCTGGAGGAGGTGTACGCCGCCGCCTTCCATGCGGAGGCGGCCCTGGTGCGCCCCCAGATCACCTGCGGAACCCATGCGCTGGCCATCGCCCTCTCCGGAAATCTCCGCCCGGGAGATCAGCTTTTGTCCGTCTCCGGAAAACCCTACGATACGTTGGAGGAGGTGATCGGCATCCGGCCCTCCTGCGGCTCTCTGGCCGAGTACGGTGTGACCTACCGTCAGGTGGACCTGCTCCCGGACGGCAGCTTTGACTTTGAGGGCATCCGCCGGGCCATCGGCCCTGCCACCAAACTGGTGGAAATCCAGCGCTCCAAGGGCTACCAGACCAGACCCACCCTGTCCGTGGAGGCCATCGGCCAGGCAATCTCTTTTATCAAAGGGATTCGGCCCGATCTTATCATCATGGTTGACAACTGCTACGGGGAATTCGTGGAGGCCCTGGAGCCCAGCGATGTGGGGGCCGATATGGTGGTGGGCTCTCTGATCAAAAATCCCGGAGGCGGGCTGGCTCCCATCGGCGGCTACATTGTGGGGACGAGGGAGTGCGTTGAGCGGTGCGCTTACCGGCTTACCTCACCGGGCCTTGGCAAGGAGGTGGGGGCTTCCTTGGGCGTCATGCAGTCCTTTTACCAGGGCTTTTTCCTGGCCCCCACCGTGACCGCGGCGGCATTAAAAAGCGCCATATTCGCGGCAAATATTTATGAGCGGCTGGGCTTTCGGGTGGTGCCAAACGGCACCGAGAGCCGCCACGACATTATCCAGGCCGTGGAATTCGGCTTCCCGGAGGGAGTCGTCGCCTTCTGCGAGGGCATCCAGTCCGCCGCTCCGGTGGACAGCTACGTGACACCGGAGCCCTGGGCTATGCCGGGCTATGACAGCGACGTCATTATGGCGGCCGGAGCCTTTGTCCAGGGCTCCTCCATCGAGCTCAGCGCCGACGGCCCCATCAAGCCCCCCTACGCGGTCTATTTCCAGGGCGGCCTCACCTGGCCCCACGGCAAGCTGGGCATCCTGAAATCCCTGCAGCGACTGTATGAGAAGGGCTATGTGAAGCTGCGCTGAATCAGCCGCCGCGATTATTTAAAGTCAATTGGTTTTGACAGAGTACATATCGTAAGCGACCATGAAAATTTTATATGAAAAATATGGTTTTGAAATATATACCGCAAAACCGCCATGGGGTTCCGTGGAAAAAATCTATATGAAAAGACTGGTGTGATCGATAAATTCGACGCTGCGCGATGGCCTGTCAAGGCTGTGGCGCAGTTTTTTATAAAAAAATATGAGGTGGCACGCGGTATTAAAATATGTTATTCTAGCCACAAAGAAAAGAGCAGTTGGATAAAAAATCTCTTTTCGCAATGACAGGAGAAATGGGTGCTATCATATAAGCATATAAATCGGCAATTAGAATTTAGCGAGGGGGAAATCAATTGGCAACTGGAATTATGATAACGGGTTCCTCAGGAGCGGGAAAAACGACACTTGGTAAATTAGTAGCCAAAGAATTAGACTATACCTTTGTGGACATAGATGAGTATATATGGCGGAAAGATACCGAGATTCCTTTTTCTGTAATGTATCCAAAGATTGAGAAAATTAATCGCATAGCAGAGGCAATATCAACCTGCGATCATTTCGTAATGGCTGGTTCTATGGATTCATTTCACGAATATTTTGATCCATTTTTTGAGATGGTTGTCCACTTAAACGCGGATGCAAAAATTCGCATGAAACGTGTTCATGAGCGCGAATTGAATTGGTTCGGTGAACGTATATTGAAAGGTGGCGATATGTATGAGGAACATCAAAAATTCTTAAATAACATTGCGGAATATGACTTTGGAATCGGCGGCTGTACATTTCAACAACATGAACTTTGGATAAAAACTCTTAAATGCAAAGTGATTCGATTAGATGGCGCACATACGTTAGAGGATAATTTGAAAATAATTCTTGAAGTATACAGAGAAATATAAACTCCAGTTTATGTAAGGGATTGGGGTATTCACATCAAGCAAAAATCGCTCTTACTTTCGCAGACAGAAACAAGTGATTTTTACGGAACTTCTAACAAAAGAATGGAAGGGCACAAAAATCATGGGAGAAAACAGTATGGAATCAACAGAACAATATTTACAGGACTTAAAGAAATGGCTTCAGGATACGGAGGATTCTCCGTTGGAGGAAATGTCTGACTTTTTCACGAAACGTTTGGATGGTTATGAGGAGCATATGTCGATTTGGGAGCGGTCCTATCAGATGTTTTCGGAAGTTTTACCATCCAAATGTCAAAAAATCTTAGACTTAGGGTGTGGAACCGGTTTGGAACTGGATCAAATCTGGCAGAAAAATCCGGACATAGAAGTAACCGGTGTTGATTTATGTCAAAGTATGCTGGATAAATTGCTGGAAAAGCATTCTGAAAAGCATCTTACTATAGTATGTCAGGATTATTTCAAATACGATTTTGGCCTCGGCAAGTGGGACGCGGTCATTTCTTTTGAGAGCTTGCATCATTTCCTGCCGGAACACAAAAAGGATTTGTATCAGAAGATTTATAATGGCCTTAAAAATGGCGGCATCTTCCTTTTAGGAGATTACATTGCCTGTTGTGATGAGGAAGAAGAGTTTTTGCGCAGTGAGTATCTAAAGCGGAGGAAACAGTTTGCGGTACCGGATGATAGCTTTGTTCATTTTGATATTCCGCTGACCTTGGAGCATGAAAGAGAATTGTTGCAAA
>CAZGRM010000219.1:0-5291 GCA_964528295.1 uncultured Lachnospiraceae bacterium
GTTCATTTTCCGGGCGGCCTCATAGTAATTTTCCATATCCCCCATGCCGATCTGATACATGACCATCATGGCGATAACGCCAAGGGGCAGGGAACCCAGGGACAATAGAGCCAGCTTCCAGTCCACAAAAAACATGGCCGCGAAGATCAGAACGGGCACTGCCAGGTTGGCGATGCCCTCCGGCAGCGCATGGGCCATGATGGTCTCGATGGACTCGATATCGTCAATAAACATTTTTTTAGGGCGCCTGTCCCCTTCTCCTCGATGACACCCAGGGGCAGCTTTTCCAGCCGGCCCTGAAGGGCAATTCTCAGATTCTCCAGGGTGTGATAGGCCGCCTCGTGGGACAGTGACAGCCCCTTTACATAGAAAACCGCATAGAACACGGCGCAAACCGCCATGGCCCCGACCCGGACCAGAACGTATCCCGCCGTCACCGTCTCATGGGTCAAAATCGGCCTAAGCAGCTGATAGATAAAAAAATAGGGAATGACGCTCATCACAATGCCCGCCAGCAGGGCGGCCACCGCCTGATACGTCAGTCTCCGGTATTCGCCGGCATAGTACAAAACCTTTTTGAACATGGCCGATGCCTCCTTCTTTGTTAGTCATTTCTAACCTTTGATGAAAAGTCTGGAGACACCAGCTCCTGTTTTACGGACTTTGTGTCTCCTTTTTTGAAATACGGGCCGGACAGCCTCACAGGTCCGGCCCCGGCTGAAATCCCAGCACCCGGTACCAGTTGAACAGCCGGCAGATCAGATGACTGTGCTCCTGGATCTGCCGCCATTCGTAATCATGGATAAATGGCTCGTAGATCGTGGTCCAGAAGGCAGAGAGCAGAATATGCATCTCCTCCACGGAAATCCAGGTGGAGGTCAGCCCCCTCCGGTACGCCTCCTCATAGTAGCCATAGGTGGCCTGAGTCATCCGCTCCACCCAGTCATGCTCAAAGTTCCCGTAGCAGGTTCCCTCCCCGCACCGCAGCAGCAGCACAAAGCCGTCATGGATGTCGTAGAGATAGCGAAACCACCACATCATATACTCCTCATCCATATCCCAGGCCTTGATCAGCTCCTCATCGGAGAGCTGAGCCGGTTTCACGCCGCACTTTTCCTCCAGCACCGCGTTCAGCTTGGAGATCGTATCCGCCACCACCGCACAAAACAGCTCCTCCTTGCCCTTATACCGCTTATAGAGGGCCCCGGTCGTCACCTCGGCCCTCCCGCAGATCGTTTTCAGGGACGCCTTTTCAAATCCCACCGCCAGAAATTCCTGCTTTGCGCTCTCCAAAATCCGCGGATCAATAGTCGCGTCTGCCTTTGCCATACACTGTTTCCTTTCGTCTATTGGATTGATAATTTGATTATCGATAATCTGATTATCAGTCTACCATCGGCAGAGAGATCTGTCAATAGATCTGAGACAAATTTTCTCTTGACAACCGCTTTTCTTGCCGCTATACTTGTTATCGGTGTTAGCTAACAACGATAACTTTTATACAGGAGTTAGCAAAATCTAACCCCTTCCAAAAAATGCTCAGTCTATGAGCGACAGGAGGAAATTATGAGAAAAACATTGACATCATCCGCTGCCCTGCTTACTATGCTCTTTGCGCTGCCTCTGGCCGCCAACGCCTCGGAGCCCCTTGCCGGGAGCGGCACCCCGGAGGATCCCTACCAGGTGTCCACCCCGGAGGAATTTGACCAGATCCGGGAAGATCTCACCGCCAGCTACGTGCTGACCGCCGATATCGATCTCTCGTCCTACGAAAACTGGATTCCCATCGGAAACCTGACCTATGAGGATGTGGACATGGAGACAGGAGATATGGATATGACAAAGCTGTTCTCCGGCTCTCTGGACGGAGACGGCCACACCATCTCCGGCGTCACCACCGCCACGGACCAAAATATGCTGACCATCGGCCTCTTCGGCGGCTTCACCGGATCCATCCGGGACCTGACGGTGGAGAATGTGACGGTGACGGGAGATGAGACCGTGATGGCCGCCGGAGGTGTGGTGGGATACGCCGTCGCCGGCTCTGTGGCGGAGGTGACTCTGGCCGGTGAGAACACCGTCACCGGCATCAACTGTGTAGGCGGCATCGTAGGCGGAAGCATGGCGGAGGTAACCGGCTGCGCCGTGGAGGACGCGGACATCATCGTGATCGGGGATAACGATTTCTCCGGCGGCCAAATCATTCAGTGCGACGTGGCCGAGTGCGGCGGCCTGGTGGTGGGCGGCAGCTTCATGGGCCGGGTGGACAACTGCTCCGCCTCCGGCACCGTGACCGCCCTGGGAAATGAGCCCGTGGGCCTGGGCGGCATCGCCGGATGCATCCAGTCCATCGACAGCATCACCGGAAACCAGGTGACCGTGGCCATCACCGCCGGAAACGGCCATGCCATCGGAGGACTCTGCGGCTATGCCGGCATCGGAGACGACGGGGACGGCGTGGTGGATGAGCCCTGCGCCATCACCGACTGCCAGGCGGAGATCACCATCACGGCGGACGGCGCCACCCATGTGGGCGGCCTGGTGGGTACCGGAATGTATTACTACGGCATGGAGGACCGGTTCACCATCGAAAATTGTTCCGTCACCGGAACCATTGACGGCGCGGTGACCCCCGGCACCGTGGCGGGCCGGGCTGAGGGAAGTACCATCGTCAGCTGCGAGACGAACGTGACCATCGACGGCGCCCAGGGCACGGAGCAGGCGGGCACCACGGACCGAATGTACGAGAGCGCCGACCAGTACGAATAAGGCCGGGGATTCATTGACAGTTTCTTTTTTCCTCATTATAATAAAGCAGAGCCGGAGCTTTCGCAGGCGGCTCTGCTGTTTTTTACCATTCAGGAAAGGAAAAGCCACTATGCCAAGAGACAAAAGCGCCAGTCACCAAAGAATCATCCCCGCCGCCAAAAAAGAATTTCTGGAAAAGGGCTTTGAGAAGGCCTCCATGCGTTCCATCGCGGACGCGGCGGGCATGACCTCCGCCGGTCTCTACCGCCATTTTGCCGACAAGGAGGCCATGTTCACCGCATTGGTCCAGCCGCTGCTCTCACAGCTGGATGAGGCCTACGATAGCCTGAAGGAGGCGGATTACCGCCATCTGGAAGAAAATGATCTGGAACGGATGTGGAGGGAAAATAAAGAGATTTCCTATCTTCTTGACTTGATTTTTGAATACTATGATGAGTTCAAGCTGCTGATCTGCTGCTCCGCCGGCACCAGCCACGAGGACTTCGTCCATGACTTTGTCATGAGGGAGCAGCGGGAGACCCTGGCCTTCCTGGAGGCCGCCAAGGCCCGGGGCATCCCGGTAAACGAGATCCGCCCCCAGGAGCTCCATATGCTGCTGAGCGCCTACATCAGCGCCATCTTTGAGATCGTCAACCACGATTTTACAAGGGAGGACGCCTCCCACTATCTGGAAACACTGAAAAAATTCTTTTACCCGGGCTGGCGGGCCGTGCTGGGACTGTAAGCGCCCCCGGCCCTCCTTTTTTGACAGAGTGCCAAAAACTCCCTCAGCACCAGGCTGCCGTCCACGGTATCCTTTCGGGCGCAGTCAAAGCACATGCGCTCCGGATGCCACTGGACACTGTATACCGGGAGGCTTTCATGGTAAATGGCCTCCACCACCCCATCCTCCGCCCACTGCGCCGGACGGATGCCCCGGCCGGGGCGGTCCACCGCCTGATGGTGGGCGCTGTTTACGGGGAAGCGGGTGCCGTAAAGCCGGGCCAGCCAGCAGTCCGCCTCCGCCCGGGAGTCATGCACCTTATCCTGCTCATCCCCCTCCCAGCTGTGCCGGAAGCTGGTGTTCAGATGCTGGATCAGGCTGCCGCCAAAGTAAACGTTGATGATCTGCTGTCCCCGGCAGATGCCAAACACCGGCTTTTCCGCCTTCACAAACCGGTCCAGCACCGCAAATTGCAGCTCATCCATCTCCCGATCGATATCCTCGCTGCCCGCCACCTCCTGTCCATAGTACATGGGGTCAATGTCATATCCGCCGGGCAGCAGAAGGCCGTCCAGCCCCTCCGGGCAGCAGCCCTGATCCACCGGCACCGGCTCCGCGCCCAGCGCCCTCATGGCTCTCAGATAATTATCCACCTTCCATTTTCCTCCCGGCAAGGCAATTTTCAGCTTCTGTTCCATGGTCTCTCTCCACCCCGCAAGTCTCGTTATTCTATCCTATGTCCCTTCTCCGGTTCCTGCTCCCCGCACACCGGGCAGTTTTTCCGGATGATTCCCTGCCGTTCCTCGTCCCAACTCCCGTAGGCCACCAGGGGGGATCCCTCCATGACGCAGAGGCTCACGGTCTCATACAGCATGATCCCGTCCTGCTTTGCCGCGCACACCTCCAGCTCCTCCCCGAAGTAATCCCGGATCCTGCCCAGGATCTCACCCTTTCGGAAGGTTTCCCCGGGCTGTTTGGTGGGATACCAGCATCCCGAATGCCCCGCGTCCTCATAGATCACCGGATTCACGCTGACCGGCTTTTCGTAAAGCTTTGCCTCTCCCTCCAGGATTCCCAGAACCCGCAGTATATTTTTCACATCCTGCTTATCTTCCTCCACCTGATGCTCACACCACACGGAATTGCAGCCCCGCTCCAGCAGAATGCTGGGAATGCCAAGCGCCGCGGCCGCATAGTTGTAGGCGCCGCCGGTAGCGCACCCGGAGCCCACCAGATACTTCACCCGGGCGGCCTCCGCCATCTCCCGGCTCTTTTGGCGCACCTCCGGCTTGGAAGCCTCCACATAGTAAATATAGGGCTCCAGCCGCTCAAAGCCGTCCCCACAGTGAAGATCCAAAAAATAGTCCGCCTGGGAGAAAAATACATGCTCCACCGTGTAGGCGATCCGGTCCGCCAGCGTCCCCGAAGCGCTGCCCGGGAAGATCCGGTTCAGATTTTTTCCATCCTCGTACACAAGACTCATGGTCCGATGCTCAAAGCCGGTGCGGTTCAGCAGGCGGATCACGATAATATTTCCTTTTACCGAGGCCGGATCAATCTCATCCGCCAGCTCCATGGCCGCCTGGATTCCCACATACTCCGCATTGTGCAGCCCGCCGCAGATCAGAGCCGTCTCCCCCTCCCGGGAGCCGCAGATCAGCGTCACCGGAATGCCAAAATCCGCCCCCTCAATTTTCACAAAGCCGGACACCTTCTGTCCCTGCTCCGCTGTCAGCTCACCAACTGTCAAACGCTTCATCCTTTTTTCTCCTCCTAATATATAAGTGTAGGGTTTCAGTACCCAACAGCCAGTTGGGAC
>CAZGRM010000220.1:0-5201 GCA_964528295.1 uncultured Lachnospiraceae bacterium
GGAGGTTGGTATTCGGGTTCGGTATCTGCATTCGGATGGGGATACTCTGGAGCGAACCGAGATTATCCGGGACATGCGTCTTGATGTGTTTGATGTGCTGGTGGGGATTAACCTGCTGCGTGAGGGACTGGATATTCCGGAGATTTCTCTTGTGGCGATTCTGGACGCGGACAAGGAGGGCTTTCTGCGATCCTCCGTTTCCCTGATTCAGACCATCGGCCGTGCCGCCCGAAACGCGCAGGGACATGTTATTATGTATGCGGATGTGATGACGGACTCCATGAAGAGCGCCATCGACGAGACGATGCGGAGACGGGAAATTCAGGAGCGCTATAATGAGGAGCACGGTATCACACCTCAGACGATTAAAAAGGCGGTCAGGGATTTGATCAGCATTTCGAAGGAAGTGGCGAAGGAAGAGAAGAAGATGGAGAAGGACCCGGAGTCCATGAACCGGGAGGAGCTGGAGAAGCTGATCGCGGAGGTGCAGAAGCAGATGAAGAAGGCGGCCTCCGAGCTGAATTTCGAGGCGGCGGCAGAGCTGCGTGATCGGATGATTCTTCTGAAAAAGCATCTGCAGGAGCTTGCCTGAGAGCAGTGAATGCTGTGAGTATCAGAAAAGGGGATATGGGACCCGGAAACGCGGTGCGGCCACAGGAACGCCTGCGGATTTTGAGAGCAGAGAATGCGGCGCTGCTTTGCGTAAGGTAGAGAATGGGCCTGATGAAATATTGGGAAGCGCGCGTTGGATGAGCAGGCGCTGGTATGAGATTTGACGCATGGAGATTAAAAGAAATTAATTAGGAAAAGAATAAAAATAGAGAAATAAAACACAGGAGAAGAGATCAATGGACATGAATACAGAAAAAAAGCAGTACATCCGCATCCGCGGAGCGAATGAGCATAATCTGAAAAATGTGAGCCTGGATATTCCGAGAAATAAGCTGGTGGTGCTCACCGGGCTGTCTGGATCGGGGAAGTCTTCTCTGGCCTTTGACACAATCTATGCGGAGGGCCAGCGCCGCTATATGGAATCCTTGTCCTCCTATGCCAGGATGTTTCTGGGCCAGATGGAAAAGCCGGATGTGGAGAGCATTGAGGGGCTGCCCCCGGCTATCTCCATCGACCAGAAGTCCACGAACCGGAATCCCCGATCCACGGTGGGCACCGTGACGGAAATTTACGATTATTTCCGGCTGCTCTACGCCAGGATCGGCATTCCTCACTGTCCAAAGTGCGGAAAGGAGATTAAAAAGCAGAGTGTGGACCAGATGGTGGACCAGCTCATGGCCCTTCCGGAGCGGACCAGGATTCAGCTTTTGGCTCCGGTGGTTCGGGGGAGGAAGGGAGAGCACGTGAAGCTGCTGGACCAGGCCAGGAGGAGCGGCTACGTCCGGGTGCGGATCGACGGCAATCTGTATGAGCTGTCGGAGGAGATTAAGCTGGAGAAAAATATCAAGCATAATATTGAGATCGTGGTGGACCGGCTGGTGGTGAAGCCGGGGATTCAGCAGAGGCTGACGGATTCCATGGAGACGGTGCTTCGCCTCACCAATGGACTGGCCCTGGTGGAGGTGAACGGCGGGGAGGTGCTGCGGTTCAGTCAGAGCTTTTCCTGCCCCGACTGCGGCATCAGCATTGAGGAGGTGGAGCCCCGGAGCTTTTCCTTCAACAACCCCTTCGGCGCCTGCCCGGACTGCTTTGGCCTGGGCTATAAGATGGAGTTTGATATTGATCTGATGATTCCGGACAAGTCTCTCAGCATTCTGGAGGGGGCCATTGTGGCCACGGGGTGGCAGTCCTGCGCGGATAAGGGGAGCTTTACCAGGGCGATTCTGGACGCGTTGGCGCAGGAGTATCATTTTGACTTGGGCACTCCCTTCCAGGATTATCCCCAGGAGATTCAAAATATACTGATTCACGGCACCAACGGGCATGAGGTGAAGGTTCATTACAAGGGTCAGAGGGGAGTGGGGGTCTACGATGTGGCTTTTGAAGGGCTGCTTCGCAATGAGGAGCGCCGCTACCGGGAGACCGGCTCCGACACCATGAAGCAGGAATATGAAAGCTTTATGCGGATCACACCCTGTAAAGCGTGCCATGGACAGAGGCTGAAGCCCTCGGCGTTGGCGGTGACGGTGAGCGGGAAAAATATTCATGAGATTACCGCCCTGTCCATCGGGGATCTTCAGCAGTTTCTGGAGCACATGGAGCTGACTCATCAGCAGGAGCTGATCGGTCAGCAGATATTGAAGGAGATCCGCTCCAGGATCCGCTTTTTGGTGAATGTGGGGCTGGAATATCTGAGTCTGGCCCGGGCCACCGGCACCTTGTCGGGTGGGGAGGCTCAGCGGATCCGGCTGGCGACCCAGATCGGTTCCGGTCTGGTGGGAGTGGCTTATATTCTGGATGAGCCCAGCATTGGCCTTCATCAGAGGGACAATGATAAGCTGCTGAACACGCTGAATAGCCTGAGAGATTTGGGGAATACTCTGCTGGTAGTAGAGCATGATGAGGATACCATGCTGGCGGCGGACTACATCGTGGATGTGGGCCCGGGTGCGGGAGAGCATGGGGGAGAGATCGTGGCCGCGGGCACCGCCCGGGAGATTATGGCCAATGAGAACTCTGTGACCGGGGCTTACCTGAGCCGCAGGCTGAGGATTCCGGTGCCAAAGGAGCGCAGGATGCCCACCGGCTGGCTGGAGGTCCGGGGAGCTCAGGAGAATAATCTGAAAAAGATCAATGTGAAATTTCCGCTGGGAGTCATGACCTGTGTGACCGGTGTCTCCGGCTCCGGGAAGAGCTCCCTGGTCAATGAAATTTTGTACAAGCGGCTGGCAAGGGATCTGAACCGGGCCAGGACCATCCCGGGAAAGCATACGGACGTGATTGGGATCAAACAGCTGGATAAGGTGATTAATATTGACCAGTCCCCCATCGGCCGCACGCCTCGTTCCAATCCGGCCACCTATACGGGGGTGTTTGATATGATCCGGGATTTATTCGCCTCTACCACCGACGCCAAGGCCAGAGGCTACAAGAAGGGACGCTTCAGCTTCAATATAAAGGGCGGACGCTGCGAGACCTGCGGCGGAGACGGAATCCTGAAGATTGAGATGCATTTTCTGCCGGATGTCTATGTCCCCTGTGAGGTATGTCACGGTAAGCGGTATAACCGGGAGACCTTGGAAGTAAAATATAAGGGAAAGAGTATTTATGATGTGCTGGATATGACTGTGGAGGAGGCGCTGAAGTTCTTTGAGCATCTGCCGTCGATCCACCGGAAGATCGAGACGCTGAATGATGTGGGCCTGTCTTATATCCGTCTGGGGCAGCCCTCCACCACTCTGTCCGGCGGCGAGGCCCAGCGGATCAAGCTGGCCACGGAGCTGAGCCGCCGGAGTACGGGAAAAACCATCTACATTCTGGATGAGCCCACCACGGGACTTCACTTTGCGGATGTCCATAAGCTGATCGAGATTCTGCGGCGGCTGACGGAGGGCGGCAATACGGTCATTGTCATCGAACACAATCTGGATGTGATCAAGACTGCGGACTATATCATTGATATGGGCCCGGAGGGGGGCGACCGGGGCGGCACGGTGATCGCCACCGGCACACCGGAGGAGGTGGCCGAAAACCCGGTTTCCTACACCGGAAAATACGTAAAGAAATATCTGGAGGAAAAATAAAAGCCTCCGGATCAAGCACATGAATGGGAAAACAGGCGAGACGGCGCTGCCGCCCCCGGATAGGGGCGGCGATGACCGGGGCCAGCCGGACAAAAGAAAAGACCTGACGTAACGTCAGGTCTTTTCAGGAAAGAGAAAAATTTGGGTTGAAAAATGTTTGCCCCGTGTGGCTCCCCACACAGGAAAATGTTTGAGGGAGTACTTGGCAGCGTGTGGGGGCTGCCAAGTGTGAGTTATGAAATATATTAGCTGTTTGCTAATATGCTTACACTATACAGAATAAATGTGATTAAAATATGTCTAGATTCTAAAAAAACAGGAAAAATAATTAAGAAATCATTTAAAAAAAAGAGAATCGTTTTAAGAAAGAAATGAAAAAAAGGATTTCCATTTTCTTTCTTTGTATACTATAATAAAATGATAAACGCAATTAAGAAAGGGGTATAAGGTATGGCAGCGACTGATGTGGGAATTGATCTGGGGACCGCCAGCATATTAGTGTATGTCCGCGGAAAGGGAGTCGTACTGAAGGAGCCCTCTGTGGTGGCATATGACAGAGATACCAATAAAATAAAGGCAATCGGAGAAGAAGCCAGACTGATGCTGGGCAGGACGCCGGGCAACATCGTCGCGGTGCGCCCCATGCGAAAGGGTGTAATCTCGGACTATACAGTGACGGAACAGATGTTGAAATATTTTATCCAGAAGGCCATCGGCAAAATGTCCTTCCGAAAGCCCAGAGTCAGTATCTGCGTGCCCAGCAGTGTCACCGAGGTGGAAAAGAAAGCGGTGGAGGACGCCACCTACCAGGCGGGGGCCAGGGAGGTGCATATCATTGAGGAGCCCATCGCGGCGGCCATCGGCGCCGGGATTGATATATCCAGGCCCTGCGGCAATATGATTGTGGACATCGGCGGCGGCACCTGCGACGTGGCGGTGATTTCTCTGGACGGGATCGTGGTCAGCACCTCCATCAAGGTGGCGGGGGATGATTTCGACGACGCCATTGTGAAATACGTTCGGAAAAAATACAGCCTGATGATCGGGGAGCAGACGGCGGAGGAGATCAAGATCACCATCGGCACCGCCTTTGAGAAGCCGGAGCCCAAGGTGATGGAGGTGAAGGGCCGGGATCTGGTGACCGGGCTGCCAAAGACGATCCGGGTCACCTCCGAGGACACCAGGGACGCCCTGAAGGAAGTGACGGGGCAGATCGTGGACGCGGTGCACAGCGTTCTGGAGCGGACGCCGCCGGAGCTGGCCGCGGACGTGGTGGACCGGGGCATTGTGCTCACCGGAGGCGGGGCGCTGCTGAGCGGGCTGGAGGAGCTGATTGAGGCCAGGACCGGCATCAATACCATGACGGCGGAGGATCCGATGACTGTGGTGGCCGTGGGGACGGGAAAATTTGTGGAGCTGACGGCATCCAACGGGAAGCTGATGGAGAAATAGTACGCTGGGAGAAGCAATGGAAATCATTGAGGGATATGTAGACCATATTATTTA
>CAZGRM010000221.1:0-5178 GCA_964528295.1 uncultured Lachnospiraceae bacterium
GGCTACTCCAGCTCAAAGGCGCCGGTATAAAGCTGGTAATACTGGCCCTTCTTTGCGATCAGATCGTCGTGGTCGCCTCTCTCTATAATGCGGCCATGATCCAGCACGATGATCACATCCGAGTTTTTGACCGTGGACAGCCGGTGGGCGATGACAAACACGGTCCTGCCCTCCATCAGCGCGTCCATACCCCGCTGCACAATAGCCTCCGTTCTGGTATCAATCGAGGAGGTGGCCTCGTCCAGAATCATCACCGGCGGGTCGGCCACCGCGGCCCGGGCGATGGACAGAAGCTGTCTCTGGCCCTGGGAGAGATTGGCGCCATTGCCGGACAGCAGGGTGTGGTAGCCGTTGGGCAGACGGGTGACGAAGTCATCCGCTCCCGCCAGCTTCGCGGCGGCTATGCACTCCTCGTCCGTGGCGTCCAGCTTTCCGTACCGGATATTTTCCATTACCGTGCCAGTGAACAGGTTCGTATCCTGAAGGACAATCCCCAGGGCGTGGCGCAGGTCATTCTTTCTGATTTTGTTAATATTAATGCCGTCATAGCGGATTTTTCCGTCGGCGATATCGTAGAACCGGTTCAAAAGATTGGTGATTGTGGTCTTACCGGCGCCGGTGGCACCCACGAAGGCCACCTTCTGCCCTGGCTTCGCGTACAGGCTTACCCCCTGCAGGACGGTCTTGCCCTCCTCATAGGCGAAATCCACGTCAAACATCCGCACATCGCCGGTCAGCTTTGTGTAGGTCACCGTTCCGTCCGCCTGGTGAGGATGTCTCCAGGCCCAGGTGCCGGTGCGCTCCTCGCACTCCGTCAGCTTTCCGTCCTCTTCCCGGGCATTGACTAAAGTCACATAGCCGTTGTCCTCCTCCGGCAGCTGGTCCATCAGGTTGAAGATTCTCTCCGCCCCCGCCATACCCATGACCACCGCGTTGATCTGGTTGGACACCTGGTTAATGGCTCCGACAAACTGCTTCGTCATATTCAAAAAGGGCACCACAATACTAATATTGATGGCCAGACCGGAAAAGCTGACATTCGGGACCCTGCAGAGCATCAAAATACCGCCTGTCATTGCCACAATTACGTAGAGGACATTGCCGATATTGTTCAGGATGGGGATCAGGGTATTTGCGTACTTGTTGGCCCGGACCGCCTCCTCAAACAGCTGATCATTCAGCCTCGCAAAGTCCGCCTCACTTTTTTCCTCGTGGCAGAATACCTTCACCACCTTCTGCCCGTTCATCATCTCCTCGGCAAAGCCCTCCACCTTTCCAAGGGCCGTCTGCTGCCGGAAAAAGTATCTGGCTGAGCCGCCTCCCACCTTTCTGGTGATCAGCAGCATGATACAGATACCGAGAAGCACCACCAGAGTCAGCCACAGGCAATAGTAAATCATAATGCTGAAAATCGCCACCACCGTGATCGCCGAAACCAGCAGCTGAGGAAGGCTCTGGGAAATCATCTGGCGCAGCGTGTCGATATCGTTGGTGTAATGGCTCATGATATCGCCGTGGTTGTTTGTATCAAAATACTTGATGGGAAGCAGCTGCATCCCATTGAACATCCGGCTGCGCAGCTTTTTCAAAGAGCCCTGGGTGATGATGGCCATGAGCTGGTTGTACACAAAGCAGGCCAGCAGCGACAGAACATAGAAGCCGGCCAGGATCCCTACCATTATGGCGATATCCCCGCTGATGGCGTTCCAGTCACCGGTCTCCCAGTTATCCTCTATGACGGCGATGATCTTCTGCATAAAAATGGTGGGAACAGCGGAAACAAAGGCGCTGAACACGATGCACACCACCGTCACCGGCATAATGACAGGATAAAACTCCCGAATTGTCTTTATGAGCCGCCCTACCACACCTTTTCGAATCAGTCTATTCTCCATCCTTATCACCTGCCTTATTCTGAGAAGTATAAATTTCACGATAGATATCGTTGTTCTTCAAAAGCTCCCTGTGGGTACCGATGGCATTGATTTTGCCGCCCTCCATGACGATGATCCGGTCCGCGTCCTCCACCGAGGCGGTACGCTGGGCAATGATGATCTTGGTGGTTTCCGGGATGTATTCCCGCATCGCCCGGCGGATCTTCGCGTCGGTCTTGGTGTCCACGGCGCTGGTGGAGTCATCCAGGATCAGGATCTTTGGTTTTTTCAGCAAAGCCCTGGCGATACAGAGCCTCTGCTTCTGACCTCCCGACACATTGGTTCCTCCCTGCTCAATGTAAGTGTCGTAGCCCTCAGGGAACTGGGAGATAAACTCGTCCGCACAGGCCAGCTCGCAGGCATGGATCAGCTCCTCATCCGTGGCCTTCGAGTCACCCCAGCGAAGGTTTTCCTTGATGGTGCCGGAAAACAGCAGATTTTTCTGAAGCACCACCGCCACCTGGTCACGCAGCGTGTTCAGATCATATTCCCTGACATCCACGCCGCCCACCTTCACCACTCCCTCCGTGGCGTCATACAGCCGGGAAATGAGCTGGATCAGAGAGGATTTTGAGGATCCGGTGCCGCCGATAATTCCGATGGTCTCGCCGGACTTTATCTCCAGGTCAATGTCCGCCAGGGCCATCCGCTCCGCCTGCAGGGAGTACTTAAAGCTGACTCCCTCAAAGGAGATGGAGCCGTCCGGCACCTCATATCTGGGATTCTCCGGGTTGGTCAGCGTACTGCTCTCTGTCAGGATCTCCGTGATACGTTTGCCGGATTCCACCGCCATGGTGATCATGACAAAGACCATGGAAACCATCATCAGGCTGCTGAGCATCATGAAGCCATAAGAAAGCAGGGAGGAAAGCTGCCCCACATCCAGATCCAGGCCCTGTGTGGTGATGATCGTATATGCGCCAAAGGGCAGAATAAAAATCATGACCACATAGAGGCAGAGCTGCATCAGCGGGTTATTCAGTACCAGGATCCGCTCCGCCTTTGTGAAATCCCTGCAGACGTCTTCCGCGGCCACCTCAAACTTCTCCTGCTCATATTCTTCCCGGACAAAGGATTTTACTACCCGCATCGCCTTAATATTTTCCTGCACGGAGGCATTTAACGCGTCGTATTTCTTAAACACCTTCTTGAACAAAGGCATGGCCTTCCACACAATCACCAGCAGCCCCGCCAGCAGAATCGGCATCACCACCAGGAAGATCCAGGCCAGCTTTCCGCCCATGATCAGCGCCATAGTGAAAGCGAAGATCACCATCAGCGGCGCCCGGATCGCACTTCGGATGATCATCATGTAGGCGTTCTGGACATTAGTCACATCCGTTGTCAGACGGGTAACCAGAGAGGATACCAGAAACTTATCAATATTTTCAAAGGAAAAGGCCTGAATGCTGTGAAACAAATCCTGACGCAGATTTTTTGCCAGGCCGCAGGAGGCCACCGCGCAGGTGTTGCCCGCCATCGCTCCGAAAAACAGCGAAAGCACCGCCATGATCACCAGACCCACTCCGTACCGCAGAATCACCTCCAGACCGCAGCCGTCCTTGATCTCGTTGACCAGTCTGGCAATCAAAAAAGGGATAATACACTCCATGACCACTTCCATTGACACAAATATGGGTGTCAAAATAGCAGGCTTTTTATACTCCCGGATACTCCCCGCAAGTGTCTTTATCATAATTCCTGACCACTCCTTTCTTTTTTCATAATGACGAGATAGATGATGAACAGCACAAGGGCCGTCAGATTCTCTGTGATGGGCTGGCTGACCACGATACCGCTGATACCGAACAGACTGGCCAGCACGATCATGACGGGAGTCAGAAGACAGCCCTTATTGACGATGGTGTTTACCATAGAGATCTTCCATCTGCCGATGGACTGGAAGGCCGCATTGAACAGTTCGATAAAACCAAAGCCGATAATGCAGAAAATCCAGACCCGCAGATAGGAAACCGCCACCGGCACCGACTCTCCCGACGGAATCAGGATATTCACAATGAAGGTGGGCACCAAGGCCACCAGCAGCTGACAGGCAGCCACCCAGACCGCCATGACCAGAATACCGCCGTTTATGATGGACCGAACCCTCTTTCGGAGTCCCGCGGCATAGTTGAAGGCCACCACCGGCCGGATCCCCTGGGCGATGCCGACACAGATCTGCATGAAAGCATTTCCGATTTTCTGCACCACACCCCAGGCGGCCAGCTCCACCTGACCGCCCAGAATATTGAAAAAGTAATTCCGGGCAAAGTCGCAAATGGTCATAAAGGTCAGCACCAGTCCGGCCGGCACGCCCACTGACAGCACCCGGCTGCAAATCCGGTCCCTGGCCCGGAAGTATCTGGGATGAAAGCAAACCACGGTGGTGGCCCGTCTCCTGTAGTACATCACCAGATAAAAGGTTATGGACACATAGTTTGCCATACAGGTGGCGAGGCCGGCCCCCGCGATCCCCATATGACAGCCGAAAATGAAAACCGGATCCAGAATGACATTCAGCGCGCCGGCCCCCGCGATTCCGATGGCCGAGATCTTCGACTCTCCCTCCGCCAAAAACAGCTGGGAAAATACCTGGGACAGCACCAGCGGTACGCAGGCCACATGGAAGGTCCAGACCAGATAATCCTTACAAAAGCCGATGGAATGTTCATCCGCGCCGATCACCAGCAGCAGCGGCTCCTTTACCACCAAAAGAATGAGAGACAGGATCACCGTGATCGTCCCCGCGGTGTAAACCGCGAAGGCGGAATAATTTTTCGCCCGCTCCCGATTCCCTTTTCCCAGCTCCGACGCCATATTCGCGTTTGCGCCCACTCCAAATATGGTGCCGATGCAGCTGAGTATCATCACCACCGGAAAGGTGATCGTCATGGCCGAAATCTGAAAGGTGTCCCCCGTACGTCCCACAAAAAAAGCGTCAGCCAGATTCAGAATAAGAAACGTCAACTGGCTGAGCGCCGCAGGCAGTATAAACTTTAGCAGAACTCTAGGCACCGGATATTTCGTAAACATTTCCTCCTGTGCCGCCAGCGTCTGCTCTTTATTGCTTTTCACATGAAATCCCTCCTTGACAATATCTTAAACTCCGTTTATGATTATATTATGGTATGAAAAAACTATCAAGTACGCAGTTTGAACCTACCAAGTATATCAAAAACTACTAGAGCATGTTTGAAAATTGCTTTCCGTGAGATGTGCTTCCCAGTTTGTGGGAGATTTGCCC
>CAZGRM010000222.1:0-5124 GCA_964528295.1 uncultured Lachnospiraceae bacterium
CGCTGTCACATGCCAGCACGGCGCCGGCTCCCTTAGCGTCTTCCTCCCAGCTGCGCATCCACTCGCCGTCTCCCCATCCGTAGGAGCCAAACAGAGCAATTTTCTTTCCGCTCAGATTCGCCTTGCAGTCATCAAACATGGGGCCGAACTCTGTGTCCTCCAGCTCCTCGTCACCCATGGCCGGGCAGCCAAAGGCGATCGCGTCAAAATCACCTACCATGCCGCCGTTGAAATCCGCGCTGGTGTAAAGAACCGCCTCAGCGCCCTTTTCCTTCGCGCCCTCAACCACCGCGTTGGCCATGGCCTCCGTGTTACCTGTACCACTCCAGTAAACTACTGCAATCTTGCTCATTTCAATATCCTCCTTAAATTTATATGTACAACCCGGGATCGCGGCGCATGCCGTCCTTCCGGACTGTCACAAGCAATTTCTCAGGCAGCCACCGTGAGCTGCCGTACACTTCTTCCCTGATTCCAGAGCTTGGTGTATACATCCTTACATTTTTTATATTTAGCGAAGAGCCGGATGGCCTCGCACTCATTGCAGTACACCTTCCAGCAGCCGGCGCACTTAAAATTCTGACCGGCATTTCGGATAAAGCCAATCACATCCCCCAGCGGATATCCCAGAAAAAGACCGATCTCATGGGGAAAATCTCCATTTTCCGCCAGCCTCTCCCTCAGCCGGTTCAGGGCGTACGCCGAGTCGGTGCTCTCATAGCCGTATTTCCGCATAAAGCGGGCCACTCCCGGCTTGCTCATGTCCTCCGCCAGCTTTGCCAGGCGGCATACATAGATCAGCGCCGTATGCTCCCTCTTTCTGAGAACCAAAAGCGTGATCCCCAGCTCAGCCATCTGCTCCTTCCAGTATTCCACACTTTCTCCCAGCTCTTTCTCATCCGTGAATCCGCAGGTGAACAAATTCGCCGTTTTCAACGAAGCCAATGTGGGTGAACAATGTTCGATCAGATATCTTTCCAGCATATATTCCTCCGGCAGCGCGCCGGATCCCCGCACAAATCCCCTTTCAGGGACACCGCTTTGAAACACGATCACGGCACACATCTGTTTTCCTTTATCTTTTCCATTTTATGTTTTTTTATTCAGGGTTAGCAGATGCTAACCTTTTTTCTTTAAAAAAGGCTTTCACAAGCCTCTCACCGTAAACCGGACGCAAGTTATTACGCGCAGTGAGTCTCCAGAATCCCGTTCAGCGCGTTTCCGCTGCTGGTATGGCAGCGTACCACATTGGTGGTGGTTCCGTCGATCTCATCCAGCGCGCAGCGCACCATCTTGTGGGACACCGTATTGGTGAACAACACCAAAAGATCCGGGCATCCGATCTTCTTTCCAAAATCCGCCTCCATCTGGGTAAACACCTTCACCTTACATTTATAGGACTTACAAATCTTCTTGTATTGAGCCACCATGCGGTCATGTCCTCCCACGATTACAACGCTCATATATCTGTTCCTCCTTCTTGTGCTGACAGGGAATATCCCGTTTCACTGCTAACTATTGTCACGGCTGTCTCATTCCGGAAGCAAGCGCAGCCTGGCCCTTGATCGCCACGGACACCAGCTTTTGCTTTGTCAGATACCCCTGGGATCTCAGCCCCGCCTTGATCACGGAGTTCCATTTCTTCTCTGACAGGTGATAGATGGTACCGTCGTCCAGCACAATGCTGCAAACGCCGTCGATATCCACATCCTCCCGGCAGTCCACGCTGTACATATTTTTCCGGCTGATTACGCCAATCTCTTCCAGCAGATTTACCATACGGTAGACCGTGGCGATCCCCAGAGTCTTATCCTGGGCCGAAGCTTTGTAAAAAATCTGCTTGCAGCTGGTACACTCATTCTCCAAAATTGTGTCAATCAGGTTCAGACGCTGCCTCGTGATTCTGCAGCCCCTCTCCCGCAATTTCTTCAAAATAATGTCCCTCTCCACTTCAACCTTCTGATATGTAGTTGTGTCTTTCTCCATATTGGTAAGACCTGCCCTCTTTTTGTCTGTTTTCGTTAGCTCTCGCTAACTGATAGTTAGTATAAGCTAACTATCAATATTTGTCAATAGGAATTTGTCAATAAGCCGCTCAATTTATTGCGTTCAAACTTATAACGGGAATCTGTCCCCCGAATCACCGGGATAACGGACAGATTCCCGCTCTTTTTCACCCCTTCTTTCTGTCAATCCCCGGAATCGGCAAAATCGTAGATATACATTCTGGACATCTCCTCTTCTCCGTCTCCCTGAACCATACATAGAAATTTCCAGCCGTACCTCTCATAAAAGGAGGTGTGGTCCGTCAGAAGGTAGAGCGGGCCGATTCCTTTTTCCCGAAGCTCTTTGCGGACGAACCGAAGCAGCCTCCCCGCGATTCCCTGTCCCCGGTACGCCTCCTCCACGTACACCGCGCATACATTGGGCGTCAGATCCGGGCGGTTGTGAAAATCATTCTCAATCACACCCAATCCGGCTATGATCTGCCCTCCGTCCACCATCACGTACCACTGGGGCACGGCTGAGGTGTTCGCCAGGCACTCCCTCATACTCTCCAGATAAGCCTCCTTTGGGATCTGCCATTTCTGATGAAACCACTCCGCCGCAGGAGCGATCCACTCCTCGCGTTCCTGAATCCTGATCAATCGATACTCTCCCATAGCCGCTCCTTTCTCATAAAAAACCTTCTATCAGTCTACCATATCGGTATTTCAGACTCAACCTTATACTTTTTTAAGAAATTTTTGCAATATTTTTATCAATTGCACCATTGAAAGACCCTCTGTTTTATGGTATTATTTTAAATAATCTGCACAACAAATGGCATTAAATTGGAGGTGTTTTTATTGGAAATTCATCAGTCAGCAGAAGATTACCTGGAATCTATTCTGGTATTGAAGAACCGGTTAGGCTATGTCCGGTCCATTGATATCGCCCAGGAGCTTTCTGTTTCAAAGCCCAGCGTCAGCGTAGCCATGAAAAATCTGCGGAATAATCATTACATTCTCATGGATGAAAACGGCCACATCACTCTCACCGACAGCGGCCTGCAAATTGCTCAGAAGATCTATGAACGCCATACCATCCTCTCAAACTGGCTGACCTCCATTGGAGTAGATCCCGGCGTAGCCGCCGAGGACGCCTGCCGAATCGAGCATGTGGTCAGCTGCGAAAGCTTTTCCGCCATCAAGGCCTACATCGCTGAGTACGATGAAATGAAAGCAAAGCTGTGAGAAAAAGACTTGCCAGCCATTCCTCCCGGGGCGGCAGGTCTTTTTTCCATTTCCGGCCCATCTGAGGCCCCATTGATTTTTCTCTGAAATTATGCTAAAATTCGCTGAGTAGTGATAAAGAATAAAAGGGATAAGCGGAAGGGAGACATACCCTTGAAAAAGAAGGAACTGTATTTTATTTTGGCCATCCTGCTGGCGGCGGCGGTTTTGTGGGGAGGGCTCAGACTCCTGCCGGCGGGCAGCGGGGACGCCATTCGGATTACCGTGGACGGTCAGCTTTTTGGCGTCTACTCTCTGGACAAAGATCAGGTGATCCCCATCGGAGACACCAATGTCTGCGAGATCAAGGACGGAAAGGCCCATATGCTGGAGGCGGACTGCCCTGACCAGCTCTGCGTGATGCAGGGGGACATCGACGGGCACGGAGGCATGATTATCTGCCTGCCCAACCGAGTAATCATAGAAGGAGAAAGCGGCGAAGACGGGAATCCCTCTGATCCCCAGGTGGACGCGGTGAGCGGAAGATGAATGAACGGACAAAAAAAATAGCGTATATGGGACTGTTCGCGGCGCTGGCCTCCATTCTGGGGTACGTGGAAACGCTGATCCCTGTATTTGTGGGGATCCCCGGTATCAAGCTGGGGCTGGCAAATCTGGCCGTCCTCTTTCTTTTAATCCGGTACTCCTGGAGGGAGGCGGCCCTGGTGTCGGTGGTCCGCATCCTGATCATCGGCTTTCTTTTCGGCAGCCTGTTCAGCATCGTCTTTAGTCTGGCCGGAGCGGCCCTCAGCCTGGCCGTCATGAATCTGATCCACAAGAAGACGAGTTTTTCTATTCTGGGAGTCAGCGTGGCCGGAGGTGTCTGCCACAATATGGGGCAGCTGGTGATCGCCATGCCGGTGCTGAGAAGCACCAGCCCGATCTTTTACGCCCCTGTTCTGCTGGTATCCGGCGTGGTCACGGGACTGCTGATCGGAGAGCTGACCAGTCAGACTGCCAGGCGGATTCACCTGTGAGCAGCCTTTTTTGCGGCGGACAGAAGCAGCTCTGTCCGCCTTTTGATTTCTCCTCTCACATCTGACGCAGCAGATTTACCATTTCAATGGCGGAAAGGGCACAGTCATACCCCTTGTTTCCGGCCTTGCTGCCGGCCCGGGAAATGGCCTGCTCGATATTCTCCGTCGTGAGCACACCAAACAGCACCGGAATCCCCGCGTTCAATCCCACCTGGGCAATGCCCTTGGAGACCTCGTTGCACACATAATCATAGTGGGTCGTGTCTCCCCGGATCACGGCGCCCACGCAGATCACCGCGTCATATTTCCCGGAGGCGGCCATTTTGGAGGCGGCGATGGGGATCTCAAAGGCCCCCGGCACCCAGGCCGCCGTGATATGCTCCTCCTCCACGCCGTGGCGCACCAGTCCGTCCACCGCTCCGCCCAGAAGCTTATTCACAATGATCTCGTTAAAACGGGATGCCACGATCCCCACCTTCATTCCCTCCGGCGCCACTACCTTTCCTTCTAATAAATGAATCTGTCTCATGATCCTTTTCCTCCTTTTTTAGATTTCGATCTGGTTAAAAATATGTCCCATTTTTTCCCGCTTTGTCTTCATGTACCGGTGATCGTATTTCTGGGGCTCAATCTCAATGGGCACCCGACTGCGGATCTCCAGTCCGAAGCCGGAAAGCCCATACACCTTCTCCGGGTTATTGGTGAGCAGCCGCAGGGATTTTACGCCCAGATCCGCTAAAATCTGGGCCCCCACCCAGTACTCTCTCAGATCCGGGGCAAAGCCGAGACGCAGATTGGCCTCCACCGTATCCAGCCCCTTCTCCTGAAGCTCATAGGCCTTCAGCTTGTTGATCAGCCCGATGCCCCGGCCC
>CAZGRM010000223.1:0-5124 GCA_964528295.1 uncultured Lachnospiraceae bacterium
CTGCCAGGATGAGAAATCACAGCTGAAAAATAAGGATAAGGCGCTGAAGGTGCTGCGGGCTAAGCTGTATGATCTGGAGCTGCAGAAGGCCCACGATGCCGAGGCGGAGGCAAGGAGGAGCCAGGTGGGCACCGGGGACCGGTCGGAGAAGATCCGCACCTACAATTTCCCCCAGGGCCGGGTCACCGACCACCGGATCAATCTCACCTTATATAAGCTGGAAAAAATCATGGACGGCGATCTCCAGGAGATCATCGACAGCTGCGTCGCCGCCGACCAGGCAGCGAAGCTGGCGAAAATGAATAATCAATAGAAGAAAGGCTCACCGGCGGAAGAAATGGCCGATGGAAGGAAGAACGGAGGATAAAAGTGCCGGGGGGACCGCAGGGGAAGCCTGGTACTTTTCCTGTGTGCCAAAGCCTTGGCTGAGGCAACGCGGAGAGGAATTTAAAAGACTGAGAAGAGAGACTGGGAGGAATTTGCAATGATTGGTTTGGGAACCCTGATTAACGTGGCGGGAATTGTAGCCGGCGGTCTGGTGGGCATGGTCTGCGGGAAGCGGATGAAGCCCCGCTATCAGGAGACCTTGACGAAGGCCATCGGCGTCTGTGTCATGTTTGTGGGCATCAGCGGAGCCATGGAGGAGATGCTGGCGGTCAGCGGGGAGGAGCTCAGCAGCGGCGGCACCATGATGACAGTGGTCAGCTTTGCTCTGGGATCTCTGCTGGGAGAGTGGATCGATCTGGAGCGGCGGCTGGAGCAGTTTGGCGAATGGCTGAAGGTGAAGACAGGAAACGGCGGGGAGCGGGCCTTTGTGGACGGCTTCGTGACGGCCTCCCTGACGGTATGCATCGGGGCGATGGCCGTGGTGGGCTCCATCCAGGATGGCATCTACGGTGACTACTCCACCCTGGCCCTGAAGGCGGTGCTGGACCTGCTGATCGTCTGCGTCATGGCGGCGTCCCTGGGAAAGGGCTGTATTTTTTCCGCCATGCCGGTGGCGCTGTTTCAAGGTGTGATTACCCTGTGCGCCAGGGCGATCCAGCCCCTGATGACAGAGCGGGCCCTGGGGAATCTCTCCCTCACCGGCTCCATCCTGATTTTCTGCGTGGGAGTGAACCTGATCTGGGAGAGAAAGCTGAAGGTGGCCAACATGCTGCCCACCATCGTGATCGCGGTGCTGCTGGGATTTTTCCGGCTGCTCTGATCTTGTCTCACAAAAAAAGGCCCGCCCGGCGTTTTTTCCACATGCCGGATGGGCCGTTTTTTATATCATAAAACCCTCCCGGAGACGCGCATGTGGCAACTGCGCCCGGCGCGAGAGGTTCGCGCACTCAGCGCTCCTCCCGTATCCGATCCAGCTTCCTGAAATTGAGGGAGACGAGAGTCAGCGATAAGAGGCAGGCCAGCGCGTCGGCGATCGGTCCGGCATAGAGTATGCCGTTCAAACCGAAGCGCGGAGGCAGAAGCAGCAGCAGCGGGATCAGAAAAAATCCCTGCCGCGACAGAGAAAGAAGAAGGCCCTGCCTTACATTCCCGATCCCGGTAAAATAATTGACGGATAAGGGCTGCACGCCAAACACAAAAACCATAAAGAGAAAAATCTTCATATAGCGCTCGGCAAATTCAAAATAGAGCTCCTCTCCCGAGCCGAAAATTCCCACAATTTGCCGGGGAAACAGCTGGAAAAGCAAAAATGCGATGACACTGATCACCAGCGCGGCGGAGAGCGCCTTTTTGTAGGTGGATTTCACCCGGTCATAATTCCTCGCGCCGATATTAAATCCCAAAATGGGCTGGCACCCCTGGGCAAGACCCACGGAAAACGCTGACAGGATGCTGTTAAGCTTTGCCACGACGCCGGATACGGCCAGAGGGATATCGCTGCCATAGAGGGACAGGCCCCCATAATGCTTCAACGTATTATTCATGATAATGTTGACCAGCATCATGATGGTCTGATTGATGAAATTGGAGATCCCCAGTTTGGCGATTCCAACCATGTATTCCAACCGCAGGCCCAACAGGTTCAGGCGGATCCGGAAGGTTTTGAAGCGGGTAAAATAGCGCAGGCAAAGCAGGAACGAGACAATTTGTCCGGTGACGGTGGCCAGCGCCGCCCCCTGAATGCCCCAGCCGAACTGAAACATAAACAGCCAATCGAGAAAGACATTCAAGATCGCCCCCGTAACGGTGCAGGTCATGGAATAGGTGGGGCTGCCGTCGGCCCGGACGAGATAGCTGCCCGCGTTGGCGAAAAGCTGGAACGGGATGCCAAATGCCGTAATACTTAAATAGAGTCTGGCATAGGGAAAAACAGTGGCAGTCGCCCCGCATAGCAGCAAAATCTGTCTCTTAAAAAGAAGAACCAGACACATGATCAAAAGGCCCGCGAGAGACATCAGGGTAAGGCCGGTGCCGATGAATCCTTTCGCTTCTTCCTGCTTCTTGGCTCCCAGGCAGATATTGAAATTGGCCGCCGTGCCCACGCCCACCAGCTGAGAAAAGGCTACCGTGAGCGTTACGACAGGAAAAGCCACGTTTGTGGCTGCGTTCCCCAGCAGGCCCACAACGTGGCCGATGAAGATCTGGTCGGTAATATTATAAGCGGCATTTACCAACATACTTATGATGGATGGTATGGCGAATTTTGCGATGAGTCTCATAACAGGCGCGTATCCCAGAGGATTCCGAAGGACCTGGGTCTGATCATCCGTTTGTTTCATTTTCTCTCTCCTTATTTTTGGCGGAAGCTAACAGCGCTTCCAGGTTTTCCTCTATTTTTTGCAGCGCGGTGTAAACCTCCTCCGCGGTTTGCGGTGAAAGTCCGCATATCAGTAAGTCATTAAACCGCAAAAGCTCTTCCCTCACATCCTCGCCCATCCGCTTCGCTTTCTCGGTGGGGAAAATCAAGTTCTGCCGGCGGTTATTTTTATCCTGAACTCGAATCAGAAACCCCTTCTCCTCTAAGGATCTGACGGCCCGGGCCGTCGCGGACTTATCGACGCAGACGATGGCGGTCAACTCCTCCTGCGTCATCCCCTCACAGCGCCGCAGCGCCATAAAAAAAGGCTGCTCTGCGGCCGTGAGATCATATTTGGCCAGCTCCCGGCTCAGATAGCCCTGGCATTTCCTGGAAATAAGCGTAATCATTCGGCCAATGCTTTGATCCATATTCTCACCTCCCCGAACATTATAAGGTCAAAATGTTGATATGTCAACTGTTGAGCAGTCAACAAAAGGGCAGGCTCTGCCTGTTACGGCAGATTTCTCAAATATTCCTTTACCGCAAGGAGATCCGGCAGAATGATTTCTGAAAGCTCCTCCATCTCCGCCGTGGCGGGGGCCAGGTCCGGCACCATGATGGGACGCAGTCCGGCGGAGAAGGCGGAGCGGATGCCATTGTGGGAGTCCTCCACCCCGAAGGCCCGGGCGGGATCGGTCCCCAGCAGCCGGCAGGCCTTCAGAAAAATATCGGGGTGAGGCTTGCTGCGCTCCACCATATCCCCGCAGACCACCTGGTCAAAATAATCATAGAGCCCCGCGTCTTTTAGTTCCTGGATCACCGCCTGGCTTTTGGTGGAGGAGGCTAGGGCGATTTTCTTCCGGCTCTCTTTGAGAAAGTCCAGCAGCTCCCGAACCCCCTTTTTCACAGGCAGCCGCCCCTGATCGTACCGGGAATGGAAAAGCTCCGACATCTCCTTTTTGTACACATCATAGGGAAAATCCCGGCCATACCGAGCCAGCATCCGCTCCCTGGTCACCTCATAGTTCAGCCCCAGGCACTCCCGGCAGGCCGCCTCGATATCCGGCACCCTGTGGCGCCGGGCCACCTCCTCCCAGCACTCTACCACCTTGATCTCCGAATCAAAAATCACACCGTCCATATCAAATACAACCGCGTCAAAGGTATTTTTCATAGCCGCCTCCATTCACAATGCAACACAACAAACCTTCATCAGGCCTCCCGCCCTGCTTCTACGGCCATATTATATCAAACCGGGGCGAAATATGCGAGATGGAAATTGCGGGGGGAGGTGGTTGTCATTCGCAAGCCTCTGTGGTACAATGGATTATGCCATATGGGAGAATCCGCTGCTGCTGTGGGGAAGAGAGGTGAGAGACATGGAAGCCATCTACGAATTCAGAAAAAATGATTTGATCTTTCAGATTAATCACAACTACCATCTGGAATGGCCGATACATCAGCATTTTTTTATTGAAATGATTTATCCGATCCGGGGAAGTGTCCGGGTTCAGTATTGGACGGAGGAGCAGGAGTGCAGATCGGTCAATCTGCGGCCCGGGGAACTGATGTTTCTCTTTCCCAATGTGCCCCACGCGTACCCGAAAAATCCGGCGGACGGGGAGACGGAGTTTTACATCATCTCCTTTCAGCCCACCATCAATGAGAGCCGCCAGAAGCTATTTCTCACCCGCAGGCTGGATACCCCCGTGCTTTCCGCGGAGGAGCTGCATGAGGATGTGAAATATCTGCTGGACAAATTTTTTCGGAAGGATATCGTGGAGCAGCCCCTGGAGATCATCCGGGCCTATTTTACGATTTTTCTGGAACGGCTCTGCGCGGGATTTGTGCTGGCGCCGGAGCGGTCGGGCGCCAGCTCCCCCAGGAATGACGGGGCGGATATTATCAATTATCTGAACCTGCATTTTAGCGAGGCGGTGACACTGGATTCCATCGCCCGCAATACGGGGATCAATAAATACAACGTCTCCCGCTTTTTTACGAAGCGGCTTCAAACCAGCCTCAGCGTTTATCTGAACGCCCTGCGGCTGAACGCGGCGCAGAATCTTCTTTTAAATACCACAAAGGACATTACCTCCATCATGATGGACTGCGGCTATCAGAACCAGCAGACCTTCAACCGGAATTTCAAGAGGGTGACCGGAATGCCGCCCTCCGCCTATCGGGCAAAATATGAGAGAGCCTCCGCCCTTCCCGAATCCGTGAAAAACGGAGTGGTATTTTATGAACAGATCAGTGAAAAGCATCAGAAGATCTACCTGCAGGGCCATCAGGTCTACACGGAACCGATCATCATCCCGGGGGGCAGACCGTCCGAAAACTACGACAGTCTGACATGAAATTCAGGTAGATACATC
>CAZGRM010000224.1:0-5081 GCA_964528295.1 uncultured Lachnospiraceae bacterium
AGGGCGCCCACCGTCAGCAGCCCGGAATTTTCCACCACCATCTTGTGATTCTCCACCATATCCAGGAAGGCCACGATCAGCTCATCGTCGCTGACGGTGATAATATCGTCGATATTCTTCTGGATATAGGGGAAAATATTGTGGCCCGGAGTCTTCACCGCGGTGCCGTCCGCGATGGTATTGACGCTGGGCAGCGTCACCACCTCGCCGGCCGCCAGGGACGCCTTCATGCAGGCCGCTCCCTCAGGCTCCACACCGATCACCTGGATCTTGGGATTCAGGTGCTTGGCCAGCGTGGACACTCCGGTGGCCAGTCCGCCGCCGCCGATGGGCACCAGAATGTAATCCACCAGAGGAAGCTCCTGGACAATCTCCATGGCGATGGTGCCCTGTCCCGTGGCCACCGCCGGATCATCAAAGGGATGGATGAAGGTATAGCCGTTTTCCTCCGCCAGCTTGTAGGCGTACTCACAGGCCTCATCGTACACCTCACCGTAGAGCACCACCTCGGCCCCGTAGCTCTTGGTCCGGTTCACCTTCATGAGAGGGGTGGTGGCCGGCATCACGATCACCGCCTTGCAGCCGTAGGCCTTGGCCGCATAGGCCACACCCTGGGCATGGTTTCCGGCGGAGGCGGTGATCAGCCCCTTCTCCCGCTCCTCCGGGCTCAGGGTACTGATCTTATAGTAGGCGCCTCGGATCTTGTAGGCTCCGGTCACCTGCATATTTTCCGCTTTCAGGTAGACCTTATTTCCGGTCTGGGCGCTGAAATATTCACTGTAAATCAATTTCGTCTGCTGTGTCACCCTCTTGACACACTCTGAGGCTTCCTCGAAGGCCTCCAATGTCAGCATTTCCATTTTTTCATTTCTCCTCTAGGTCAGTCATTATTTTTCACGTCAAACAGGGCGTTCACAAACTCGTCCGCGTCGAACTTCTGCAGGTCGTCGATGGTCTCGCCCACGCCGATGTATTTCACCGGGATCCCCAGCTCCGAGTGGATCGCCACAGCGATACCGCCCTTGGCCGTCCCGTCCAGCTTCGTCAGGATGATGCCGGTGATATCCGCCACCTCCTTGAACTCTCTGGCCTGGGCCAGGGCGTTCTGGCCCGTGGTGCCGTCCAGCACCACCAGAGTCTCCCGAAAGGCCTCCGGGTATTCCCGCTCCAGGATCCGGTTGATCTTCCCCAGCTCATTCATCAGATTCTTTTTATTGTGAAGCCGCCCCGCGGTGTCGATCAGCAGCACATCCGCGTTTCTGGCCTTGGCCGCGGAGATGGCGTCGTAGACCACGGAGGCCGGGTCGGAGCCGTCCTGACCGCTGATAATATCCACATCCGCCCGGCTGGCCCACTCGGTGAGCTGTTCTCCCGCCGCCGCCCGGAAGGTATCCGCCGCCGCCAGCACCACCTTCTTGCCCTGGTCCTTCAGCTTACCCGCCAGCTTTCCTACGCTGGTGGTCTTTCCCACACCGTTGACGCCGATGACCAGTACCACAGATTTTCTCGTCTCAAACTCGTAGGCCGTCTCTCCCACATTCATCTCGGCCTTGATGCTGTCGATCAGCAGCTGCTTGCACTCGCCTGGCTCCCGGATATTCTGCTCCGACACCTTCCGCTTCAGCTCCTCGATAATCGAGGTGGTGGCATTGATCCCGATGTCTCCCATCACCAGGATCTCCTCGATTTCATCATAGAAATCATCGTCTATGCTGGAAAATCCGTTAAAGATGGCGTCGATGCCGGACACAATATTGTCCCTGGTCTTCGCCAGTCCCGCCACAAGCCGCTTAAAAAAACCCTTTTTTTCTTCCATCCTGTCCCTCCATCTATCCCTGCCAGAAGGCAGCCGCGTCATGAACGATCCGAAGCGCCATTACTGGTCCAGATCGTCCTCAATAAGATTCACGGACACCAGGGCGGACACCCCTTTCTCCTGCATGGTGATGCCATAGAGCCGGTCTGCCGCCGTCATCGTTCTTCTTCGATGAGTTATAATAATAAATTGTGTATTCTTTGTCAACTTGTGAAGATAGCCCGCGTACCGCTCCACATTGCTTTCGTCCAGCGCCGCCTCGATCTCGTCCAGGAGACAGAAGGGGGAGGGCTTTAGATTCTGGATGGCAAACAGCAGGGCGATGGCCGTCAGAGATTTCTCTCCTCCGGAGAGCTGCATCATATTTTGCAGCTTCTTTCCCGGCGGCTGGGCGATGATCCGCACCCCCGCCTCCAGGATATCCTCATCCTCCACCAGCTCCAGGGTACCCCGGCCTCCTCCGAACAGCTCCTTAAAGGCCTTGTCAAACTCCGTCTGGATCCGGGAAAACTGCTCCTTAAACTGAATCCGCATCCCGCTGTCCAGCTCCTCAATGATTTTCAGCAGAGCCTCCTCGGCCTTTCGCAGGTCCTCGTGCTGGGCGGACAGGAAGGTGTGCCGCTCTGACAGCTCCCTGTAGTCCTCGATGGCATTCACATTCACATGTCCCAGTCCCTTGATCTCACTTTTCAGACCGGAGATGGCCTTCCGAAGCTCGGAGGCGCTCACCGGCTCCTCACCGCGAAGCTCCCGGGCCGCCCCGTAGGCCAGGCCGTACTCCTCCCACATATAGTTCACCTGGCTGTCCTTCTGCTCCGACAGCTTTTCCAGCTGGGCGTTCAGGCGGAAATTTTCCCTGTCCAGAAGATTCATCTGCTCCGACAGCTCCTCCCGGGTGGAAAAGAACCGCTTGTGGATGACGTTTTTCTCCTCCTTTTGGGCGGTCAGCTCCTGAATCTCCTGCTGGATCCCCGCCTCCCGGGCGGAGGCCGTCTCCAGAGAGCTTTGGATCTCCGAAATCTGACCAAGCTTCTCCATCACGCCCCGGGCCGCCTCCCGGATCCCCTCCTCGTACTGCTTCCGCTCCCCCGAAAGCCGCTCCGATTCCTGGGCGAGGCGATCCATGTTTTGGCGGATAAACTGGTCCTTCTGGTTCAGCTCGGCCAGGTGGAGATGGATCCGCTCCATCTCCGCCTGGGCGTCCTGCTCCTCCTGCCGCGCGCGTTCCAGCTGCTCCTGAAGCGTCAAAATCCGCTCCTCCGTCTCCTTCTCCGACCGCTCCGAGGCCGAAAGCTCCTGCTCCTCCTTCTCTTTGCTCTGCCGGATCTCCTTTAGCTGAAACTCAATCTCCCCGGCCTCCGACTGTAATTTCCGGTAGCCCTCCAGGGTGCTTCCGGACTTTTCTTTTAGCTCCCGCAGCTTCATTTTTGCCGTATTTTGATGAATGTATTCCTTTTGCAGCTCATCCTTCAGACGGACGATCTCATCCCGCAGCAGATTCCGCTCCCGGCGGCAGTCGTCGATGAGCCGCCGCAATTTCTCCAGATGGGCGCTTCTGGCCTCCACCTGCTTTTGCAGATCCTCGATCTCCCGGCGCCTTCCCAGAAGATTGCTGGAGTTTTTAAACGCGCCTCCGCTCATGGAGCCTCCGGGGCTCAGCAGCTCCCCGTCCGCGGTGACGATCCGCAGGGAATGGCGGTATTTCCTTGCCAGTGCGATGGCGCTGTCAATCTCCTTCGCCACAATGGTTTTTCCCAGCAGATACCGCACCAGCTCCCCGTATTTGGCGTCCGCCCACACCAGGTCCGAAGCCAGGCCGATGACCCCCGGCTCCTTTAACGCCTGCCGGTCGGAGAAGCCGCCCCGGCCCGAGATGCCGGACAGCGGAAGGAAGGTGGCCCGCCCGTATTTGTTCCGCTTCAGAAACTCGATCAGCTTCTTCGCCGACTCCTCCGTGTCGGTGACGATGTTCTGGATGCTGCCTCCCAGGGCAGTCTCGATGGCCACCTCGTAATCCTTGTCCACCTGGATGATGTCGGCCACCACCCCAAGAATGCCGGGGATCCGGTCCTTCTGCTCCATGACCCGGCGGATGCTGTTTCCGTAGCCGTCATACCGCTCCGTGATGTTCTTTAAGGATTCCAGCCGGGAAGACTCCCGGTGGTACTCGGTCTGCTCCACCTCGATCTCATGGTTGTAGCCGGAGAGCTCCTGCTGCTTCACGGCCAGCCGTTCGCTGGCCGCGTCACTTTGATCCGTCAGCTCCTGGATCCGGCCGGTCACCTCATCGTACTCCCTCTTGACTTCGCTCAGGACTGTCTCCTGCTCGGCCTCCTCACTTTTCAGCCGCAGCGCCTCCTGGGAGAGCTGCGCCCTTCGGATCTCCGTCTGCTCCAGCATGGTGTCATACCGCTGCATCCTGGCCTTCACGGTGGCTCTGCCGTTGAGCAGGTCGATGATCCCGCTCTTTCCCCGGGAGATATCCTCCTCCAGCCCGGCGATGTGCCCCCGCAGCTTCTCCAGCCGTCCCGCGGCCTCCCGCTCCGAGGCCCTGGCCTCCTCCAGGGTGCCGAGGAGCAGGGAGCGCTCCTGCTCTGACACGGCTTTCTGGCCCGCCTTTTCCTCCAGCTCCTGGTCAATGAGACTGATCCGGGACTTCAGGTGCTCGTCGTTTACCTTCGCCGTGTTGATCTGCTCCTTCAATAGCTCGATCTGATTCTCGAACTGCTGCCGTCTCAGCTGCCCGTCCGCCACACTGTCCCGCTTTTCCTCCAGCCGCCGGGTCAGAGACTCGATCTCGGCCTCCAGCGCCTCGTACTCCCGCTTCGCCTTCTCGTAATCCTCCCGGGTCCGGGCCAGCTGGGCCTCCGCCCCGCTCTGCTTCTCCCCGGTCTCGGTAAGCTCCCGGCTGATCCGCTCGTATTCCAGCAGAAAGAGGTTGACCTCCCGGCCCTTTAATTCCTCTCTTTTTTGGAGATAGATCTTTGCCGCGGCGGCCTGCTTTTCCAGGGGGCCCAGCTGGCGGGTCAGCTCGGTGAGAATGTCGTTGACCCGGACCAGATTCTGTTTCTCATCCTCCAGCTTTTTCTGGGCCGCGTACTTCCGGCGTTTGAATTTCACGATCCCCGCCGCCTCGTCAAAGAGCTCCCGGCGCTCCTCCGGCTTTCCGTTCAGGATTTTCTCGATCTGGCCCTGACCGATGATGGAATAGCCCTCCTTGCCGATGCCGGTATCATAGAACAGCTCGTTGATATCCTTCAGCCGG
>CAZGRM010000225.1:0-5044 GCA_964528295.1 uncultured Lachnospiraceae bacterium
ATATCTCCCAGGTACATTTTCAGCGGATCGCTGAGGCTCTCCCCCAGCCTCGGCGCCGTGGTGGGAGACGCCGGTCCCAGGATCACATCGTATTTCGCGAAGGCCCGGTCAAAGGACTGCTTGATCAGCGCCTTCGTCCGCAGCGCCTTCAGATAGTAGGCGTCGTAATAGCCGGAGCTCAGCACGAAGGAGCCCAGCATGATCCGGCGCTTTACCTCCTCCCCGAAGCCCTCGGAGCGGCTCTTCTTGTACATGCTGTGAAGGCCGTTGTACTCCTTGGAGCGGTAGCCGTACTTTACTCCGTCAAACCGGGCCAGGTTGGAGCTGGCCTCCGCCGAGGCGATGACGTAGTAGGCCGGAATCGCGTACTCCACCAGGCTTAAGTCAAACTCCTCCACCTGGGCGCCCTTCTGCCTCAGCGCCTCCGCCGCCCGGAGAATGGCGTTTTTTACCTCCTCGTCCAGGCCCGCACTGAGATAGTCGGAGGGGATACCGATCTTCATGCCCCGCGCGTCGTCCACCAGGGCCTCCGTGAAGCGGTAGTCCTCCCGCCGCACCGAGGTGCTGTCCTTTTTGTCGTAGGAGGCGATGGTCTCCAGGACGGCCGCGCAGTCGGAAATGTCCTTCGCCACCGGACCGATCTGATCCAGGGAGGAGCCGTAGGCGATGAGGCCGTACCGGGAGACGGTGCCGTAGGTGGGCTTCAGTCCCGTCACGCCGCAGAAGGAGCTGGGCTGGCGGATGGAGCCGCCGGTGTCGGAGCCCAGAGCGTAGGGCGCCTCACAGGAGGCCACGGCGGCGCAGGAACCGCCGGAGGAGCCGCCGGGCACGTGATCCTTATTCCAGGGATTTCTGGTGGGGCCGAAGGCGGAGGTCTCGGTGGTGCTGCCCATGGCGAACTCATCCATGTTGGTCTTTCCCAGGATCACCGCTCCTGCGGCATTCAGATTTTTCACCGCCTCCGCCTCATAGGTGGGGACGAAATTGTATAATATTTTGGAGCCGCATGTGGTGGTCAGCCCTTCTGTGCAGATATTGTCCTTCACCGCCACGGGAACGCCGGCCAGGGGACCGGTCAGCGCTCCCCTGTCAAGGCTTTCCTGTACCTCGCGGGCCCGGGCCATGGCTCCCTCCTCATCCGCGGTGACGAAGCAGTTCAGCTCCTCATCGAGGGCCCTCATCCGGTCCAGGCAGGACCTGGCCGCTTCCACCGCCGACAGCTCCCTGTTCTGTATCCTTCTGCCCATTTCCAGGGCAGTCATTTCCCATATTTCCATTGTCATCTTCCTTTCTCTCGGAGATCTAGAACGTGTTTCCCTCTTTATTCCACCGTCTTGGGCACCTTGAAGGAGCCGTCCTTCGCGGCGGGAGCATTTTTCAGAATGCTTTCCCTGTCATCTCCATTGATCACCTCGTCCTCCCGGAACACGTTGTTCACCGGGAACACGTGGGACATGGGCTCCACCCCGGAGGTGTCCAGCTCGTTCAGCTTATCAATGTAGTCCAGCATCCGGCCCATATCCTTTTTGGCCTGCTCCCTCTCCTCCCGGGACAATTCCAGCTTCGCCAGAATCCCCACATATTCGATTGTCTCATCGCTGATGATATTTGCCATTTCTGTCTCCTTTCTCTCCATCTCTAATAGCTGGGAGCCAGCAAAACGCAGGTGCCCTCCTCCTGGTAGGATATCTTCACCTGATCTCCCCGCTCAAAGGGGAACCGGAAGAAAACCTCCTCCCCCGTCAGGGATATATACCGGTATTTTTCCGTCTTCTCATTCTCCACCAAAACAGAGGCCCAGCCCTTCCCGTTTTCCAGCATGAGATCATAGACACCCGTCGGGAAATCCTTCTCCGCCACCTGCTCTCCCTCCAGGGCCGCCGGGTCCGCCCTCATCGCTACGGTCTCCGTCAATCCCTGGGCTTCATGCTCCTTCAGCGAGGCGATGTCGCCGATTCCTTCTATATATATGCTCTCCTCACAATCCTCCAGATACACCGTGATCCCATTTTTCAGGGATACCGGCTCCGACCGCTCAAAATACGGGCAGGCCTCTCCCACGCTCTCCTCATACCGGGGCTGCTCCTCCTGGGAATACAGGCAGTAGTAATCCACCACTTGATCCCCCTCCAGCAAATCAATCCAGGCAGTACCTGTTTCACAGATAAACTGGTACTCTCCCTGGGGAATCTCGTATCCCACCGTATAACAGCCCTGGGTCAGCTCCCGCTTCCAGTAGCCCTCCTCCGTCTGATCCCAATCGATTCTCTGGGGCCGCTCCGTCACCTGCTCCTGAAATACCTCGCCGCCGGAGTAAAATTCTCCCTCCCCCAGCAGATTTTGGAGAAATTCCTCCGTCAGCTCCTCGTGATCCTCCAGATATTCGATCCCAAGGGGCAGGAGGTTTATGACGAGAACCAGCAGGAGGACCAGCCAGAGCCAGGCCCTGCGTTTCTTCTTCACCGTCCCCACACTCTGCCGTTCCTTCCGCCTGGCCTCCGTCTCCTTCCTCTCCGCATTCGGATGAGCGCCGGGGCTTTGTTCTTTCTTTTTCCCCTCCGCGTTTGAATAGGCGCCGGGCTTTTGTTCTTTCTTTTTTCTCTCCACATTCGGATGGGCGCTGGGTTTTTGCTTCTTCTTTCTCTCCCAGCGGTCCGCGTTCAGATTCTCCCAGCACTCTCCCTGGTGCAGCGGGTTCCCCTTGTCATTGTGGACATTCAGCCGGTACTTGCTGTCATTTTTCCGGTTGTCCAGGCCGCATTCCCTGCATTTTCCGCCGGAAAGCCTGCCTCCGCACAGTCTGCATCGTTCCATATTTTCTTCCTCCCTCTCCTGCTCCTGGAGCAAAATCAGGTGGATGCTTCACCTCTATGGCTCCAGCCGCGACAAATCACGCGGAAACAGCGTGGTCTCTCTTACATTATCCTCTCCCACCAGCTTCATTGTCAAGCGTTCCAGGCCAATTCCCAGCCCGCCGTGAGGCGGCATTCCGCATTTGAAGGTGTCCAGGTACTGCTCCATCCCCTCCTCGGTCATTCCTCTGGCCGCGATCTTTTCGCTGAGCATGGGATATTCATGGATTCTCTGGCCCCCGGTGGTGATTTCCAGGCCGTGAAACAAAAGGTCAAAGCTCAGGGTGAATCTGGTGTCCTCCGGATCGTCCATGGCGTAGAAGGGACGCTTCTTTGAGGGATAGTGGGTCACAAACACAAAGTCCGCGCCGTACTCCTCCTTGAAATACTGGCCGATCAGCGTCTCCTCCTCCGGCTCCAGGTCGTAGGGGTTGCGGATTTTCCGGTTGTATTTCTTAGACACCAGCTCCTTCGCCTCCATAAACTTCACCTGGGGGATCTGGTCCACCTTCGGCAGCGTCACCTTCAGGATCCGCAGCTCCTCCCCGTATTCCCGCTCCAGAAGCTTCATGGTGTACTGGAGAAATCCCGTCTCCATCTCCATGATGTCCCGGAAGCTGTCGATGTAGCCCATCTCAAAATCCAGGCTGGTATATTCGTTCAGGTGGCGCTTCGTATTGTGCTTCTCCGCCCGGAACACCGGGGCCGTCTCAAAGACCCGGTCAAACACGCCCACCATCATCTGCTTGTAAAACTGCGGGCTCTGGGCCAGCACCGCCGGGCGATGGAAATAATCCAGCTTGAAAATATTGGAACCGCCCTCGGCGCCCTTGGCTCCGATCTTCGGGGTATGGATTTCCGTAAACTGCTGGCTGTAGAGGTAATCCCGGAAGCCCCGGACAATCCCCTCCTGCAGGCGGAATTTGGCCCGCTCCCGCACGTTTCTCAGGGAAATGCTGCGGTAGTTCAGCTTCGCCTCCAGGGAGGTATTCAGCTTCCATTTGCCCACGGGCAGGGGCAGGGACTCACAGGGTGCGGAAAGCAGCCTCACCTTCTTTACCCGCACCTCGACGCCGTGAGGGGCCCGGTCGTCCCGCTCCAGGATTCCGGTAAATTCCACGGTCTGGGATTCCCGGATGTCCTTCCCATCGCAGTCTCCCTGGCCTTCCTCAAAGACGCACTGCAAAAGTCCGCCCCGCTTTCTCAGCACCACGAAGGAGATTTCTCCCATGTCGCGGATTGTGTGGACGAAGCCGTTCACCTTTACCTCACTGCCGATCCGAGAGTCCTCCAGCAGCTCATCAAGCTCCAATGTTTCCTTCTGTGTTACACCTGATAAAAATTCCATAATGCTCTCCTTCCGGTTCCGGGCTTTTTTTGCGCCTCCCTTTGGCACAAAAAAAGCCCGGAACATCACATAATGATATTCCGGGACGGATAATCTTACCCGCGGTGCCACCCGCATTGCAGACAACGTCGTCTACCTCTCTTTTTGCACTTAACGCGTGCGACGTACTGCCCTACTGTCAGCCCGGCCCTTTGACGAAATCCTATAAAATCCCGTCCGGTCCCTCGCCGCTTCAAACAGTCAGCTCCGGAGTGTTCCCTATTGTCTCCTTCCCTGCCATCGGCACTCTCAGTCGGTGATGCCGAATTCCTGTCGAGTTTCAGAAACAGAGTCTCCTTCAACGCTTTTTCATAATGCAGTAATCCTAGCACAATTTTTCCGGTCTGGCAAGGCTTTTTTTTCGCGTTTTTTAAGTTTTTAAGGTTGTAACCTGAAAAAGTTCTGCTATAATGTTATCCGAAGATTGTTTGTTAATTTTACATATTCAGAGGGGTATCAAAAGAAAATGGAGCATTTGATTATTCCGGAGAACTATGTTTCTCCCCTGTCACTGTATGACACACAGATCGCGATCAAGACAGTCAAAGACTTTTTCCAAAGCGTGCTGGCAAAGCAGCTCAATCTGCTGCGCGTCTCTTCTCCCCTGTTCGTGGATCCCGCCTCCGGCCTGAACGACAACTTAAACGGCGTGGAGCGCCCGGTGAAGTTCGGCATCAAGGAGCAGGCGGAAGCGGAGGCGGAGGTCGTCCACTCCCTGGCGAAGTGGAAACGATACGCGCTGAAGCAGTACGGATTTTCCCACGGAGAGGGGCTCTACACCGACATGAACGCCATCCGCCGGGAC
>CAZGRM010000226.1:0-5031 GCA_964528295.1 uncultured Lachnospiraceae bacterium
CATATCCAGCCGGTCCTCCCAGGTCTCCCCCATGCCGATGATGCCGCCGGAGCAGGCGCACATCCCCTCCGCCTTCACCTTTTTCAGGGTCTCGATCTTCTGGTCGTAGGTGTGGGTGGTGCAGATATTGGGGAAATTCCGGCGGGAGGTCTCGATATTGTGATGGTAGCTGGTCACTCCCGCCTGGTGAAGCCGGTGGAGCTGGCCGGCGTCAAGAAAACCCATGGAGGCGCACAGATCAATTTTGCACTCCCTCCGCATCCTCTCAAAGGCGTGAATGGCCTTATCGAACTCCGCCCCGGTCAGGGCTCTGCCGGAGGTAACGATGGAGAAACGGTCCACGCCCTCGCTCTCATTCCGTTTACAGACCTCCAGAATCTTTTCCTCATCCAGAAAATCGTAGACCTCACAGCTGGTGTGATGGTGGGCCGACTGGGCGCAATATTTGCAGTCCTCCGGGCAGCGGCCGCTGCGCCCGTTGATGATGGAGCACAGATCCACCTTGTCGCCCACCAGCCGGTCCCGGATCAGATCCGCCCCCTGACAGAGCTCCTTTAAATCACAGGTCAAAAAGAAGGAGAGATCATCCTCCCTGGTGATTCTCCTTCCGTCAACAATCTCCTGAGCCAAAGCCAATACATCCATATTCTTATGTCTCCTTTTCAAAATCCATGCCGCCGATCCGGCGGCAGACACGGGTTTGTTCGCCGTATTTGTCAACCAAAATTTATTTTCAGTTTACAATGTATTCCGAAAAAACGCTTTTGTCAAGATTTTTTTGAAAAGGCTACTCCGGATTCCCCTTTCCCAGCCGCATATTCCTGCGGTACTCCGAAGGAGACACGCCGCACACGCTCTTGAAGGTTTTCATAAAATGCTTCTCATTCTCATAGCCCACCCGCTGGCTGATGTCGATCACCTTTTCGTCGGTCTCCTCCAGCAGCCGCGCAAAGAAAAGCCCGGATCAAATATAGTACAGGTTGTCCTCCACCAGCTCTTTCTCTTTGAGCTTTGTGGCAAAATCGGGGGTTCCCACCATGTCGTAGGGGGTGGCCTGGTAAACGTAGTAGTTTAACCAGTTCGTATAGAGATTGTTGGCGTGGGAGCGCCACATAAGCAGCGGTTTGTTTTCCGGGTCGTCATCGCGGTAATAGTTTTTCGGAATATCGATGGGCAGTCCCTTGGACAGATCCCGCTTGTACTCTCCGTCCAGGGTCACCCGGTCATACTCCGGATGTCCCATGACGAAAATTTTCCGTCCGTTGTCCGCCATGGCCAGAAACAGCCCCGCCTCCTCCGACTCCGCCAGGACGGTCAGCTCCTTCACCTTGCGGATCTCCTCCATCGGCACCTCGGTGTGCCGGGAATGGGGTGCGAGGAACACGTCGTCAAAGCCCCGGACCAGGGGAATCTTCCGGTTCAGGACCCGGTGCCAGAACAGGCCGAACATCTTGTGATCCAGCAGCCTTTTTTGCAGGCCATAATGGTAGTACAGACCGGCCTGGGCCGCCCAGCACAGGTAGATGGTGGAGGTCACATGCTCATCGGTCCACTCCATGATCTCCGTCATCTCATGCCAATAGTCCACGTCCTCAAATTCCATCATCTCCACAGGAGCCCCGGTGATGATCATTCCATCGAAGCGCCGCTCCCTGATCTCATCGAAGCCCACATAAAATTTGTTCAGATGGTTGGCGGAAGTATTTTTTGACTCGTGGCTGCTTACCTTCACGAAGGTCACGTCCACCTGCAGCGGCGTGTTGGACAGGGAGCGCAGAAGCTGAAGCTCCGTCTCCTCCTTCAGCGGCATCAGATTCAGAATCGCAATGTGAATCGGGCGGATATCCTGATGAAGCGCCCGGTTTTCATCCATCACAAATATATTTTCTCTCTCCAGAATCTCCCTTGCGGGAAGCTGGCTCTGTACTTTAATCGGCATACTATCGTCCCTTTCTTTCCAATCGGCTTCCCCGCGGTCTACCGCGGGGATACATCCCCTTGCTTACTCCTCCGCCATGGCCAGAAAATCCTCCTCCGACAGGATCGGAATTCCCAGCTCCTTGGCCTTTTTATTTTTTGATGAGGAGGAGGCGGTGTCGTTGTTGATCAGGTAATCTGTCTTTTTTGTGACAGTTCCGGTCACCTTGCCGCCCCGGTCCTCGATAAAGGCTTTTAACTCATTGCGGTTAGCGAAATGCTGGACGCTCCCTGTGATCACGAAGGTTTTCCCCTCCAGCATTCCGGCCTGGGCCGTCGGCGTCGGCTTTTCCACACTCAGCTCCTTCATCAGCGCGTCCACCGCCTGGGCGTTGGCCTCGTCCCGGAAATATCCGGCCACCGAAGCGGCGATCACTCCTCCGACTCCCTCGACGGAGGCGATCTCCTCCTCCGTAGCGTTTCTCAGACGCTCCAGATCATAGTCGAAAAAGCGGCACAGAAGCTTTGCGTTGGCCACTCCCACATTGGGGATCCCCAGACTGTAGACCACTCTGGGAAGCGTGGTCTGTCTGGACCGCTCAATGCTCTCCATCAGATTTCCGTAGGATTTCTCCCCGAAGCCCCCCAGCTCCACGATCTCCTGCCGGTGCCGGTCCAGATGGTAGATCTCGTCAAAGGTGTGGATAAAGCCCTTTGCGATGAATTTCTCCAGCGTAGCCTCCGACAGCCCCTCTATATTCATGGCGTCCCGGCTCACAAAGAGAGCGAAGGCTTTGATCCGCTTGGCGCCGCACCGGTCATTGGTACAGTACAAGGTCTCCACCTCGTTGATCTGCTTCACCGCCGTCCTGCCGCCGCAGGCCGGGCAAATTTCCGGCACGGTGATCTTCCCGCTCCTGGTCAGATTTTCCGCAATCTGCGGAATGATCATATTTGCCTTGTAGACCGTGATGGTATCCCCGATCCCCAGCTCCAGTCCCTTCATGATACTGAGATTGTGAACACTGGCCCGGCTCACCGTGGTACCCTCCAGCTCCACCGGCTCAAAGATGGCCACCGGATTAATCAGCCCGGTCCTGGAGGGACTCCACTCGATCTCCTTCAATGTGGTCTCCCTGGTCTCGTCCTGCCACTTGAAGGCCATGGAATCCCGGGGGAATTTGGCTGTCCTGCCCAGAGATCTGCCGTAGGCTATATCGTCATAGGTCACCACCAGGCCGTCGGAGGGGATATCGTAGTGCCGGATCTTCTCCTCAAAATAGGCCACCCGATCCGCCACCTGACCGGCCGACACCTTGTGATACTCCACCGTATCAAAGCCCTGGGCGGCGAGCCACTCAAACTGCCTGCTCCTGGAATTTTCAAAATCCACACCCTCGGCCCGCACCAGAGCGAAAGCGTAGAACCGGACGTGACGCCGGGCCGTAATCTCATTGTTCAGCTGCCGCACGGAGCCGCTGCAAAGGTTCCTCGGATTTTTGTAGCGTGCGTCCGCGTCCCCGATCTCCTCATTGATTTTCTCAAACTCAGAGTAGGTGATGATGGCCTCCCCTCTCAGGATCAGCTCTCCCTGATAGGATATGCGCAGCGGGATATTCTGAAAGACCCGGGCATTGCTTGTAATGACCTCTCCGGTCTCCCCGTTTCCCCGGGTCACCGCCTTTTTCAGCTGGCCGTCCTGGTAGGTCAGCACCACGGTGAGGCCGTCCAGCTTCCAGGAAATCAGCACCTCATGATCCCCGGCGAACTCCTCCAGCGCCGCCACTTCCTTCGTCTTATCCAGGGAAAGCATGGGCTCCTCATGCCGCTCCTTTGGAAGCTGCTCCAGGGCCTCGTATCCCACGGTCACTGTGGGGCTCCCTGCCAGCACAATTCCCGTATCCTGCTCCAGCCGCCTCAGCTCGTCATAGAGCTCATCGTACTCCCGGTTGGTCATGATCTCCACATCGTTCTGATAATATGCTCTGGACGCCTCCCGCAGTCTGCCGGACAACTCCTTCATTCTCTCTATCTGCTGATTCATGGTCTCTCTTTGTTCCTTTCCGATTTGCTCCTGCCGCCTTTTTTCCTGTCTCCCTGGTCCGGCTGCTTTGGCCCGGGTCCCCTGGCCTGCCGCTTTTGGCCAGGATTTACGGAGTCCGCCAGCCCTTCCCGCAGCCTGGCATACTCACCCCGGCTGACGCTGCGGTATTCTCCCGGCTTCAGATTGCCCAGTTCGATATTCATAATCCGCACCCGCACCAGCCGTGTCACATTATAATGAAACGCGCCGCACATACGGCGAATCTGCCGGTTCAAGCCCTGGGTCAGCACGATGCGGAAGCGATTTTTTCCCGCCAGCTCCACCCGGCAGGGCCTGGTGGTCACATCCAGCTCTCTCAGATAGACTCCCCTCGCCAGCTTTTCCAAAAATTCCGGGGTGATCTCCCGGTCCACCGTCACCAGGTATTCCTTTTCATGATAATTCCCGGCCCGCATGATTTTATTCAGAATCTCTCCATTGTTGGTCATCAGCAGCAGGCCTTCCGACTCCTTATCCAGTCTCCCCACGGAAAAAATCCGTTTCGGATAATGGAGGAGGTCGTAGACCGTCTCATCGCCCCAGCGCTTGTCCGTCGTACAGACCACACCCCGGGGCTTGTAAAACGCCAGCAGGATCATCTCCTCTTCCCTGGAGATTTCCTTCCCATCCACGGTCACCTGCTGTCCGGCCCGGATCTGCTGACCGTTCTCAGCCCGCCTCCCGTCCACCAGCACCTTTCCGGCCTCAATGAGACGGTCCGCCTCTCTCCGGGAACAGATCCCCGCGTCACTGATATATTTATTCAGTCGAACACTGCCCTCCGGCTTTTCTTTTTTTAATATCCTTGTCATATCATTTCCTCTGCCTTTTTCTCCCACCCTTCTTCCAGATGGGAAAAGGTAAAATTTGCTTTCTCCGTATCTTATCACATTCTGAACGAAGAAACAAGAAAAACAGGCGGACGCCTGCCCGCCTGCTTTTATTCTTCGTTACTATTCACACACCAGCCAGTATACAGCCACCGGGGCGGGTAGGGGACTTTCCAAAACAATGTAAGGGCGCTTTTAGGC
>CAZGRM010000227.1:0-5029 GCA_964528295.1 uncultured Lachnospiraceae bacterium
ATCACAAGATTGTATAAGTCAGGTCTGTCAATGAATGTTTCGTGAAACAACCCTGTTTGTCAGGCGAAACGGTTTTAAAATCTCTCATATTCCGGTATAATAGAGGAGGGGTGTAAAAAAATGTCGTTTTTTGGCAAGTGTTTCAAGAAGATGTCGTTGAAGATCTGCCTGATCTTTTCCTTTATTGTTCTGATCGTCCTCTCCGTAGGGGCGGTTCTTTTCGTTACCCAAAAGGAATATTCCCGTCAGATGATTCAGGAGCTGTACAATGCGGAGCTGAACAATCTGAAATCCAAATGTCTCAGCATTGACGAGGGAATGAAAAGCTATGAAGAGCTTACGGTGAAGATCTTTGCCGACAGCGATATCCGAAGGGTTTTATCCCTGGACGCGGAGGAGGAGGCGCGGGAGTACGCCAGCAATCTTCTGTTGTTGAAAAACCGGCTGAATAGTCTGGCCTTCCAGCGGTATTTCATGGATATCACCTCTATTGTTTTGGTTTCTCCCAATAAAATTTACTCTCAGTACGATATCGGAGGGAATATTTCTTCCTATGAAAATGATTTTTATGAGCGGCTGAAAGAAAAATCAGGGCGCTTGGTGCTCTTTGACACGGCGGAGTATCCTCATTTTAAAAGTCAAAACCTGAATACCTTTGCTATGGGAAGACTGATCATCGGGGATGATATGGAGGAGATCGGCTACGAGATGGTCTTTGTATCCGATAATTTTTTTGAGGATTCCCTGAAAAATCAGGATGTGAACCAGGAGTCCTCCTACTATATTCTGTCGGATCAGGATGGAATTATGTATAAAAGGAAAAATGAGAAGCTGAAGCTTTCGGACGAAGACCTGATTCGGAGGGTGCGGGAAAGTGACAGCAGTTATTTTACAGTGAGCCTGGAGGGGCAGAATTTGCTGATTGTGCGGCAGGAATCGGCCAGTACAGGGTGGCTGCACGTCAGCGTCATTGAGCTGGGAAGTGTGACCGCCGGGATCAGCCGGACCATCCAGAGAAGTATTGTAATCTCCCTGGTCCTGATCGGCGTCAGCGTGCTGGCGGCACTGTGGATCGTGCGAAGTGTTATCCGTCCTATCACGGACATGAAGGATGTGATACTGAGAATCAGCGAGGGAGACATGTCGCTGCGGGTGCCGGACTATCGGTTGTGGGAGCTTCGGGGGCTGGCAGAGTATTTCAACTTTATGCTGGACCGGATCGAACGGCTGATCCGGGAAAACAATCAGAAGCAGGAGCAGCTGCGGGATACGGAATTTCAGGTGCTTCAGGCCCAAATCAATCCTCATTTCCTGTACAATACCCTGAATTCCATTCGATGGATGGCGATCTTTAATGGACAGGATAGGATCAAGCAGCAGATTGACCATTTGACCAGGCTGCTGCGCTCTGTGATCAATGACACACGGACGGAGCGCCCTCTGGAGGAGGAGATTCAGGTGTTGGTCAGCTATGTGGAGATCATGCGGGTCCGGTACTGCAATTTTACGTTGGAGATGAAGCTGGAGCCGGATACGAGGCAGTGTATGGTGCCGAAGTTTATTATCCAGCCCTTTGTGGAAAATGCTATCTTGCATGGCTTTTCTGACCGGTCGGAGGGGGGAAGGATTCTTATCACCTCTGAATTTTTGGAGGGAAATCTGGTACTCTCCATTGAGGATAACGGTTCCGGTATGGATCAGGAGCAATGGATCAATGCATGCGTCAGGAAAGTAAGTTTAACCACATTGGGATTCAGAACGTGGATCAGAGGATCAAGATGCTGTATGGGGACCGGTACGGAATTACCATGGAATCCCAGGTGGGGCATGGGACGAGGGTGACGGTGTGTTTTCCCGGGAGGAGGGAAGGTAAGAATGGTTGAGCTAATCATTGTGGAGGATGAAAATATTGTCCGCCTGGGGCTGGCGGCGCTGCTGGATTGGGAGGCCAAGGGCTATCATATCGCGGGGTTGTTCAAAAATGGAAGAGAAGCCTTGGATTATCTCAGGGAGCATGAGGCGGACATTGTGATTACGGACATACGGATGCCGGTGATGGATGGGGAGGAGCTGATCGCCAGGATCCGGGAGTTTTCAGATTCGATGGAAATCGTGGTACTCAGCAATTTTGACGACTTTGAGATTGTCAAAAACTGTTTCAAGATTGGCATCACAGATTATATTCTAAAGCAGGACATTGAGCCGGAGAGCTTTCTGGCGCTGCTGGATGAGGTGGCGGGAAAGCGGAAGAAAAAGGAGGCCCGGCTTCTCCCCATCCATGAGGAACAAAAGAGACAGCTGTTTTTTTCCGATTTCAGGGATGCGGGTTTTGTGTTGGAGAATGAGAAAATCAGCAGCGCCTACAGAGAGCTGGAGTCCTGCTTTGTGGGAAAGGAATTTCTGGCGGTCCGGCTCTGCCTGGTCCGGGAGAGGGATCATCGGCGGTATGACCGGCACAATCCTCAGCCTGCCGCGGTGAAGGAAAGTATCCGGGAGAGTGGTACACTCTTTTTTGAGGAGGCGGTGGTTTTGGATGACGCGGGCGGTTATCTTGTTTTTCTATGGCAGGAAACGGGGGAGGGATCGGAGGAGAAAATCGCGTCGTGGATCAGACGGCTGGATTTTGTGATGCGGGAATATTTTCAGATGTATGTACAGGCGGGAGTGTCGGAGCCCTTTGACAGTCTGGCGGGAGCCGGAAAAGCCCGCCTGGAGGCGGACCTGGCCTGGCAGAGTCTCTTTTACTACCCGGAGGAGGCTTATCGGCGATACGGAAAAGGGAGGGGAGAATATCAGGAGGAGACCAGCTTTTTTCAGTGCCTGCGGGAGGTGAAGCTTTGCTTTGATTTCAATAATTTCACGGTGCTTGCGGTGAGCCTGGAGGAGTTTTACGAAGGCCTGAAGCGGGAAAAAAATGTGAAGCCCCGGAATGTCTGCCGTTTTACCTTCACGATCTGTTCGGAAATCGATTACTTTCTGCGGGAAAATACCAGGATTTGCCTGGAGGAGCTGATACCGGGCTGGAAGGAGCGGGAGGCAGACTGCTCCTACACGGTGGATTCACTGAAGCAGTTTCTCTTTGAGGTGGTGGAACAGGTGAGAGAGTACCTGAAAAATGTGGAGGCTCACTATGAACTGATCTCCCGGGCAAAATGGATGATTTCCAAGCGATATCAGGAAAACCTGTCTCTGCAGGAGGTGGCGGAGCTGCTGAATGTGAATCCCTCCTATTTCAGCTCTCTCTTCAAACGGAAGACCGGCACCTCCTTCATCGCCTATCTGACCAATTACCGGATCAATGTGGCGGTGAAGCTGCTGCGTACCACCAACGAGTCGGTGGAGGAGATCGCATACCAGGTGGGGTATCCCAACGCCAATTATTTTATAAAGGTGTTTAAGAAAACGGTAGGAATGACGGTGTCAGACTTTAAAAAAAGCATATAACCTAAAAAAATGGAAGGAAAATCCACAGATAACAGAAAAATCTGTGGATTTTTTGCATGAATTGACAAAATTTGTTCCTGGAAGAGGCACCTTTTTTTCTCTATAATTTGTCTATCAAAAAACAAAGGAGGCAAGAACATGAAAAAGAGATGGATGAATTTGGCTTTGGCGGCGGCAATGGCAGCGATGGCGGCGGGAGGAGCTGTGTCGGCCCAGGAGGAGACTGTGGAGCTGAAGGTTTACAGCTGGCATGCGGAGCGGGCGGATCTCTATAAAGAGATTTTTGACAGCTTTCATGAGGAGCATCCCAACATCACGGCCACATACATTGCCTATGATGATGATCAGTATTACAGTATGCTCTCCACCGCGATGCAGACCGGAGACGCGCCGGATCTGTTCGCCACCAGCGGAACAAAAAAGGTGGTATTTAACAATTATGTAAATATGGGCGTATGCCTGCCGCTGGACGACCTGATGGATTTTTCCGGTTGGCCGGAGGAAATCATGACCTGGGGGCAGGTGGACGGAGTCACCTATATGACGCCCAGCGCTCTGGGAGACGCCTATGGAGTATTTTACAATAAAGACATTTTTGACCAGTACGGCCTGAAGGAGCCGGAAACCTGGGACGAGATGATCGCAATCTGTGACACGCTGGTGGAAAATGGTGTGGTGCCCTTTGCTCTTCCGGGACTGGATGCCAACGGGATTCAGTGGTGGTTCAATACCATGATGTCCTCCTATGATCCGGAGTGGAATATGGCTTTCCCCTATGACGGAAATGATTTCACCAGCGATACCTTCCGGGAGATGCTCCAGATACTGGCGGACTTCCGGGATAAGGGATATTTCGGGGAAGATTATTCCAGCATGGACTCAAACGGCGCTTACCTTTATTTTTCCTCCGGGAACGCGGCAATGATGGCGGACGGTTCCTGGATGGCGGGCACCTATTCCGCCATGGAGAATGTGAATATTGATGTATTTCTCTGGCCTACAGCGGATGGGAACCGTCCCACCTACAATGCGACGGCCACAGAAATCGGCTTCAGCATTTATTCGGAAACGCCCCATAAGGAGGAGGCCATCCTTTTGGCGGAGTATTTGATGTCCTATGAGCCTATGCAGAAGCTTCTGGATCTGGGGAATAACGTACCCATTATGGGAGTGGAGGGACTGGAGGAGCTGGAGTCCCCGGACCGGCTGATGAATAAATTCGGAACCGGCGATCTGCTGGTCAGCGGTTTTGTGGATCGGGACGCCCTGTTTGTGAAGGAGGGCTACGATGCCTTCGGCCTTTTAAATGAGTGTCTTCAGAATGTGCTGTTCGGGCAGAAGACGGCGGAGGAGGCCGCGGCCGTCATGCAGGATATGCTTGACATGGATTTGGTAAATGGATGACGGATAAACGGCTGTATGTCATAGGGCATACAGCCGTCTTAAAAGGAGGCAGAGAACACTTATGAAACGAAGACGGAAAAAGAAGACCTATCTCTGGTTCATTCTGCCGGGCTTTCTTATTTATACCATATCGCAGCCAAAGGCTGCAATCAAACTTAAAACCAAAAAGAATCATCCTATT
>CAZGRM010000228.1:0-4981 GCA_964528295.1 uncultured Lachnospiraceae bacterium
GAGCCCGATTTCGTCAGCGTAGCACCACTACGCCTCCTCAATCGGACCCGGATATCCCACAAATTGGGACTACCATCCAGGCACAAGCAATTTTCAAACACGCTCCAGGGCACCGGATTTGCGCACATTCCTGTGGATGGCACATAAGATAAAAGTAAGTGTATACAGGAGTGAGCTATGAGTCAATATTCTGGTTTTCCCAAGGTTCGGGCGGCACAGACCGATCTGACAGATAGCGGAGAGCTGCAGGTCACAGCCGTCTCGGAACAAAATTTCCCGATAGAGGATGCCACAGTGGACATATCCTATACGGGAGATCCGGACAATATTCTGGAGGAGGCGCGGACAGACAGCACCGGCCGCACCGCTGTGCTGACACTGGCGGCGCCTCCCATCGAGTACAGTCTGGAGCCCACTGAGATACAGCCCTATTCGGAGTATACGATCCGGGTCTCGGCCCCGGGCTATGAGACTCTGACCATCACCGGCTCCGAGATCCTCAGCCGTCAATTTTCCATCCAGAACGCGGTGCTGCGGCCCCTTTTTCCGGAGCAGCCCCCGGATGTGGTCTCCATCCCGGAGCATACCCTCTATGGGGACTATCCGCCCAAAATCGCGGAGGATGAGATCAAGCCGATGGATGTCAGCGGAGAGATCGTGCTGGATGATGTGGTGGTGCCGGAATTTGTGGTGGTCCACAACGGGACGCCCGGCGACACCACGGCGGGCAATTACTACGTGCGCTACAAGGATTATATCAAGAACGTGGCCAGCAGTGAAATCTACGCCACCTGGCCCTACGAGACACTGATCGCCAATATCCTGGCCATCCAGTCCTTTACCATGAACAGGATCTACACCGAGTGGTAGGGAGACCGCCGCGGATTCGGCAGAGGAGAAACGCATTGCTTCGGCAGAGGAAAAATACTCTGGATATCATCACCGCTATGGGTTATAATAGGGTGAAAAGCAGATGGGAGTTGTGGAGGAAAAAAGATTCCTTTACGATGAAAGAGATTTGCGGACAAAAATACTTAGAGAGGAAGGGATACTGTGAAACTTTCAATTGCGAACCTGAATGATAAGGTATTCTGGGAGAAGGCCGGTGTCACGCTTCCGTCCTATGATGTGGCGGAGGCCGCGAGAAAAGCGAAGGAAGCTCCGGTATGGGCCCACTTCGGGATCGGAAATATTTTTCGGATCTTTCTGGGAGGGATCGCCGACCAGCTGCTGAATGGAGGATACCTGGACCGGGGGATTACCTGTGTGGAGAGCTTTGATTTTGAGGTGGTGGATAAAATCTACAGCCCCTACGACAATCTGGGGCTTAGCGTGATTCTTCACAATGACGGCACCGTGGACAGGCGGGTGCTTGGCTCCATGTCGGAGGCGGTGAAGGCGCTGCCGGCGGACAAGGCCCAGTGGGAGCGGTTAAAGGAGGTGTTCCGGTCCCCCAGCCTTCAGATGGTGTCCTTCACCATCACGGAAAAGGGATACGCCCTCCGGGATGCGGAGGGAAATTATTTCCCCTTTGTAAAGGAGGACATCGAAAAGGGACCGGAGGAGGGCCGGGGAGCGATGGCTGTGGTGACGGCCATGCTCTTTGAGCGGTTCAAGGCAGGCAGAACGCCTCTCTCCCTGGTTTCCATGGACAATTGCTCGAAAAATGGCTCCAGGCTGCGGGGAGCGGTGCTGGAGATGGCGGAGGCCTGGAAGGAAAAGGGCTATGTGGATGAGGATTTTCTCTCCTACGTCAGCGATGAGAAGACGGTGGCCTTCCCCTGGACCATGATTGACAAGATCACACCGCGGCCCAGCACGGAGATCGCCGACGCTCTGGAGGCGGCGGGTGTGGAGGGGATGCAACCGGTGATCACCTCCAAGAGGACCTACATAGCGCCCTTCATCAATGCGGAGGGTCCCCAGTATCTGGTGGTGGAGGACAGCTTCCCCAATGGACGCCCGCCCCTGGAAAAGGCCGGCGTATATATGACGGACCGCAACACCGTAAACAAGTCAGAGCGGATGAAGGTGACCGCCTGCCTCAATCCGGTCCACTCAGCCCTTGGCCCCTACGGCTGTGTGCTGGGCTATACCCTGTTTTCGGATCAGATGAAGGACAAGGCTTCGCTGAGGTTTGCGGAAGCCGTGGGAGCGGAGGGCCTGGAGGTGGTGCAGGACGCGGGAATCCTTTCTCCCAAGGCCTTTTTGGAGGAGTGCCTCTATGTGAGATTTCCCAATCCCTACCTGGGAGATACGGTCCAGAGACTGGTGACAGACATTTCCCAGGGACTTGGAGTTCGCTTCGGTGAGACTGTGAAGGCCTATGTGGAGCGGGACGGAAGCGCGGAAAAATTGAGAGCGATTCCTCTGGCCATCGCCGGATGGCTCAGGTATCTGCTGGCGGTGGATGATGAGGGACAGCCCTTCGAGCTCTCACCGGATCCTCTGAATGAGGAGATGGGGAGGCTGCTGGCCGGTGTCACCCTGGGAGATCCGGACAGTTTGAAGGGTCAGGCGAAAAAGATTCTTTCCAACGAAAACATTTTCGGCGTTGATCTGTACCAGGCGGGGATCGGAGAGCGGATCGAGGAGATTTTCCGCTCCGAGCTGGAGGGACCGGGAGCGGTCCGGAAGGTGCTGGAGCAGTATTTTGCGTGAAGAGGGCTGGCGGGATGATCAAAGGATTTAAGATGAAGCTGTATGAGGGACAGGAGGCGGAGTATGAGCGGCGGCACAATCTGCTCTGGCCGGAGATGAAAGAAATGATCCATCAGCACGGCGGGAAAAATTATACCATTTTTCTGGATCGGGAGACAGGCATTCTGTTCGGGTACATCGAGATTGAGGATGAGGAGCTGTGGGCGAAGAGCGCGGATACGGCTGTCAACCGCAAATGGTGGGATTACATGGCCGACATCATGGAGACAAACCCCGATAACAGCCCGGTGAGCCTGGACTTAAAGCCGGTGTTTCACCTTGACTGAGGGGAGAAAGGACGGACGATGATCGAAAAAAATCAACAGTGGGCATTTTATAAGGACGCGAAAGCGCAGGATATGGGAAATGGAGTGGTCCGCAGGATTTTGGCCTACTGCGACGGTGTCATGACGGTGGAAAACACCTTCGAGACAGGCGGGATCGGAGCGACGCACAGCCATCCCCACACCCAGATTACTTATGTGCTCAGCGGAAAATTTGAGTTTACCATCGGCGACGAGACAAAAATCGTCACTGCGGGAGATACGCTTCTGAAGCAGGATGGAGTCCCCCACGGCTGCAAATGTCTGGAGGCCGGAAAGCTGCTGGATATCTTTACACCCATGCGGGAGGACTTCCTGTGAGCGGTTCCCTGAAAAACGGCTGGCTGCCATTTCGGCGGCCAGTTTTTTTTGATGATCTGGAGCGTGTCCGCAAATTGGGGGAATGAGCTTCCGCCGCCGAATGGAATGCGGCGGCGCCGCATAAGGATAAGGGAGGAATTTGCGGGGAGCAGTCAATGAAACAGACGGAACCGGAAAAAAGAAAGGTAAAGCTGTTTTTTTCAGACAGAACAAAGCAGGAGGAGACGGTGAGGGAGGAGGTCAGGGATATTCTCGCCCTTGCGCTGTGGGAGTATCTGCGAAGGAATGGGGAATTGTTGTGAGGGGGGAGCTTTCATGGCGAAAAGGGTCCGAATGCTTCTGCGGGTGAGCTCCAACCAGCAGCTGGAGGCCGATGGGGATCTGAGCGTGCAGAGGCAGCTGGTAAAGGAGTATATCGAAGGGCAGCCAGACTGGATATTGGACGAAAAGGAATACTTCGAGGGCAGCTGCAGCGGCTATAAGAATGGAGTGGCCGACCGGGATGTGCTGCAGGAGGCCCTAAAGGATGCCAGAGCCGGGAAATACGAAATTCTGGTGGCCTACAAGGACGACAGGATCGGACGCAGAATGTGGGAGATCGGCTCCTACGTCATGACGCTGAAAAGTCTGGGGGTGGATATCTACACCGTGAAGGACGGCTGTATCTCCCCGGAGTCGGATGATATCATGGGGCAGATGATGCTGGCGCTCCGCTACGGAAACGCTCAGAAAAGCAGCTCCGACACCGGGATGCGGGTGAAGGACACCGCCCAAAAGCTGGTGCGGAAGGGAAAATTCATGGGCGGGGCTCCTCCCTACGGCTACCGGCTGGAGCTGTCCGGCGAGATCAGCAAACACGGGCGGGCGCTTCATCATCTGGTGGTCATTCCGGAGCAGGCGGAGATGGTGAAATACATCTACGACCTTTCCCTGAACAAGGGCTATGGCTCCGCAAAAATCGCAAGGCATTTAAATGAGGAGGAGGCCTTCAAAGCCCTCGCCCCCAGGGACCTGTGGAAAAGCGGAACCGTCACCAGTATTCTGACGAACCCGATTTACACAGGACACACGGCATACAAGCGCCGGGAGCGGATCAACGGCAGGTACCGCCGTCTGGACAGCGGGGACTGGATCCTTTCCTCCGAGCCCAACCGGGAGATTGCGATCATTGACCGTAAGCTCTGGGAGCGGACCCAGGAGAAGCGCCGGCAGAGAGCGGCGAAATACGCGGGAGCCGCCGGTCAGGAGGGGGACGCGGTCCGGCATCAGGGCGGCGGCGCGCTGGCCTTGACCGATGTATTGTACTGCGGCTGCTGCGGCGGGAAGATGACCAACGGCAGCCGGTACAACTATTGGACCCTCAGGACTACGGGGGAAAGGAAAAAGAGTAAAACGGCCATGTACAAATGTCAGAGAGCCTGGCAGGGACTGCCCCACGGCGAATTCAGGCAGCTGCCCGCAAAAGAGATAGAGCCGGAGGTCCTTTCGGCGGTGGCAAAGCAGATCGAAAGGCTGCTGAGGCGGGAGGATATCCTGGAGTGGATCCGGGAAAAATACGGCAGAGAGAAAGGAGCGGGGGAGGCAAGGCTGAAAAAGGAGGAGCAGGAGCTTTCGAGGCTTCAGAAAAAACTGGAGAT
>CAZGRM010000229.1:0-4922 GCA_964528295.1 uncultured Lachnospiraceae bacterium
GAAATAATTCTACCTTTACCACCAGAGTGGTCACCTCCTCCGGCACCGACACCTACTCCGCCATCGCGGCGGCCCTCTCTTCTCTGAAGGGGCCCAAGCACGGCGGCGCGAACCTGATGGTGATGAAGATGATGGAGGATATCCGGGAGCATGTGAAGGACCACCGGGACGATGAGGAGATTGAGGCGTATCTGTCCAGGATTCTGAATAAGGAGGCCTTTGACCAGAAGGGCCTGATTTACGGGATGGGGCATGCCGTCTATTCCGTATCTGACCCGAGAGAGCGGGCGCTGCGGGGCTTCGTGAGCCGTCTGGCCCGGCAAAAGGGCAGGGATGAGGACATGAGCCTCTACGAGAAGGTGGAGAGGATCGCTCCCATGCTGATCGCGAAGCAGCGCAAGATGTATAAGGGCGTCAGCCCCAACGTGGATTTTTACAGCGGCTTTGTCTATGATATGCTGGGGATCCCCATGGAGCTCTATACGCCGCTCTTCGCCGTCGCCAGGATCGTGGGCTGGAGCGCTCACCGGATGGAAGAGCTGGTGAGTATGGATAAAATCATCCGTCCCGCGTACAAGAGTCTGGTGGTGTGCAGAGACTATGTGCCGATAGAGAAGCGGTAGGCGTATCCGGGAAGAGGACGGCGTATTCCATGGAGCTGCCGCTGTGTGGAGAAGAAAAGGAAATGAGCGAATCAGAAAATATAGGAAGTGAGTTGTACCGGGTGTTTGCGTACCTGGCCAGGCAGCAGGTCCAGAAAAGGACGGCGGCCAGCGCCAGGGGAGAGGAGGGACTGCTTCAGTACCTGGCCTACCAGAAGGACGGGGTTTCCTCCGGCTTTCTGAAGGAGCAGCTGTGTGTGAGCTCCGGCCGGATGGCGGATATCTTGAAAAGTCTGGAGGAGAAACAGATGATTTACAGGACTCTGGATCCGGAGGACAGCCGGCGGGTTCTGGTCCATATCACCGCAGTGGGCCGGGGACAGGCGGCCCGCACCAGCGAGCGGATCCGGGCCTGGTATGAGAAGCTGACGGATTATCTGGGGGAGGAGGACAGCCGGGAGCTGATCCGAATTATCCGAAAACTGAACGAATTTCGCTTCCAGGAGTAATATAGGCAAAATACACAAAAAAATCCCGAATCTGAGTGGGTAAAAGTCATGAAAATGATCCAGAAACGAAAAAAATCCTTACGAATCAGCCTCAACTGGGGTAAAATAAAAGGGAAGCAGGTACGCCGTTCATCAGGCGTACCATTATTCGTAGGGAGGGATCCCTGCGGGCGATTCGTTGAAGGATGGTGAAGGCATGTATCAGGTAGGAGATTATATTGTGTATGGAACGAGAGGTGTCTGCCAGGTGACAGCAGTGGGAGAGGTGGATTTTTCAGGCGGCGCCAAGGGGAGGCTGTACTACACGCTGGCCCCGAAATATATAGAGGGCAGTACGGTCTACACTCCTGTGGACGCGAAGGGAATTGTGATTCGTCCGGTGATGACCCGGGAGGAGGCCATGGAGCTGATCGACAGTATCCCCCAGATTGAGGAGCTGTGGATCAAGGATGAGAGGGGCCGGGAGCAGATTTACCGGGAGACCATCAAGAGCTGCGATAACCGGGAGCTGATCCGTATCATTAAAACTATCTACAGCCGGGGCCGTTCCAGAGCGGCGGCAGGGAAGAAGGTCACTGTGGCCGACAACAAATATTTCAAGATCGCGGAGGAGAATGTGTACGGAGAGCTGGCGATTTCCCTGGGGATGACCCGGGAGGAGGTCAAGAAATTTATCGAGGCCCACGTGAAGGAGGCCGTGCGGGGTACATCGGAGACCTCTGCGGTGAAGGCGCGGATTTCATAATCCGAGAGAAAGAATTTTGGAGTGTTAAAAAAACGCGCAGGAGCGGCGGCGAAAGAGCCGCGGTCCCGCGCGTTTTTTGTGTCTATCACTATCTATTGACTCAGCAGGGCCTGGTCATTGACAAACTGCTGTCCGCTGGCCTGCTCAAATTGATCCAGCAGATCCCGGACGGTCAGCTTCTGCTTGGCCTCTCCGCTGATATCCAGCACAATGTGCCCCTCCATCATCATGATGAGACGGTTTCCGTGGCGGATGGCGTCCTTCATGTTGTGGGTGATCATCAGGGTGGTCAGGTGATCCCGGTTCACGATGGTGTCGGTGATCTCCAGCACCTTGGCGGCCGTCTTTGGATCCAGAGCGGCCGTGTGCTCGTCCAGCAGCAGCAGCTTTGGCTTCTTCAGCGTCGCCATCAGCAAGGTCAAAGCCTGACGCTGTCCGCCGGAGAGGAGGCCTACCTTGGAGGTCATTCTCGTTTCCAGTCCCAGTCCCAGCACCTTCAGCATTTCCTGATACTCTTCTTTTTCCGTTTTCGTAATGCCGGGCCGGAGAGAGCGGACCTTTCCCCGGCGCTTGGCCAGAGCCAGGTTTTCCTGAATGCCCATGGTGGCGGCGGTCCCTGTCATGGGATCCTGGAAGACCCGTCCCAGATAGGCGGCCCGCTTGTGCTCCGGCAGCTTCGTCACATTGATTCCGTCAATGAGGATCTGTCCGCTGTCCACCTGCCAGACTCCGGCCACCGCGTTCAGCATGGTGGATTTTCCGGCGCCGTTGCCGCCGATCACCGTGACGAAATCCCCGTCGTTCAGTTTCAGAGATACATTGTCCAGCGCCAGCTTCTCATTGATGGTGCCGGGATTAAAGGTCTTTGATATATTTTTCAGCTCAAGCATTGGGGTTCCCTCCTCGCTTTATGGTCTTTGCAAGGTACTTGCCCTTCCAGTAGGGGACCGCCAGGAAGATGGCCACCACCAGAGCGGAGAGCAGCTTCAGCAGGTCTGTATCGATTCCCCACCAGATGACGGTCTGGAGCACCAGATAGTAGAGGATGGCGCCCAGCACCACCGACAGGAGGCTGAGGGCAAAATTGCGGAAAATCCTTCCGAAGATGGCCTCACCGATGATGACGGCGGCCAGGCCGATGATGATGGCGCCCCGGCCCATATTCACGTCCGCAAAGCCCTGATACTGGGAGAGCAGCGCGCTGGAGAGGGCCACCAGACCGTTGGAGATCATCAGCCCCAGCACCTTGTTGAAGTTGGTGTTGATTCCCTGGGCCCGGGACATATTGCCGTTGCAGCCGGTGGCCCGGAGGGAGCAGCCCAGCTCTGTCCCGAAAAACCAGTACAGTACCGCGATCAGGACGAGAATGAAGAGGGCCACAATGAGGATGGTGTTCTGGTAAAAGGGAACTCCCTTAATATAACGGAGAGAAACCAGGAGATTGTATTTATCCACGTTGATTGCCTGGTTTGCCTTTCCCATAATTTTCAGGTTGATTGAGTAGAGAGAGAGCTGGGTCAAGATGCCGGACAGAATGGCGGGAATTCCCATAAAGGTGTGGAAGACTCCCGTGGCCAGCCCGGCCAGCATCCCGGCGCCCAGAGCTCCGAGAAGAGACGGCCAGACGCCGAAGCCGCTCTGCATCATCATAATGCAGACAGCGCCGCCGGTGCACATGGTACCGTCCACGGTCAGATCGGCGATATCCAGAATCCGGTAGGTCACATAAACGCCGATGGCCATAATGCCCCAGATCAGCCCCTGTGCGGCAGCTCCGGGCAATGCGTTGATTAGGTTCATGATATCCATGTAAGTTCCTCCTGGTTGCGCGAAATAAAATTCGGAACTTCGTTCCTGTGAACAGATAAAGTTTTCAGACGCATACAGGAACAGCGAGAGAGGAAGCTCCTTTCCCGCTGTTCCAGGTTTGTTTTAAAATTTTATGCCCTAGGATTATGTAGAGGGCGGCCTTTTTTTGGAATTACTCCGTAACAGCCTCAGTCTCAGCCTCTTCCTCAGCGCCGATGGCTACATAGTCATCCGGGATGGCGACACCCAGCTCCTCAGCGATGCTGGGATTGTACTCCTTGGTAAACTGGGGAGCGTACTCGATGGGCATTGTGGAAATGTCCTCGCCGTCCACCAGGATCCGGGCTGCCATGTTGCCGGTGGCGTATCCGAGATCGTAGTAGCTGATAGACAGAGTAGCCACGCCGCAGCCGGAGCAGATGCCTTCCTCACCGGCGATCACCGGTACCTTTGCGGGAAGGAGGATATTGTTGATCAGCTCTGTGTTGTTGGCGGCGGTGTTGTCCGTGGGGATGTAGATCACATCGCAGGCGGAAGCGGCCGTGGTGGTCACAGAGGACAGATCGTTGGAATCAGAGAACGCGTAATACTCACAGCTGTAGCCCAGCTCTTCCAGATAAGCCTTCACCGTATCTACCTGATACTGAGAGTTGGCCTCAGCGGAGCAGTAGAGCAGTCCCACATTTTCCGCGTCCGGGAACAGCTCGGCCAGCATCTGAGCCTGCTCGTCTAAGGGAGCCAGGTCAGAGGTACCGGAAATATTGCCGCCAACGGTGCCGTCGAAGCCCTCGATCTCCAGAGCCACGCCGTACTCGGTCACAGCGGTTCCCAGGATGGGGATCTCATTGGTGCCGGCTGCCGCGGCCTGAAGGGAAGCGGTGGCGTTGGCCAGGATCAGATCTACTCCATTGGAAACGAAGCCGTTGATGATGGTGGCGCAGGTGGTGGGATCGCCCTGAGCGTTCTGCTCGTCAAAGCTGACAGCGTCGCCCAGCTGCTCGGTCAGAGCGTCCTTGAAGCCCTGAGTCGCCGCGTCCAGAGCGTCGTGCTGTACCAGCTGACAGATACCCACATTGTAAGTCTGCTCTTCGGCGCTGACACCGGCTACCATCATAGCGCTCACCGTCAATGCGGCGAGGCTGGCGGAAAGAATTTTCTTTTTCATGATACTACCTCCTGATAATTTATATATGCTTGTGGTATTATAGCACTTTAAAGCAAGAAAATCAAGAAAATGAGGAAAAGGCGCGGAAAAAT
>CAZGRM010000230.1:0-4917 GCA_964528295.1 uncultured Lachnospiraceae bacterium
TGATTATATCTTATTAGCCACTCCTGTTACAACTTTATTATAGCACTTCATTGCGGAGGTAAGAGTAATTGAAGTATGTAACAGTGCGCCAGAAGCCATCGTCGGAATATCCGCCTTCGGTAAGAAGGCGGTGGATATGGGGATTCCATTCAAGAGGGCGGCCAAAGGTATGAAGGACGCAAATAAAGCCCGGGACAAAATTTCTAGATTTGTTAAGGGAGAAAAAGAGTTCTTTAATAACCTCAGAAACTGATTCAAAGAGACAGTTGAGGAGGGCGCGGTCTTGGAGGAAAAAATGGCGAAGGGATTCGTCAATGGTGAAGACAAGGTGACTGTGGGTGCAGTTGATTAATTTAAAGGACATAGCAGTAGACCTGTCGTTGGAATATTTTGCGCCACAGGTAGGACAAAACTTGGAATGGCAGCGGAAAGGAACAAATCTAAGGTTTCCGCAATGGGGGCAGCTATACATGGCACCGCCATAAGAAGGGTCACCGCAGTTGATAACCTTATCAATGTTTTCCATAACGATAGGTCTAGATGGAGGATGGGAGGACTGCGTATGTACATTTGCTCGACGAAGCTATGCGTATGGATAAAATCGGCTTGATCTCTACAAATCTTGCGGAAAAGATTGCCATGACAGTGACAGAGTCTCCTTACCGTGTAACAGCAGAGAGCATCAGCGGGACCTGCGGACAGAGCATCAGCCATGGCGGTGCGTGGAATCTGGCGCAAAAACTGGGTGAGCGGATCAGCGAAGAGGAGGAGCATTGCGTAAAACGGATGGAAACAGGTCAGGCAGAAGGAACAGAAGGTGTTCCGGTCCTGTTTGAAGAGATGGATGTAGAGGCACAGAAAGCAGTCACAGAGTTGTTTGAAGCAAATAAGATGGAGGAGATGCTGGAGTACATCCGTATCTATGCGGACAGCGTGGACCAGGGTGATGAGACAGATAAACGAAGCGGCAATGCGAGGAAACTGTATGAATACTTATCAAATAATAAAGAGGGATTATTACCATACCAGAAGGCACCGAAAAAAGATGGAAAAGGGAATGTATATGCGGATATTATCTATCATCATATGCCACTGTTAGATGGGATGATGACGGCGTCGAGGAAAGCATTTGCAGCGGCATTTTGTTCTTAAAGGGAAATAAAAAAATAGGAAGAAATTTCTTTAAAACAGTCAGAAAAGTGCCAACGATTACTTGACATAAACGTATCAAATCTTGTAGTAGAAAGAAATGGAGACTTTGTGGTATACTCATATATTATAGTACAGAAAGCGGGGTGCGGTTGGTGTCGGATAAAATTTATACATTTGAAGAATTACGCAAACTATTGGCCCCTGTGTTTAAAAGTCATGACATCAGGAGGGCGGTTCTTTTTGGATCATATGGGAAGGGCATGGCAACGGGCAAAAGTGATGTGGATTTGCTTGTGGATAGCAACCTTCATGGGCTGAGATTTGTGGGATTGATTGAAGAATTACGGGGCGTGCTGGATAAGGACATGGATGTACTGGACGTTACCCATGTGGAACCCGGATCATATGTAGATTTTGAAATAAGGGAAACGGGGGTGCTGCTTTATGAAAAACGAGATTGTAGTTTCCAAGATGCTGACATATATTGACAAGATTTTAAGATACTGTAGCGGAATGGAATATGAAGACTTTAAGGCAAACGAAATTATCCTTGAAGCCTGCGTATTTAACATCAGCCAGCTTGGTGAGATTGCAAATAAAGTGGACACTGAGTTCGAAAAGGCGCATCCAGAGGTGCCCTGGAGACAGATTTATGGTCTGCGTAATCGGATTGTACATGATTATGAAGGGGTAAATTTAAAACTTGTCTGGGAGATTATTCGGACAGATCTGCCGGAAGTGATGGAACTCCTAAAAACATTGTCATGAGAAACACCGATCAATCATCTTTATTTTAACCCATTTTTAACCCAATCAAATAGAAAAGTATGGGAAACTGTAAGAGTTTTCGCATATTATTGAATGCTCACAAATGCCGTATTTACAACAAACTCCGGCACCTGTACGAGGCCACAAGAGCCCGCGCGGATGCCGGAAATAAAAAGGGGAGGATAAGTATTTTTTTATCTTTTGTAGAATTATCATCGGAGGGGGATCCAATGATAAGAGCATACGCTAATCTCATAAGAAAATTTGTGTCACGTCGTTGGTTGCTTCCGTAATTGTTTTCCTGTGAGATTAATGATAGTATGTCCCTGATTTCCGGTAATATTCAGGAAAAATAAAATTTTTTTCAATATTTTTTTAAGGGCATATATTCTTGCCACAGCAGAGAAAGTGTTATATAATAGGAAAAGCGTTTCATGGGAAAACGATGAATAAAGGAAACAAAGGATGGTATTGTTATGGGATTATTACAGCAGTGGAGAGAGGTAGCTTACTCTCAGGAGACAGATAAAAAGCAGCTCCAGCAGTTCTGGTCGGATTATTTTCTGACAGAGAAGGGAGTTTATGAAAAGCTTCTGGAGAATCCGGAGAAGGCGGTTTCCGGTACGGTGAAGGAGCTGGCGGAGAGGTATGAGATTCCGCTAATGAAGATGGTGGGATTTTTGGACGGCATCAACGACAGCCTGAAGACGCCCAACCCCATCGAGGAGATGGAGGAGGACACGGTGGTGAGCCTGGACTTCGACAACGAGCTTCTCTACAAAAACATGGTGGACGCCAAGGCGGACTGGCTGTACGGGCTTCCGGCCTGGGATAAGATTTTCGATCCCGAGAAGAAGAAGGCCCTGTACCGGGAGGCGAAAAAGATGAACACCATCGTCAAGGGCAAGAAGGTGGGCCGCAACGATCCCTGCCCCTGCGGCAGCGGAAAGAAATACAAATATTGCTGCGGCAGATAAGCCCGGGAGTACATGGATACGCAGGGGGATGGAGCTATGGTGAAGAGCCGTGCTCTGTCCCCTTTTTCGATGGTGTCAAAATTCAGAAAGCCGGGAGCTTCGGAGGAAAATTTATGCGGAATGGATTGCAGACAGGCTGCCTGGTGCTGGGCGTCCTGTGTTTTCTATATTATATTGGAATCGTGGCGTATGCCGGGATCACGGCGGACTTTTCCTGGATCTGGGCGGTGGGGGCGCTGTTTTTCCTGCTGCTGCGCCAGGCCATGCTCCGGGCCTTTGCGGACCCCGCCTCCCCCATGGTCTGGGTGGCGCGGATCTGCGCCGTCCTGCTGGCGGTGGCTGTCCTGACGGCGGCCTTCATCGGCAGCCGTATCGTGGGAGGCATGCTGGAAAAGCCGGAGAAAAATCTGGAATATGTCATCGTGCTGGGAGCCCAGGTCCGGGGCGATGAGCCCTCCCGGGCTCTGAAAAAACGGCTGGACCGGGCGGCGGAGTATGCCATGGAAAATCCGGATACCCTGTTTCTCCTGTCGGGCGGCAAGGGCTCCGGGGAGGATATCACGGAGGCCAAGGCCATGTACCAGTATCTGCTGGGAAGGGGAGTGGACAAAGAGCGGCTGCTTCTGGAGGACCGGTCCACCAGCACCTACGAAAACCTGCTGTTTTGCGGTGAGCTGGTGCCGGGGCTGAGGGAGCGTTCCGTGGGGATCATCTCCAACGATTTCCACGTATACCGGGCCGGGGCCCTGGCGAAGAAGATGGGCTATCAGCAGATCTGCCGCCTGCCCTCCTCCTGCGATTGGGCCATGGAGCCCCACTACGTGCTGCGGGAAATCTGCGCTGTGATCAAGGAGACGCTGTGGGGAAACATGGATCTCAATGCCTGAATTCATGGGGAAGCACCCCGAAATAGTCATGGAAGGCCTTTGAAAAATGGCTGACATTGGTATAGCCCACGGCGGTGGCCGCCTGGGTGACATTGCAGCGCTTCTCCTGGAGGAGCACAAAGGCCCTCTCCATCCTTTCTTCACGGATAAACTGATAGACCGTCTTGCCGAAATACTGCTTGAAGAGACGTTTCAGCTTAAAATCATTCATTCGGATTAAGCGGGAAAGCTCCGCCAGGGAGGGCGGGCAGTCCAGACGCTTCAGGAGAATCTCCCGGGCATGGAGCAGGCTCTCCTTGTCGGCGGCGGGGAGGGACGGTTCCCCCTGGTCATTGAGGCCGCTTAACCGCTCAATATTCATTGACAGCAATTCTAATATCTGACTTTCCAGCAAAAGATGGTTTAACCGGTCCCCGGAGGCTTCCAGAGCGACGCTGATTTTGTTCAGCAGGCATTCCTCCCGCACATCGTACTTGAAATGGTAGTAGGGATAGGCGATATTTTGGAAGGAATGGAAGTCCTGACGGGGGTTTTGGTTGACCGCCTGACAAAAATCATTGAAGGTATCCGGCTCCACCCAGATAGAAAAGAGCTGGATTTCCTCGTCCCGGCTGTATTCCGAGTAGCCAGTGGTTTCCCCCAAAAACCCTAGATTCGAATAACCGGGCCGGATCTCCACCGAGGCGCGGCCAAGCTCTGTGTGGATCGGATTTTTCCGGTTGTAGGCCAGCTCAAAAATCGGAGCGGTGGTGGAGGCGGTCCGCTGAAGCTTGCGCTCCATGGTGCCGGAGGAGACCCACAGCTGGACGCCGGGGCGGATGAATAGTTGCTTTTGTGGAAAAACCATCGAGGATTCCGCCTTTAAGGGTAAATCAAACATGCACAGTCACCTCCTGATACCGGAGCGGGCAAAGCTCTGGGAGATACACAGTAGTAGCTCCATTTATTATAGTTAGTAAAAACTAACTAGTCAAGAGCTTCTCCGAAAATTCAATCCCTCCCGGGGCAAAAATAATCCCTCCGGGAGCAGAAGCGGGGAATTCAAAGGCGCTATACTACATTTGCGTTAGACGCGACAAACTAAATACATTGCGTGGGCGCCCGCAAAACGCGCCCATGGGACAAGGAGGAAA
>CAZGRM010000231.1:0-4864 GCA_964528295.1 uncultured Lachnospiraceae bacterium
AAAAAATCAGGATTGCGCCGGGGCAAGGTTCGTGGTATAACACAGTTGTATCGTACTTAGATTTAATTCATTAGTAAGGAGGACAATACATTTGTGCAATTTCGATTTCAACCCATTAACAAAGGGGACGCCTGCCTGTTTTTGTAGAGGCCGCCTGGTAAGCAGGACTGTCGGGGATCCATTTCCGGCAGTCTTTTTTGTGCTTGACGTGTCCTGCTATTGATGATAATATAGTTCATGCATGCACAGAATCTTGCGTCTCTTTTGCTTTTGGACACATGATATAGTAGGAGGAGCCCCCTGGAGGGGCAAAATCCTGATTTGTGGACGGCGGGGGAGGGTTTTGATAGAAATAGTGACATGTACTGGAGGCGGCGGCTATGAGATATCACAATATTACAAAGGACGACATGCTGAATGGAGATGGACTGCGGGTGGTGCTTTGGGTGGCGGGGTGCTCTCACAATTGTGAGGAATGTCAGAATCCCATCACCTGGGATCCCCAGGGAGGGATCCCGTTTACGGAGAAGGATAAGGCGGAGATTTTTGAGGAGCTGGGGAAATCCTATGTGTCAGGGATCACCTTCAGCGGCGGAGATCCGCTGAACGGAGCTAATGAGCCGGAGGTGGCGGAGCTGGCCAGGGAGATCCGGGAGAAGTTTCCCGAAAAGACCATCTGGCTCTACACCGGCTTCACCTGGGAGTATGTGAAGCGGCGGGAGATCGCCCGGTACCTGGATGTGCTGGTGGACGGCAGATACGTGAAAGCGCTGCGGGATCCTCAGCTCCACTGGAGGGGCAGCGCCAATCAGAAGGTGATCGAGGTGCAGCCCTCGCTGCGGCAGGGAAAGCTGGTGCTGCACTGTGACTGACGGAAGGAGAGTACAGATGAAGACGATTCAAATCCAATATTTGAACGATGAGATTAAGCGGCTGGAGTATATTGACGGAAAGTCCGACTGGATCGATCTGCGGTCGGCGGAGCATGTGGTGATGAAGAAGGGAGAGTTCCGGCTGATCCATCTGGGGGTGGCCATGCGGCTTCCGGAAGGGTATGAGGCCCACATCCTGCCCAGGAGCTCCACCTACAAGAATTTCGGGATTATTCAGTCCAATCATATGGGAGTGGTGGATGAGAGCTATGCCGGGCCGAATGACTGGTGGTATATGCCGGCCATTGCCCTTCGGGATACGGAAATTAAGGTGAATGACCGGATCTGCCAGTTCCGGATCATGGAGCACCAGCCCAGGATCGTCTTTGAGGAGCGGGGGAGGCTGACGGCGCCGGACCGGGGAGGCATCGGGAGCACCGGGAAAAATTAGGAAAAAAAGAGTTTCGCCGGAGCGGAACTCTTTTTTTGCGGAAAATTTTGCCATGACAGCTTTTATCAGGCGGAGATCACGGTGCCTGTTTTGCCGAGATAGGCGGGCAGCGCCTTGTCGATGGAGGTGATGACGGCGGTGCGGCCCTCCTTCTGGGAGACAAAATTCACAGAGGCCTCGATCTTCGGCAGCATCTTGTTTTTGCCGAATTCGCCGTTCTCCATGTGGAGTCTGGCTTCGGCGCAGGTGATATGGGTGAGGGAGGTCTCGTTCTCAGTGCCGTAATGAATATTGACGTACTCCTCATTGGTCAGGATCATCAGCATGTCCGAGTTTGTCAGATCCGCCAGGCGGCCGCTGATCAGATCCTTCTCGATGACGGCGCTGGCGCCTCTCAGGGCGCTGCCCTGCTTCAGGACCGGGATGCCGCCGCCTCCTCCGGCGATGACGATATGGCCGCCGTTGGCCAGAGTATTGATGGCGTTCGCCTCGACGATATCCAGGGGCCTGGGAGCCGCCACGACCCGGCGGAAGCCCTTGCCCGGCTCCTCCACCACGTAATTCCCCTTCCGCTCCTCGGCGGCGGCCTCCTCCGCGGTCATATACCGGCCGATCACCTTCACCGGGTGATAGAAGGCCTCATCGTAGGGATCCACCGTTACCTGGGTCAGCACAGTGACCACGGACTTGTAGATGCCCCGCTTCAAAAGCTCCTCCCGGAGCGCGTTCTGGATATCGTAACCGATGTAGCCCTGGCTCATGGCGGAGCAGACGGACATGGGCGCACCGTAGGTTTCATGGAATTTGGCAAATTCGTTCATGGCTGTGTGGATCATTCCCACCTGGGGCGCGTTGCTGTGGGTGATGATGAGCTGGGCCCCCTCCTCCACCAGGCTGGCGAGAATGGCGGCAGAGGATTTGACAGCCTTTCGCTGCTCCGGAAAGGTGGTGCCCAGAGCCCGGTGCCCCAGCGCGACAACAACTCTTTTTCTCATGGAATTTCCCTCCGATCTTGTCTTTTTGAGTGATATAAAATGTATTATATTCTTTTGAACAGGAAAAAGCAAGGTGGATTTGCATGTAATATTCAGAAAATTATAACAAATTTAGAATAAAATAAAAAATAAAATCAAAAAAGGTATTGACAAAACAAGAAAGTTGGAATATAATACAGACATAAACAAACAGACAGAGAAAAAAACAAAAAGTAAGGAGGAGATTCCAATGAGAAGGTAAGCGAACATGAAATGAAAGTTTCATGAATTGGAATCCAGAAAATCGAAGAACAGGAGGTACGGACCACCGAAAACGGAAAGGAACAAATTCATAATCTGAAAAAAGGAAGGTAAAATCCAATGGACACAGAGTTCTAAAGGAAGATATCGATGAGACGATCGGTATCTTTCTTTTTTTGTTTTCGGAAAGGTACTTCACTGGCATATTTGCGGGGGAGATTCCATATATATGGAATGAGGACAGGAGCAGGGAGGGACAGCGGTGCGGGAGGATACGGTTTATGGATTGTTTCCGGCGCGGATCAGAGAGATCCTGAAAAAAGCCGGGCTGGAGCTGGAAAAGCTTCAGGAGGTGCGGATGCGGGCGGAGCGGCCGCTCCTTTTGCGGTATGACGGGAGAGAATACGGAATCACGGCGGAGGGAGGCCTGACGGACCAGTCGCAAGGCAGCTGTGTGGTGAGCGGCCGGGAGCTGAAGGAAGCGCTGGAGCAGATTTCCGGCTACTCCATGTACGCCTTCGATGAGGAGATGCGCCAGGGCTTTATCACGGTACCCGGCGGACACAGGGTGGGGATCGCGGGAAAGATCGTCATGGAGGGAGAGCGGGTGAGCTGCGTCCGCCATATCTCTTTTCTGAATATCCGTCTGTCCCACGAAAAAAAGGGATGCGCCGATGAGCTGATGCCATTTCTGGTGGAGGGAGGGGAGCTGTGCCATACGCTGATTATTTCGCCTCCCCGGTGCGGCAAGACCACGCTGCTGCGGGACGTGATCCGTCAGGTGTCGGAGGGCTTTCTGGATATGCCGGGACAGACGGTGGGGGTGGTGGACGAGCGGTCGGAGCTTGGGGGATGCTACCTTGGGATCCCGCAAAACGACCTTGGGATCCGCACCGATGTGCTGGACTGCTGCAAAAAGGCGGAGGGAATGATGATGCTGCTGCGGTCCATGTCCCCCCAGGTTATCGCGGTGGACGAGATCGGAAGCAGTGAGGATGGCCGGGCCATCGAGGCGGTTTTTCACTGCGGCTGTAAGCTGCTGGCCACCGTGCACGGCAATTCTGTGGAGGATATCAGGAGAAAGCCGCTGCTGCACCGGCTGGTGAGAAGCCATTCCTTTGAGCGGTACGTGGTGCTGGGAGGCGGCCGCCCGGGGCGGATCCGGGAGATTTTTGACGGCAGGGGGACCTTGTGCTACCGGGAAAAGGAGGAGGAAAAGGTGTGGGGATGATCTGTAAGCTGACAGGCATCATCTGCGTTTTGGCATCCTGCCTCATGGCGGGGCTGGAGCTGGAGCGGTGGCTGAGGCGACGGTGGCTGGTGCTGCGGGAAATGGGAGAGCTGCTGGAGGTGCTGGAAAAGGAGATGGTTTTCCACCGGACGCCCCTGGGGGAAGCGCTGAGCGAGGCGGCGGGCAGGAGCCGGACGGAGCTGGCCGGTCTTTTTGAGACCGCGTCGGCGCTGGTGGAGCCCGGGGGCGGTTCCTTTTCGGATATTTGGGGGGAGGCCGCGAGAAACAGCGGCCTGGAACGGATTTTGACGGAGGAGGAGTACCGGACTATATGCGAGGTCTCCTCCGCTCTCTGTAATGAGGACACGGTGATGCAGAAAACATTGCTGAATAAATACCGGGACCGGTTCGCGGTCATGGGCCGTGAGATGGAGAGGACCTGCCGGGAGAAGGGGGCGCTGTACCGGAAGCTGTCGGTGTCCGCCGGAGTTTTTCTGGCGATTTTGCTGGTGTAGAAAGAAAGGCGCAAAAAGAAAGCGGGGACAGAGGCGCGTGTTAGGTGGAACCACAGAGCCGGACCGGGTCCGGGGCGGAGCATTGGAAGAAGAGGTGAGCTATGAGTATCAATCTGATTTTCAAAATAGCGGCGGTGGGGATTCTGGTTTCTGTTTTGAGTCAGATTCTGAAGCAGAGCGGGAGGGAGGAGCACGCGTTTCTGACAGGGATGGCCGGGCTGGTGCTGGTATTATTTTGGCTGGTGCCCTATATCAGTCAGCTGTTTGAGACGGTGAAATCGCTGTTTGCGCTGTAGAGCGTGTTTGAAAATTCATTGCACCTGTCTGGCAGCCCCACTTTGCGGCCTATCCGAGCCCGATTTCGTCAGCGTAGCCCCACTACGCCTCCTCAATCGGACTCGGATATCCCACAAATTGGGACTACCATCCAGGCACAAGCAATTTTCAAACACGCTCTAGGGCCGCCAGGGATATTTTGCCGGAGCGGGCCGTCCGGCAGGGGGGATTACTGTGGAAAAAAGTAAATTAAGCCAAAATCGTGGAACAGACACAAAAAACAG
>CAZGRM010000232.1:0-4851 GCA_964528295.1 uncultured Lachnospiraceae bacterium
CCGCACACCTTCTCACACGCCTCCGGCGCGCTCATCTCCGGCTGAAGGTCGTAGGTGGCCACCTTCGGGGACGGCACAAGGATACGGTCCTCTCCCTCGTTGGGAGCCTCCACGCCGCCGTTGAAGAAGAAGGTGACATGGGCGTACTTCTCCGTCTCCGCGATTCTCGCCTGCTTCAGGCCATGGGCCGCCAGGTACTCACCGAAGGTGTTGGTGATGGATACCTTCTTGAAGGCCACGGTCTTGTTGGGAATCGTCACATCGTACTCCGTAAAGCAAACGTAAACCACCTGCTTGCGGGGTCCCCGGTCAAAGCCTGTGAAGTCATCGCAGCAGAAGGCGCGGGTGATCTCTCTGGCCCGGTCCGGACGGAAATTGAAGAAGATAATGGAATCCCCATCCTGCACGGTGGCGGTGGGAGCTCCGTTCTTCATCACAACGGTGGGAAGCACAAACTCATCGGTCACATCCTTCGCGTAGGACTGGGCCACCGCCTCCACACCGGAGGATGCCTGCTCACCCTCGCCCAGGGTCAGGGCGCGGTACGCCTTCTCCACTCTGTCCCAGCGGTTGTCCCGGTCCATGGCGTAGTACCGGCCCATCACCGTGGCCACCTCGCCCACGCCGATCTCCGCCATCTTTTCGGACAGCTCCCGCACATAGTCTTTGCCGGACGCGGGCGGTGTGTCTCTGCCGTCCAGGAAGCAGTGCACGTATACCTTGGTCAGACCGTAGCGCTTCGCCATCTCCAGCAGGGCATATACATGGGTATTGTGGCTGTGAACGCCGCCGTCAGAGAGCAGGCCGTACATATGAAGGCTGCTGCCCTTCTCCTTCGCGTTCTCCATCGCCCGCTTCAGCTCACTGTTCTCAAAGAAGGGGCCGTCCTGGATCTCCTTTGTGATCCTGGTGAGATCCTGGTATACAATCCGTCCGGCGCCCATATTCAGATGGCCCACCTCGGAATTGCCCATCTGACCGTCAGGAAGACCTACGGCAAGCCCGCTTGCGTTGCCCTTCACAAAGGGGCAAGTGGCCATCAGCTCGTCCATCACCGGGGTGGCTGCCTGGGCAATGGCGTTTCCCTCTGTCCTCTCGTTCAGTCCATATCCGTCCAGAATCATCAAAACTGTTGGTTTTCTGCTCATCTTTACTCTCCTTATCTTCTATCATAGTGAAAAATGAATTCATTTCTGTTCTGCCATTACCTAATATACCACGGCCTTCCAAGAAACGCAATCCAGTTTTACTTATAATTGGCGCATACGCCGTTTTTATCGAACTTATACTTTCCCACCTTGCAGTTTTTCTTCATCACGCCGTCCTTTTTATTGAAGTAGTACCATTTGCCCTTGATTTTGGTCCACCCCGAGGCCCTGTTTCCGTCGGACTTGATATAATATTTTTTCGTGCCGAAGGTGAGCCAGCCGGTGCGCATCTGCCCCGTCTGGGTGCTGAAATAGTAGGTCTTGCCCTGGTAGGTGAGCCAGCCGGTGCGCATTCTCCCGGTCTTCAGATTCAAAAAGTATTTCTTGCCGTTTAGCTTCAGCCAGCCGGTCTGACGCACGCCGGACTTATTCAGGTAATATTTGTATCCGTCCACCTTTACCCAGCCGGTCTGACGGACACCGGATTTATTCAGATAGTAATATTTCCCGCTGACCTTCAGCCAGCCGGTCTGCATGACGCCCTTCTTGGAGAAGTAATAGTATTTGCCGCTGATTTTTTTCCAGCCCGTCACCCGGTAGCCGCTCTCGTCGAAATAATATTTTTTGCCGTCGATGGTCTTGAAGCCGTTTTTCACTCTGGTACCGTCCTTCTGGATGTACCAGTAGTGGGTGCCGTCGTTCTGCCACCCCACCTTCACTTCCGCCACCTTCGCCGCGGTCCTCGGCGTGATCAGCTTGCTGTAGTCCTTGTAGCTGTAGTCCAGGTCCACATTGGTGGAGATGCCGCTCACCTTACCCTTGGAGCTGTACTGCCACATGGAGGTGGGGCTCAGGGACACCTTGGAGCTCCAGTTGGCCACCCACTTATCATACTTTGTCAGCCTGCTCAGATCCATGCTGCTCTTGAACCAGCTCTCGCTGGCGTAAATCATGGGATAGTAGCCCGCCTCCTCGATGACCTCCAGAAAGGCGATGGTGATATCGGTCCGCTTCTTGTTGGTCAGCTTCTGCTGGATCGCATCCTCGATATCGAAGGCCACCGGGTAGGAGATCTTATACCCGTCGATCACATCCAGCACAAACTGGGCCTCCTTTTTGGCCTGGGCCGTCGTGGTGGCTTTGGAGTAGAGATACACGCCCACCTTAATATCGTTGGCGATGGCATTTTTAATATTGTAAGTAAATTTGGGGTCCACCGCCCGGGTGCTTCCGTTCAGGCGGCCAATCCCCAGCATGACAAATTTCACGCCGGATTTTTTCACCTTCGCCCAGTCCACAGTCCCCTGCCACTGGGACACATCAATCCCCTTAATTTTCGTGGCGGCCTGAACCTCAGGTCCATGGAAGGATACCAGCAGCAGCAGCAAAAGTCCCGCCAGCATTGACACGCGAAATCGTTTCTTTTTCAGATTCACCATGTTCTTCATCGTCATCTCCATCACTGTTTTAAAAATTCTTTTAACAATATTTTAATAGAAAATTCAAATATGCACAAGCATTTTTAATAAAAAAACAAAATTTCATGGAGTGACCATCATTTTTCCCGCTCCAGCCGAATTTTGCCGGTCAGCAAAACGGCGGCGCAGATCAGCCCGGCGGCCACCAGGGCATCCTGGATGATGCTGACGGTGCTCATCCAATATTTATTTGCCAGACAGTACAAAACATAGCAGAGGGTAGCCCCGGCAAAGCACAGCAGATGCTTCCCCGCAAACCGCCTTCTCTCCCCGGGCGGGGCGCTGGCCGCCTCCTCGTAGGAAACGCCGCTGAGCCAGTAAACCGCCCCGGTGCGCCACATCAGGAGAAACAAAAGATCCAGCAGAAGAAACAAAGCGATACAGTAGCTCTTCGTCTGTCCGAAAAAGCGCAGGGGAAGCTTCTCCAGCGGGAAAATCACACAGACGATCCCCACCGCGGCCAGCCACAGATAAAACAGCTGATAGGATTTTCGATACGGTTTACTCATGGAAGCCTTCTCCTCCTCCCAGATCCTCCCGGGATTTTGGCAGGCCGTTCTTCTCGTCCCAGAGAATCAAGATGCTGCCGATCCCCACCTCGATACTGCTCTCCTGTCCCAGAAACTCATTGCTGACGCCCAGGGTCCGGTCATTGGTCAGGACCGCGTCCGAGAGTCTATATTTCAGGCCCTTCTCCCAAATATGCTCCGCCCTATCTCCCAGGGCGAAAACGGAGATCATTCCCTCCGCCCGCTCGGGAAAGCAGATTTTCCCGGCGGTCAGCACTGTGAGGATCACCCTCTCACCGATCAGATAGGCCTCCATCCCGGCCTTTGACAGTCCGGTGAGCAGCTGAATGTTGGCCAGAGTATGGTCCAGCCTTCCTCCCAGCCCTCCGTAAAGGAAAAACCGGGTACAGCCCTGCTCCTGGCCGTAGGCCGCCGCAAGAGCCATGTCCGTGTCGTCCTTGATGGGGGAATGGCGGAACAGATTCCGGTGCTCCTCCGGCACCCGCTCCAGGGAATCAAAGTCTCCCATCAGCACATCCGGGTCCAGCCCCAGATCCGTCAAATAAGTATAGCCTCCGTCCGCCGCGATCACCAGATCCCCCGGCCGGGGCTTCACACTCATCCCGTCAAAGCTCCCGGCCCCCACGATAAAGCATGTTTTCTTATCCATATCACCACTTCCTCTTCTCTGTTTTTCTTCACTTTTCGCAAAGTATATCACACCCGCGGCCTCCCCGCAAGGATCAGACCCATGAAAAAAAACGCCGCCCGGCCGGTCCATGCCAGCCAGACAGCGTTTATCATTCTTATTTACAGACCGCTTACACCGGATATGCCTTATTTTCCGTGTCAGCCACCGTGGGGTCCACTTTCTTCTGCTGTGCCTCACGATACTTGAAGAAGTCGGTAGCCACCTGGGGGAACAGGGCGTAGGAAAGAACATCCTCCTCCTGCTCGGACCACTGGGCCATCTCGCCCCGCAGCGTATCCAGCTCATCGGGAATCAGATCTGCCGGACGGCAGGTGATGACCTCCGCGTCGCCGATGCACTTCTTCTGAACCTCAGGATTGAAGGGCTTCACCGTAGCGCCGTACTTACCGCTCAGGATATCCTTGGTCTCCTTGGTCACCATCTTGTAGCGCTCACCCTGGATCACATTCATAACGGCCTGAGTACCAACGATCTGAGAGGACGGGGTAACGAGAGGCGGCTCACCCAGATCCTTTCTTACCTTCGGAACCTCCTCCAGCACATCATAATACTTATCCTCCGCGTGCATATCCTTCAGCTGAGAGGTCAGGTTGGAAAGCATTCCGCCCGGTACCTGGTACAGCAGCGTCTTGATATTTACGCCCATATTCTTCGGGTTCAGCAGACCGCTGGCCAGAGCGTCGTCCCGCAGCGGACGGAAGTAGTCGGCGATCTCATCCAGCAGCTTGGAATCAAAGCCGGTATCGTAGGGAGTACCCTTGAAGGTCTCCACCATCACCTCAGTAGCCGGCTGGGAGGTGCCCAGAGCGAAGGGAGACATTGCCGTGTCGATCACGTCCACGCCTGCCTCTACGGCCTTCATGTAGGTCATGGAAGCCACGCCGGAGGTGTAGTGGGTGTGCAGCTGAATCGGAATAGACACATTCTCCTTCAGAGCCTTCACCAGCTCCGTTGCCTTATAGGGAAGCAGAAGACCCGCCATATCCTTGATACAGATGGAGTTC
>CAZGRM010000233.1:0-4841 GCA_964528295.1 uncultured Lachnospiraceae bacterium
CTAGCAGCCTGTTTGGTGTTTTATTTTTATGTTCTGATAATACAATAACATATTTACGATTTATCCTATTGTGAGCGCGATTCCCAACAGCTTTGTGAAGTGGGCGGGCATCGGGGAGAAAAAGTGGGTGGGGTTTGACAACTACATCACTCTTTTTACCCATCCCCAGCTGTCACCCCAGTTTTTTAACGCGGCGGGAAACTCTGTCCGGTATCTGATTCTGAATCTTTTGGTGGTCAACACCATTTCTTTTTTAATGGGCTATGTGCTGTTTCGGAAAATTCCTCTGCATAGGACGTATCAGACGGTGATTTTTTCTCCTCATTTTCTGTATCCGGCGGCGATCGCCTTTCTGTACACCCTCTTTTTTGATCCCACCATTGGCCTGTACAGCAAATTTATGACCTGGATCGGCCTGGAGCGGCTCAGGACCTTTCCCTGGCTTTCGGACTCCGGCAAGGGAGTGCTGATGCTGACCATTGTATGCAACTGGAAGGGGATCGGATACACCATGCTTCTGTATATCGCGGGGTATACCATGGTGTCAAAGGATTATGAGGAGGCCGCTCTGCTGGACGGCGCCGGAAGAGTACAGCTTTTTACCAAAATTTATCTTCCGATGATCCGGCCCACCCTGGTGAATGTGATTGTGCTGTCCTATATTTGGAGCATCACTCTGTTCGACATTCCCTATGCGGTGGCAGGACGCGAGGGAGGGCTGAACCGGGGAATGGATGTGCTGGAAAACTTTTTTTACCGGACCACCTTCAGCGCCACCAGCGGCTTTTCTACCAATTTTGTGGGAATGGGATCAACCATTTCGGTGGTGCTTTTGCTGGCGATTTTCCTCGGCTCCGGTATTTTAATGTTTGTGCTGAATCGCAGAGGAGACAGGAGGTGAGGGGATGAGAAAGAGACGAAAATTGGGAACGGCCCTGGTATCGGCGATGATCGGTGTTTACTGTTTGATCACGGTGATCTTGTTTGCGGCGCTCTTTATGGGTTCTCTGAAAACGAATGAGGAGCTGCTGACCAGTGTATGGAGCCTCCCATCGGGGCTTTATCTGGAGAATTTTCGAAAGATTTTTGCGGAGGATGGATTTGCCCGGTATCTGTGCAATAGCTTTCTGGTGCTGGCGGGAGGACTGACCGGGGCGGTGGTCTTTTCCACCACCGTATCCTATGGGCTGGCAAAATTTCAGTTCCGGGGCAAGCGGCTTTTGACCCTGTACTTCATGGTGGGGCTGATGTTTCCGGTGCAGCTGGGGATCGTCAATCTCTCCCGGATTGTGAATGGAATGAATCTGGGAAATTCTCTTTGGGGGATTATTTTGATTGATTCCGCCGCACTGTCCATGCCGGTCTTTATTCTGTCCTCTTTCTATGAATCCATCCCGGACAGCCTTCTGGAGGCGGCGAAAATTGACGGTGCGGGGGAGCTGACCGTCTTTGGCCGGATTGTTATTCCGCTGCTGCGCCCGGCGCTGGGAGCTCTGGTGCCTATGCTGGCGATCCAGTATTGGAATGATTTCTTTATTCCGATGGTGTTCTTGACTGCGGACAGCAAAAAAACAGTGCCGATTGCCGTGATGAAATACAGCCTGGGAGATCATGCGGATTACTCTCAGATGAGTACACTGTTTACGGTGATCACTGTTTCGGTGCTGCCGGTGATGATTCTGTATCTGGTATTTTCGAAATCCATTATTGGAGGGATTACCGCTGGGGCGGAGAAGGGGTAAAAGAAAGGGAACGGAGGATAGAGATGGAGAAGAGACTGTATGATTTGAAATGCAATTTTGCGGTGAATCCCCAGGCAATCGACACGCCGGTGCCGCTGTTTTCCTGGAAGCTGGACGGGGGCGGTGCCCGGGGGATCTTTCAGGAAAGCTGTAGAATTCGGGTGTGGGAGAGAATTGGAGAGCCAGGGAATACGGAGTGCTTTGGCATGACGAAGAAGGTCCGGCGCGATGAGCTTTGGGACAGCGGATGGATGGAGACAGGGCTTACCTCCGGGATTGAGTATGGTGGAAGGGCGCTGGAGAGCAGAAGAACGTATTGCTGGAGAGTGGAAGCGCGTCTGAAGGGTGACGGGACTGTCTGGAGCAGTGAGGTCCAGAGCTTTGGCACGGCGCTGCTTCACCGGGAGGATTTTTTTGCTAAATGGATCGGCTTTCTTCCGGCCCTGGAGGGGGAATGTCTGTGCGTTCGCAGGGACGTGACCCTGTGCCGGGGTATAAAACGGGCCGCCGCCTATACCTGTGGTCTGGGCTTTTATGAGTTTTACGTAAATGGAGAAAAATGTGGACGGGAATGTCTGGAACCGGTGATTTCCACCTATTCCAGAACTGTGTATTATCAGTATTACGATATTTTGCCGCTGTTGCGGGAGGGAAAAAATACGCTGGCGGCGATGGTGGGAACGGGCTGGGCGGACCGGCAGATTTTTTGGGCACAGATTTACCTGACCTACGAGGATGGCCAGGAGGAGGTGCTGTACACGGATTGGGCCCAGGGCTGGGCAGGCCGTCCCGGAGCCATCCGTCAGTCCCTGTTTGGCGGAGAGGTGTTTGACGCCAGGGAGGAGGCGGAGGACTGGATGCTGCCGGAATATGACCAGGAGGCCCACTATGAACGGCCGGAGGGCTTTATTCAGATGGGGGTGAAGGAAGCTCCGGGCGGCGTGATGCGTTCCGAACCGTTGGAGCCGATCCGGGTGATCAGCAGCTGGGAGCCAAAATGTCTGGGCCGCCGGGGTGAGACGCGGGCCGGGAGCCAAGAAAAACGGCCGGAGCTGACAGCGGGGCAAGAGGGAGATCCGAAGACGGCAGAGGGCCGGGACGGGGAAAGCCCGGAAAAGGCGTGGGAGTCGGTGGACTTTTCCAAAGGGATCCTGTATGACACGGGGCAGAATATGAGCGGCTGGGTATATTTGAGATACCGGGGAGAGCCGGGAAGCCGCATCACCGTGCGGTATGCGGAGACACTAAGGGAAGACCGGCTGGAGCTGGAGCGGGAAAATCTTCGCTTTGCCAAGTCCAGAAATGTACTGATCTGTGACGGAAGAGAGCGGGAGTACCGTCCCCGTTTTACCTACCATGGATTCCGGTATTTCGAAATTTGTACTGAGGGTGCGGTGGAAATTCTGGACTGCCAGGTGGAGGAGGTTCATTCGGATATCCGGGAGACCGGTTCCTTCATCTGCTCCAATGAGCTGCTGAATCAGTTCCAGAGCTGCGTCCGGTGGACCGAGGTGTCTAATATGTGCGGGATTCCCACGGACTGCTGCCAGCGGGATGAGCGGATGGGCTGGCTCAACGATATCACCAGCCGCAGTGTGGAGGCCTTTTATAATTTTGATGTGGCCAGATTTTACCGGAAGTTCATGGACGACATTGCGGATACGGTGGATGAAAAGACGGGGGCCTATGCTGACACAGCCCCATATTTCTGGGGATTTTCACCGGCGGACACGGTGTCAAACGCCTTTATCTGGATCAATCTGCTTTTGTACCAGTTCTATGGGGACCGGGCCTCCATGCGGAAGCATTACCGGGATATGCAGGGGTGGATCGAGTACCAGAGAGGCACGGAGAAGGAAAATCACTTGATTGTAACCAGCTATTACGGAGACTGGGCCTCACCGGTGGGACAGTGCGGAGTCGGGACAGACTCCAATGCTCAATCCTCCCTGACCAGCGGTGATATGATCTCCATGTCCCATCTGTGCCGCAGCCTCAGGTGGATGGTCCGGGCAGCGGAAATTCTTGGGTATGAGGAGGACAGAGTCTATTACGAGAGGGAGTATGCAAGGTACCGGGGATACTTTAATGAAATTTTTTACCATGAGGATACGGGATTGTATGAAAATGGGACCCAGACCTCCCTGGCCTGCGCGCTTCTGTTTGATCTGGTGGAAGAGCGGAATGTGGAGCGGGTGCTGGGAAATCTGATTCAAAATATTGAGGAGAATGATTACCATGTGACGACGGGAAATCTGGGCACCAGGATCCTTTTTGACACACTGATCCGGTATGAAAGGCGGGATGTGGCTTACCGGCTCCTGACCCAGACCACCTACCCCAGCTTCCTCTATATGATCCGGTGCGGCGCCACCACCATGTGGGAGCGCTGGGAACATGACCCGGGCAGCACCATGAACTCCCGCAATCACCCCATGCACGCTTCCAACGGCGTCTATCTGTATCAGCTTCTGGGGGGAATTTATCCGGATCCGGGCACCAGGGGACTGAGAGAAATCAAGATTCGTCCCTACATTCCGGCGGACCTGGATTTCGTGAGGGCTTCCCTGGAAACAGTGAACGGACCGGTGACGGCGGAATGGAAAAAAGAACGGGAAAAGGTGCGCTACCATATATCTATACCGGCCAATATGCGGGCAAGGCTTTGTCTGAGCTCGGCGGAGGGGAAGGAGGAATTTTACCGGGAGATAACATCAGGAGAGTATGAGTTTCTGGTGGGATAAAGGATGGAGAGAGCCGTTTGGGCAGAATGAAAAAGAGGGTGCGCACCGCACCCTCTTTGTGTTATAGAAGGTTTACCAGGTCAGCTCCAGGTACAGATCTTTGTACTGCTTTGCGGAGTTATCCCAGGAGAAGTTTTTGTCCATGTCCCGCTGTACCATTTCGTCCCAGCACCAGCGGTTGGTGAAGTATAAGGTCTTTGCCCGGTTGATGGCGTCCAGCAGAAGGCCCGCGTCGTAGTTGTCGAAGGTGAAGCCGTTGCCGGTGTTGGCGTACATGTTGTAGGGCTCCACGGTGTCCTTCAGGCCGCCGGTCTCCCGGACGATGGGCACGGTGCCGTAGCGCATGGCGATCATC
>CAZGRM010000234.1:0-4838 GCA_964528295.1 uncultured Lachnospiraceae bacterium
TAACGATCTACTCCCTTTCCAGGGGAGCCCCTTCAGCCGCTTGGGTACTTCTCCAAATGCCTGATAAATATGCGCCTTATCTGTCCGTATTCTTTCACAAGAAAAGCAACCACTGTCATTTTTCAACAGTGACGGAGAGGATGGGATTCGAACCCATGCGCCCTTTCGGACAAACGGTTTTCAAGACCGCCGCGTTATGACCACTTCGCTACCTCTCCACATGAAGCGCAGTGCTTCAGCGCAAATAGTATATTAGCAGTTTTTGCCGGTTCTGTCAACCACTTTTTTTATTTTTTTCTTAAAAAATTTAAGATCGCCTCGGCCTGCGCCAGATCCTCCGGTGTGGTAATTTTGATATTGTTGTAGGAACCCTCTATGAGCTTCACCGGGGTGCCCAGAATATACTCTGCCACCATGGCGTCATCGGTGATGCTCACTTCCAGCTCCCCGCGGTCAGCCAGCTCGTCGTAGGCCCGGCGGATCAGGGCATAGTCGAAGGACTGGGGGGTCTGGATGAGCCACAGCTTTTCTCTGGGCAGAGTCCGCTCCACATAGCCCTCCGGACTGCTCATCTTGATGGTATCCTTCACCGGCATCCCCACCACGCAGGCGTGACATTTCGGCAGTGCGTCCAGGATCCGGTCCACCATGGCCTCATCCAGGAAGGGACGGGCCCCGTCATGAATCAGGACATAGTCACAGTCTCCTGCGGCCTTCAGCCCCTCATGAACCGAGTGATACCGCTCTTTTCCCCCCTCCACGATCTGCCGGATCTTTGTGAACCCGTATTCCTCCACAAACTGCCGCCGGCACTGCTCCACCTCACCGCCGACGCAGACCAGCACCACCTCGTCAATCCGGCCGCACTGCTGGAAGGTATGCAGGGAATACCAGAGCACCGGCCGGTCTCTGATTATGAGATACTGCTTTTTGATCTGGCTTTTCATCCGGCTGCCCCGGCCTCCCGCCAGCACAATGGCTACATTTTTCATGGTGTGCCTCCTTGATGGGCCGGGTGTGAGCTTTACCGCTCTCCCAGCTTCAGGTTCGGCACCGCGTTCAGGTCCAGACCGTGGCGGGTGCCCTTTTTGAATTCATAATAGGCGGCGGCTCCGATCATCGCCGCATTGTCAGTACATAAAATAGGAGAGGGACGGTAAAAACGGACGCCGTTTTCGGCGCAGGCCTGCTCCATGGCTGCCCGCAGGGTTCCGTTGGAAGCCACACCTCCGGCGATGGCCAGCTTGTCCATGCCGAACTCCTTCACCGCCAGGATCGCGTGCTCCACCAGCACGTCGGTCACCGCCTTCTGGAAGGAGGCGGCCACATCGGCGTAATTCACCACCTCGCCCCGCATCCGGCAGCCGTTCAGATAGTTCAGCACCGCTGATTTCAGACCGCTGAAGCTGAAATCATAGGGAGCTCCCGCCACCTTTGCCTTGGGGAAGGGAATCGCATAGGGATTTCCCTCTTTGGAGAGGCGGTCGATCTTCGGTCCGCCGGGATAGCCCAGGCCGATGGCCCTGGCCACCTTGTCGAAGGCCTCCCCCGCCGCGTCATCCCTGGTCCGCCCCAGAATCTCGTAGACGCCGTAATCCTTCACCTTCACCAGATGGGTATGTCCTCCCGATACCACCAGGCAGATAAAGGGGGGCTCCAGATCCTTATTTTCGATATAATTGGCCGAAATGTGGCCTTCAATATGGTGTACTCCCACCAGAGGCAGCCGCTTCGCGTAGCTGATGGCCTTCGCCTCCGCCACTCCCACCAGCAGCGCTCCCACCAGCCCCGGGCCGTAGGTCACCGCTATGGCATCCAGTCCGTCCAGAGTCATGTGGGCTGTCTCCAGCGCCTCCTCAATCACCTGGTTGATTTTTTCGATATGCTTCCGCGACGCAATCTCCGGTACCACGCCCCCGTAGAGCTTGTGCAGTTCAATCTGGGAGGAGATGACGTTGGACAATACCTCTCTTCCGTTTTTCACCACCGCCGCCGCCGTCTCGTCGCAGGAGCTCTCTATTGCTAATATAACTGTATCCTTCTCACTCATCCTTGGCCTCCGTCAATCTTCTTCAAAATCCAGCTCCACCGATTTCCCGTCCTTGCCGGGCCAGGCGTTTGGAAAAATCTTCCGCGCCTCTTCCATATAATCCTCCGGCCGCACAAGGGAGGGGCTGTAGTGGGTGAGCCACATTTCCTTCGGCCTCGCTTTCCTTGCCAGGACGGCGGCCTCCGTGAAGGTCATGTGCTTGTACTCCACCGCCTTTTTTGCCTTCTCCGGCTCACCGTACATACCCTCGCAGATGAAAAGGTCCGCGTCGGCGGCATTTTTTACGATGGAATCCGTGGGGCGGGTGTCGGTACAGTAGGTCACCTTGATCCCTCTGCGGGCCGGCCCCAGCACATCCTCCGGGCGGTAGACCCTGTCCCCCTCCCGGATGACCTCCCCCTTCTGGAGGCGGCTCCACAGCTTCATGGGAATATCTCCGGCCTTGGCCCGCTCCACGTCGAAGCGCCCGGCCCGGCGGATCTCGATGGTGTAGCCGTAGCAGGTCACATTGTGATTCACACGAAATGCCCGGATGAGATAACCGTTTCGTTCAAACTCCTGCTCCGGGCCCTGGATTTCCTGAAAAATGATGGGGAAGGGCAGCTCCGGCGCCACCACCCGGAGGGCATTCACCACCCGCTCCAGGCCCTTGGGGCCGATCAGAGTCAGCGGCTCTCTCCGGTCCGCGTTTCCCATCGTCAGCAGCAGGCCGGGAAGGCCGCTGATGTGATCCCCGTGAAAATGGGTGAAACAGATCGTGTCGATGGGCTTGAAGCTCCAGCCCTTTTCCTTTATGGCAATCTGAGTCCCCTCCCCGCAGTCGATAAGAAGGCTGCTGCCGTTGAAGCGGGTCATCAGGGAGGTAAGCCAGCGATAGGGAAGGGGCATCATGCCTCCGCTTCCCAGTAAACATAAATCCAGCATATAGTTCCTCTTCTCTCATTTAAGATCATTCTCTGCTATCTTATCACACCCGGCGTTCCGGATGCAAGAGGGATCGCCGGATTCCGCGGAGGAGCCCCGGCGGGCGGGTTTCCGGACACCGCCGGCTCCTACAGATAAAGCTCCGTCCGGCACACCTCCACAGGGATTTTAAAGTCCTTCCGTATTTTATCGTAGCAGTCCTCACAGAGGCAGAAGCTGTGAATTTCTCCGTCCTTTCGTGAAAAATAATCCCATTCCTGCCGGATTCGCACAGCCCCCTCCCGCACCATCTCCTGCTCCACCCAGATCCGTTTGCCGCAGCAGTTACAGTATAGTGATTTTCGCATTATGATTCCTCCTCGCCGTTTTTTTGACCTTCTCAGTATACCGGCAGGCAGACGGTCTGGCTAGCGGAAACTGTTTCAAAAAAAGGAGGCCGCTGCCAATCACGTTCTCCACATGATCACAGCGTCCTCTGTGGGCCTCTCATAAAAATTTTTGCGGATCCCGGCGGAGACGAAGCCCAGCCTCTCGTATAAATGGATGGCAGGGGCGTTGCCGGCCCTCACCTCCAGGGTGAAATTTTTGATGCCCCGTTCTCCGCCCCGGCGCATCAGCTCGGTGAGCATCCTGCCCCCCACCCCCTGATTCCGGCACTCCGAAGCCACGGCCACATTGGTGATATCCGCCTCGTCGAAGGACTGCAGCAGCCCGCAGTAGCCCGCCAGAGTGTCCCCCAGCCAGGCGGTGAGATAGACGGTATCCTTTGACTTCAGGGAAGCGCGAAAGCCGTTTTCGCTCCAGGGCATGGTAAAAATTCTGGCCTCCAGAGCCGCCACGGCGAGCAGATCCGGCTCCTGCATTTCTCTGATCGTAAGCTCCATGCGCTATTGCTCCTTTGCTTTTTGCTTCGCTTCCCTCTCCCGCTCGGCCTGGGAGAGGCGCAGATAGTCGGGACGATGCTCCCGGGCCGTCTCCGTCCGCCCCTTTGCGGCATAGCGAAAGGCCAGAGCCGCCACGGAGGCCGCCCGCTGGCGGTTCGTATGGGCGGGGGCAAACTGGAAGGGCACCTTCAGCAGCCGCTCCAGCATCTCCCGGTAAACCGGGACTCCATCCCCGAGGAAAATTACCTCCCGGCCCAGCTCATTGAGCTTTTCCCCGATCTCCTGGATGGCCATGGGAGCCTGCTGCCGCAATGTCAGAAAGCGTTCCCCCTCAAAGCGGTAAATCCCGGTGTACACCTGGTTTCTCCGGGCATCCATCAGCGGGCAGATATTCTTTTCCACGCCGTAAAGATTGTAGGCAAGGGCCTCCACGGTGGGGATGTGAATCAGCGGCTTGTCAAGGGCAAGCCCCAGCCCCTTGGCCGTGGCCGAGCCGATGCGCAGCCCGGTAAAGGAACCCGGACCGCCGGCCACCGCTATGGCGTCCACCGTATTCAGATCCAGCTCAATCATTTTGGCCGCCTCATCCAGCATGGGAAGAAGGGTCTGGGAATGTGTCTTCTTATAATTTACCGTGTATTCCGCCAGCAGAGTCTCATCCTCCGCCACAGCCACCGAGGCCACCAGCCCGGAGCTGTCTATCGCCAATATCTTCATTGCGTCTCTCTCCATTCCTGACTGCCTCTGGCAATCCATATTTTCCGGTAGTCAAAGCCCGCCTCCAGATCCTTTTCGATCCGGATCCAGACCGTGTCCTCCGGCATCAGGTCCTCGATCAGATTTGCCCACTCCACCAGGCTGATTCCCTCCCCGTAGAAGCAATCCTCGTATCCGATCTCCTCCATCTCCTCGATATCACCGATCCGGTATACGTCAAAATGATAGAAGGGCATCCGGCCTTCCTCGTAGACCTGGAGGAT
>CAZGRM010000235.1:0-1288 GCA_964528295.1 uncultured Lachnospiraceae bacterium
CACGTTCACCTGCCCCCGGCCTCCGTCCATCATGATCAGGTCCGGGAACCGGCTGAAGCTGCCCATCTCGTCGCCCATCCCCTTCTCCTCCAGCTCCCGCCGCTCTTGGAGGCCGTGGGTGAACCGGCGGGTCAGCACCTCCTCCATGCTGGCATAATCGTCCGGCCCCTGGACCGTCTTAATCTTGAATTTCCGGTAATCGCCCCGCTTTGGCTTTCCCTTCTCATAAACGATCATGGAGCCCACCGATTCAAAGCCGCTGATATTGGAGATATCGTAGGCCTCCATCCGCATGGCCCGCTCCACCCCGAGAAGCTCCTCAATCTCGTGGACCGCCCCGATCGTGCGGCCCTCCTCCCGCTTGATCCGCTCCCGGTCCTGGCGCAGCACGATGGCCGCGTTTTCCGCCGCCATCTCCACCAGCTTTTCCTTTGTCCCCTTCTTTGGCACCCGCAGATAAACCCGCTGCCCCCTCTTCTGGGTCAGCCACTCCTCCACCACCTGGTGATCCTCAATCTCCGCCTCCAGCATCAGCTCCTTCGGCACGAAGGGAGTGCCGCCGTAATACTGCTTCACGAAGCTGTCCAGGATGGCGGACTTGGTGTCGTGGGGAGCCACTCTCAGGTAAAAATGATCCCGGCCGATCATCTTGCCGCCCCGGATGAAGAAGACCTGCACCACCGCGTCGCCGCTGTCGGCGGCCACCGCCAGCACATCCTTGTCCTCCCCGTCGCCGTGGGTGATCTTCTGCCGCTGGGCCACCTGATGGACGCTGTTGATCAGATCCCGGTATTCGATGGCCTTCTCAAAATCCATCTCCTCCGAGGCCTGGTTCATTTTCTCCTCCAGCATAGCCAGCACAGGGCCGTGATTTCCGTTCAGAAACTCCAGTGCCTCGTCGATCCGTTTCCGGTACTCCTCCCTGTCAATTTTTCCCTGGCAGGGGGCGCCGCACTGGCCGATGTGGTAGTACAGGCAGGGGCGGTCCTTTCCGATATCCCGGGGCAGGCTCCTGGTACAGCTTCGCAGCTTATACAGCTTCTTGATCAGCTCCACCGTGTCCTTCACAGCCCCCGCGCTGGTATAAGGGCCAAAATACCGGGATTTGTCCTTTTTCATGCTCCTGGCCATCACCACTCTGGGAAAATCCTCCTCCAGGGTTACCTTGATGAAGGGGTAGCTCTTGTCATCCTTCAGCATGGTATTGTACTTGGGCCGGTGCTCCTTGATCAGATTACATTCCAGCACCAGCGCCTCCAGCTCCGAGTCGGTCACAATGTACTCAAAC
>CAZGRM010000235.1:1298-4805 GCA_964528295.1 uncultured Lachnospiraceae bacterium
TTTTCGGCCCCTTATTCCGGCTGCTCTGAAAATACTGCCGCACCCGGTTTTTCAGGCTGATGGCCTTCCCCACATAGATGATCTCGTCCCGGGCGTCATGCATGATGTACACCCCGGGCCGCCCGGGCAGCTTTTTCAGTTCCTCTTCTATATTAAACATGACTCCTGTCCTCTCTATCGCAAAAATGTAGTCACTTCAGGCCATTCCATTATACCATCTTCCCCTTCATTCGAATAGGAAATTTTGGCGGGTACTTTTTTGCTTGACAGACACCTGCTCCGGTGATAGTATACACCGTGAACTATTCACAATATTAACTATTTTTCCGCCGCAAACGGACCGATGATTCTGACATCAATTTGCAGAAAGGCATTCTAATGATACGAATTTTAGTGGACTCTTCCTCTGATTACACGGTAGCTGAGGTAAAAGAAAAAAATATGGAGCTGGTACCCATCCATATCACCATTGGTGATCATACCTACGCGGACGGCTATGATCTGGGGCGGGATGAATTTTATGAGCTTTTGCAAAAAAGCGGAGCTTTCCCGAAGACCTCCCAGCCCTCCCCGCAGGCCTTCCTGGATGTCTTTCAGGATGTGAAGGCGAAAGGCGATTCCCTGGTCTGTATCCTGCTCTCCTCCGCCCTCAGCGGTACCTGCCAGAGCGCCGCGCTGGCAAAAGCTATGGTGGATTATGACCGGATCTACCTGGTGGACTCCCTCTCCGCCACCTACACCATCAAGGTACTGGCGGACTACGCCTGTCGTCTCCGCAGGGAGGGCCGGGACGCGGAGGAAATCGCGGCAAGGCTGGAAGCACTAAAGCCCCGGGTGAAGGTGCTGGCCGCCCTGGATACCCTGGAATATCTGGGCCGGGGCGGGCGCGTCAGCAAGGCCACCGCCGCCATCGGCGACCTGGCGAATATCAAGCCCATTATCACCGTCAGCCGGGAGGGGAAGGTGGAAATTCTCGGAAAATGTCTGGGAAAAAACAAGGCCATCGGCGCTATCCTAAAGCATCTAAAGGAGCTGGGGACAGATCCCGCCTTTCCGATTTATCCCATCTACTCCTACGGAGCGGAAAACTGTGAGGCCTTCCGGCGAAAGCTGGAAAAAGAGGGAATCCGGACGGACGAGACCCTTCAGATCGGCTCCACCATCGGCACCCACATCGGCCCCGGGGCCTTCGGGATCATCTTTGTGGCGGCGGAATAAAACAATTTACGCTCCGGCAGAACGCAAGTCCTGCCGGAGCGCTTTTTTATTCAGAGATCAGATCATATTTCACCACATCCATCTCCACCTGCCCGTCCGCGAAGAAGGAGATGCCGTCGGCGGCCTGCTCCGTGAAGAGGGTGGCGGACAGCACCTGCTCCCCGTCGTTCACAAACACCTCCGCGCTGAACCGATCCAGAATCAGCCGGAGCCTAAGACAGCCCTCCTCGCTTCGCACCTTGCTCCTGCGCTGATGAATGATGGCCCGGCGGGAGCCGGAAAACTTCCGGTCAATTTTCAGGATGGACTCATAGGGACGGAAGCTGACGGAGGTCTGGTAGGTCTCATTCTGGGCGAACCGCACCGCAAATTTCCGGTACAGCTCCTCCCCCGGGCGGATCGTCAGCTCCATATCCACCCTTCTCCCCCGGATTCCCTCCAGCCGGAGGATGTCCGTGAACCTGACCTTGCGGTACTCCACCTTATTCCGGCGCATGGCCTCCAGCTCCCGGATGGGCTTCTGGATCAGCCGTCCATTCACCACGGAGAGCTCCCGGGGCACCGTCATCTGTCCCTGCCACTGCACCGTGGGCTTGTGCAGGTTGCAGGTGTCCCAGTTCTGCATCCAGGCGATCATCACCCGGCGGCCATCCGGCGTCAGCATGGTCTGGGTGGCGTAAAAATCAATGCCGTAGTCGGTGGCCTGGTTGTGCTCCGCCGTGAATTTCTTTTTTTCCTTGTCATAGGAGCCGATGAGGCACAGCGTCCCGTTGCCGTTGTGGTACTCAAAATCCTGGGGCAGCATGTCCATGGGACTCACCAGCAGCACATGCTTCCCGTCCAGCTCAAAAAAGTCGGGACATTCCCACACCTTCCCGTACCGCCCATTGTTCTTTTCCAGAATCGTCTCATAATTCCATTTCAGCCCGTCCCGGCTGCTGTAGAGGAGAATCTGGCCGTCCTGATCCCCGTCGCAGCTGGCGGTCACACAGTAGTAGACGCCGTCCTCCCTCCAGATCTTCGGATCCCGGAAGTCATATTTGCTGGCTCCCTCGGGGAGATCCCCGCTGTCCAGGACTGGGTTGGCGGAATACTTTTCATAATCGGTCCCGTCCCCCAGGGCCAGATTCTGGGTCTGGACACAGCGCACTCGGCCATCCGGCCCGGTCTCATTCACGATGCCGGTGTACATCAGCAGCTGCCTGCCGTCCTCCAGCTCGATGGCGCTGCCGGAGAAGCAGCCGTCTCTGTCACTGGGAATATCCGGCGCCAGCGCGGCGGGCAGATACCGCCAACGCAGCAAATCCCGGCTCACCGCGTGGCCCCAATGCATGGAGTCCCAGTGGGCCGCATAGGGATAGTATTGATAAAACAGGTGATACTCTCCCCTGTAATAGGAAAAACCGTTGGGGTCATTCATCCAGCCCGCCCGGGGAGAGAGATGAAATTCCGGCCGATCCTCTCTTCCGATCTCTCTTTCCGCCTCTTCCTCATATTTTCTTGCGTCCCTTAATGTCTGAGTAATCATAAATTCTGTCTCCTGATCCATGTATTGTTTCGATAATTCCCAAAAAGGAGGCGGGCCGCTCTCCGCCGGATGATCCGCCCTCGGCAGTCCGCCTCCAAATCAATTTTAGAATTTTACCATATGATACGAATCGCGGCAATCCTTATTCCGCATAAAACGCGTCCAGGTATTTCTGGTAAATCTCCAGGTACTCATCCAGACCGTAGTCCTCCAGATCCTCCTGGAAATCCTCCCAGTCGTCATCGGTAAATCCGTTCATCACCCAGTCCGATTTCTTCGCGTTGATCAGCTTTGTGATATCCGCCTGCAAATCGGACAGGTCCTCGGTGTCCTCCATGTTCATGAACACATTGGGATAAACGTAATCCAGGTTCATATCCGGTGTGTAATACTCCTCGATCCAATCCAGGCGGTACGCCGCGTCGTCCGGGCAGGTCACATACACACCGTAATACTCATCCAGGATCGCCAGAGGTCCGTTTACGCTCTCCGCCTCACGCACCTCCACCGGAGAGGCGTCTCCCAGCGCCGCGTGTACCAGCATCTCGTCGCCGTTGTCGTTGGTGCCCAGCTCAAAGATGTCGAAATCGTCGTCCTCACCGTAGGTTCCCCAGTTATTCTGCGGAGACTGGAAGGGATCATACATCTGATCCAGCCACGCGCAAACCAGCTCCGGATTCTCCGCCACAGCAGTCACCACGCAGCGTCCCCGGTCAAAGCCGCTGGTGAAGGAGCCGTTCTGCGGTGTGATATTTCTGGTA
>CAZGRM010000236.1:0-4785 GCA_964528295.1 uncultured Lachnospiraceae bacterium
ATATACCGCAAAGTGGGGAGTGCAGATCGCGGGAATGAATTTTCAAACACGCTCTCGCACCATTTTGGAATTCATCCGGGCCAGATACGATACGATCATCACAAATGACGAAAAGGAGATGAAGAGGGTGGAGATAAACATCATGGTGACCCCCACCACACTTCCATACGCCTCCTTGGCCCTGCTTAATTTCCCGTATTCGCCGGCATGATCAAAAAAACTCAGGTTTTTCTCCGCCGTGGTTTTCATAATGACATTTTGCAGCGCAATTTCCGCCGTGATCCACAAATAAGAGCCCAGCAAATTCACAAAGGAAGCGGAATTACTTACAAACAGCGCGGCACAGTATAGAAAGATAAAAAGCAGGATTCTGTAATAATCCAAGGTCCCCTTCGACAGCTCCTCCACCAGCAGATTGACTGAAACCAATTTCAGAAAAGGAAACGAGGACACCAGCAGCAGTAAAAATATACTTACAAGCAGCCGCGCTTTGCTTTCTTTGTAGATGATTGATATGGTTTTCCATATGTAAGACATTTGTTTCATTCCGATCCCCCCGTTATATGGCAGAGCCCGCAGGCGCGTCCTCATACATGGCTTCCTGAGTTGTATACATCTCATAATACATGCCCTTTTGTTTCATCAGCTGCTCATGACTGCCCCTCTCCCGGATTTCGCCGCGGTCGAATACCAGAATTTGATCCACATTTTTGCTGGAGGCCATCCTGTGGGAAACCAGGATGCAGGTTTGATCCTGCATGATCTGATCAAAATAATCCGAAATCCATTTTTCGAACTTTGGATCCATGGCCGCCGTGGGCTCGTCCAGAATTTTCACCAGCGCTTTGGACAGAATCATCCGGGACAGGCACAGCTTTTTCCACTCGCCGCCGGATAACTCCACTCCGCCCGAAAACATCGTCCCCAGCGCCGTATGATATTTCCCGGGGAGTCCATTGATAAAGTCATCGATATTGATTGATTTTGCCGCGCTGGCGATAGCCTCCTCATCATGGATCCGATCCAGGTCCCCGATCCCTATGTTTTCCGATATCACGGTCTCATAGCGCTGCGGCTCCTGGGTCATCGCGGAAAAGAAGCCTCTGATTTCCGTCTCACTGAACTCCTTTAAATTTTTCCCGTCAATCAGTATCTCGCCCCGCTCCGGCTGATACAGCCCTAAAAGCAAATGAAGCAGGGTACTTTTTCCCGCTCCGTTCCTGCCCACAATGGAGTAGTGCTTATTTTTCTCAATGGTCATATTCAGATCTTTTATAACCCATTCTTCCGAGTTTGGATACCGAAACCAGACATTTTTTATTTCAATCCTCTTGAAATCACCGATCGCGGCCCCCCGCCTGACCTCCAATTCCTCCAGCTTCAGGAAATTCTCCAGCTCATTTACTGATTCCTTGGCCTTTACCATATCGTTGATCTCATGAGACGCTCTTACGATTAAATTGTGCAGAAACACCGGAAGGATCGAAATAATCGAGACGGCAAACCCCAGGCTGATCCTGCCGTTCCCCAATTCAACGGCCAAAATGTACAGCAGAACCGCTATATACACGCAAAACGCCGTTCCGCATATCTGAATTTTCTTTGCGCCTCTCAGCTCTTCTTTGATCGATACGCTCCGAATTTTTTTATACTCTTCCTTCCAGATTTTCTGAAAATAGGGAAAATATTGAAACAGGATTCGATCCTGCGCGTACTTTTTATCCAACAGGATGTCTCTGATATACTCATTATGTCTGCGCAGCTTCGCGGTTCTTGACCAGGTGTCATAGTACATCCTCCCGGACCTGACAGAGTAATAGAGCAGGGGAAGAAACAGCAAAATGATTAGGATACTATTGATTGCCCCAAGCTTCGTGATGATGGCAAAGAGACATAAGCTTTCGACCGCACAGCCAAAAAGATTGACCGAACCTTTGATCAGGTTCCATACCTGCTCCGATACGTCTTCCAACCGTTTGATTTTGTCATTGATTTCCTGCCCCTCCAAATAGCGGTAGGGGACAGCGGCCTTTTTTTGCTGAACAGCGCGGTCGACGGATAAGGCGATCCTCTTTTGCGCGTTTGCGCCGACAAAGCCCAGGACAAAGGGAATCAGATAGTAATACAAAAAAATCGTGAACAGCGTTTGCGTTAAACTGATCCGTATCATTTCCCTGTTGTTGTTCGTCAGGAAATTAATAAAATTCGCACGCACATTTGTGGAAATCGAAAGAACCACTCCTGATAAAATGCTGAAAGCGGCATACAGCATCAGTAAAACCCAATTTTGTCCGCGCACAGCGGCCAGTATTGATTTTCTCCTCATCTTAAAGCCTCCCTCTGGCAGCGTAAACCATTTCTCTTATCCCATAGTAACATACTTGAAATTGAATAGAAATATCAAAAAGTCAGCCGGTTCCCGTCTGGGGGAGCAGAAAATGAAAAAACAGCCCGGGCTTTTCGCTAAGGGCCGTTTTTCCATTTTCTGAGACGGGTATCCGAAAGTCGCTCTAACGCTCCAGCATGGTTACGAAGGCGTCCCGCTTTTCCTGCTGGCGGTTCAGAAGCTCCAGCTTATCCTGGAAGCGGCGGGAAATCCAGGCTTTGTTGCCGCCGTAGTAGTGGTTGGCCAGCTTGCGGAATTTTTCCGGGTAGAGCATGCGGACGTAGAGAAGCCTCTTTTCCCAGGGGGCCACCGGGCGAATCCTGGTGTAGCTCTCCAGCATTCTCATGCCCAGACGGGGATTCCAGTCATGCTTTTCCAGGATTTTCCGCAGGAAACGGTACAGATCGGTGATCTGGTAGTCGAAGCGGCAGCACTCAAAGTTGGTGGTGGCGATCTCGTAGCCCGCCATCAGGACGTGGTGGTGATTGTAGTCCCCGTGGCAGACCCAGCCCCCTGACAGATCCGGGAGCTCCGGCGCCGAGCGAAGCTTCTGCTCCGCCTCCGAGGCCTTGTCATAGTATTGGTCAAAGCAGGTGAGAAACAGCCGCTCAAAGCTGCATTTATCGTTTTTCTTCCTTATAAAAGAACGAATCTTCCGAAGCTCCGCATTCTTGGACTTAAGCTCCTCCAGCGGCGGCTGGGCCGTAAAGCTTTTCTGAAAGCCGGTCTCCCCCTCCAGGCGCATGAGCCGGTGAAGTCCGGCCAGGTTGGATACCGCCGTCAGGATTTCCGTCTCGCTGGCGGTGTCGCATTCCTTCCCGATGTACCACTCCTTCACCACGTACTTGTTTTCCTCCCAATCCCTGGAGATCAGACTGCCCTCTTTATTCGGCAGGATCCTGTCCACCCGCTGATACCCGCCCTCCCGGATTTTTTCCATTACACAGTTCTGGAACAGCGCCTTATTCTCCGATCCGGTGTAATCGCTCAAAATCCTCAGCCCCTGGGGTGTCTCAAATATGTAGGATCCCCTGCCCCGCCTGGTGCTGATCACCTCCAGGTCATACTGCTCCAGTACCTTCAATGCTCTGTCATTCATCCCGCTCCCCCACTTTCTGACTCTTGTTTCAAAGCCCCGGACCGCCCGGAGCCTTGCGCCCACAAAACAGAAGGCACCCGCTCCGTCGCCTACGCGGCGGGTGGTGCCTGCGTTCTCTCTATCCTATGTGGGGGATGTGGAAAATATGCGTTCCGAACCAATCCTCAACCGGCAATTCCCGCACAGCGTCTCGCCGGGCCGCCCGGCGCAGGATACAAACCTGCGATGCGGTCGGGAGGGCTCTGAGGGCCGGGCTGATGGTGACTGTCTCATTGCAGATTCGTAATGCGGTCGGGAAGGCCCTGAGGGACAGCTGTCTCACTTCAGACCCGCAATATAGTCGGAAGGCTCTGGAGGCCGGGCTGATGACGGCTGTCTCAATCCAAACCCGCAATGCAGTCGGGAAGGCTCCGGGGATCCGGGCTGATGGCGGCGGCTCCGGCTTGCTCCAGCTCCTCCCGGCTGCCGTAACCGTAGAGGACGCCGACGCAGGGCAGGCCATGCTCCTTCGCTCCAAGGACGTCATGCTCCCGGTCTCCCACCATCACCATTTCCTTCCGATGCTCCCGGCCCACGGCCTCCAGCACACAGTTAATCACCTGTCCCTTCGTGGTGATGGAGCCGTCCAGGGAGCTTCCCACCACAAGATCAAAATAAGGCTCCAGGCCAAAATGAGCCACAATCCGCCTGGAAAACACCTCCGGCTTTGAGGTGGCCACAATCAGATGCTTCCCCTGATTTTTCAGCCGCTCCAGCACCTGGGGAATCCCCTCATAGACCCGGTTCTCACACCAGCCTCTCTCCCGGAAATACTCCCGGTAGTCCTCCACGGAGACCTCCGCCTCCTCCCTCGTCATACCAAAAAATTTCATAAAAGAATCCACAAGAGGCGGCCCCACAAAGGGCAGCAGCGCCTCCCTCTCCGGCACCGGAATCTTTTTCTTTTCCAGAGCGTAGATCACAGAATTTACAATGCCAAGCCCTGAATCTGTCAGGGTACCGTCCAGGTCGAATAAAATATAGTTGTAATTTGACATTTCTATAACTCCCTTTCCTTATCTCGCCATTTTCTCCGGCTCCACTATAGCATTTCCCACTTCCTTTCGTCAATCGGTTTCTACTCTCCCACGGCACCGCATCGGGACAAAATGCGTAACGGGAATAATTATCGGCTATCCGCATAAAATTTTGATGGAAAGTTCTATTGACTTTCCTCTTTGCGCTTGCTAGAATGTAGGTACAAAGAAAGTCTACCACTGACCGATATGTGGTATATAAATGGTCGGGTTGAAAGTTTACC
>CAZGRM010000237.1:0-4769 GCA_964528295.1 uncultured Lachnospiraceae bacterium
GTGGAAGGAGTTTGAGCCCTACGAGGTGGTGGCTACCACCTATCAGGCGATTTCCGGCGCGGGAAAGACCTTTGCGGACTGGCCGGAGATGGTCGGCAACATCATTCCCTACATCGGCGGAGAAGAGGAAAAGAGCGAGAAGGAGCCGCTGCGCATCTGGGGCAAGGTGGAGGACGGCGTGATCAAGCCGGCGGAGTCGCCGAAGATCACCTGCCAGTGCATCCGGGTTCCGGTGCTGAACGGACATACGGCGGCCGTATTTGTGAAGTTCCGCAAAAAGCCCACCAAGGAGCAGCTGATCGAGAAGCTGGAGAGCTTCCGGGGACTTCCCCAGGAGCTGGAGCTTCCCAGCGCGCCGAAGCAGTTTATCCGCTATATGCGGGAGGATAACCGTCCTCAGGTGACTCTGGATGTGGATTATGAGAATGGAATGGGCGTTTCCATCGGCAGGATCCGGGAGGATTCCATCTACGACTTTAAGTTTGTGGGCCTTTCCCACAATACCGTCCGGGGCGCCGCGGGCGGCGCGGTTCTCTGTGCGGAGACCCTGAAGGCACAGGGCTATATTCAGGCAAAGTAGCCGCCGCCGTTTCTTCGGACGCCGCGGCAGGCGGTTATCCGCCATATGAAAAAAGGGTTGCAAATTTTGCGCCAGGTAACGTATAATAGGGCTGTTTCGGAAAACCTTCGGGAAACCGGAGGTTTTTCGTTGTGGAGTAAGGAACTGTCCGCGGATAAGATACACTTCTGACTTGTCTATATTTCCGTACACTGTGTCATAATTGCATATTATTTGGGGACAGTTCCTAAAAAACATGGAGGAATCGGATGGCAAAATCACTGTTTATCGCGGAAAAACCCAGTGTGGCCCAGGAATTTGCGAAAGCGTTAAAAGAGAATATGAAAAGGGGAGACGGATATCTGGAATCGGATTCCTATGTGGTGACCTGGTGCGTCGGCCATCTGGTGACCATGAGCTACCCGGAGGTCTACGATATGAAGTACAAGCGCTGGAGCTTAAGTACGCTGCCCTTTCTCCCCGACCACTTCCTGTATGAGGTTATTCCGGGAGTGAAAAAGCAGTTTGATATCGTGAGCCGTCTCCTGAACCGCCGGGATGTGGATACCATCTATGTGTGCACCGATTCCGGGCGGGAGGGAGAGTATATTTACCGGCTGGTGGAGCAGCAGGCCGGTGTGAAGGGCAAAAAGCGCAGGCGGGTCTGGATCGATTCCCAGACGGAGGAGGAGATCCACCGGGGAATCGAGGAGGCGAAGGATTTGTCTGAGTATGATAATCTGGCCTCGGCGGCCTATCTGCGGGCCAAGGAGGACTATCTGATGGGGATCAATTTCTCCCGCCTGCTGACTCTGAAATACGGTGATATCATCTCCAATTACCTGAATATGAAATATTCCGTGGTGTCCGTGGGCCGTGTCATGACCTGTGTGCTGGGGATGGTGGTGCGCCGGGAGCGGGAGATCCGTCAATTCGTGAAGACGCCCTTTTACCGGGTGCTGCAGCGGTTGGAGCTGGAGGGAAAAACCATCGAGGGGGAATTCCGGGCCGTGGAGGGTTCGGCTTATTACCAATCTCCCAAGCTGTACAAGGAGAACGGCTTTAAAGAAAAAATAGACGCCCAGGCCATGTGTACCTGGCTGACCTGGCATCCGGCGGTGACGAAGCTGCTGGGACGGCTGCCGGAGCCGGTGAAAAAAAAGGTGGAGGAGCGGGCTGCGGAGATGAGTTTATCCCAGGCTGATCCGTCTCGGGGGCAGGGAAGCACCGTCATCGATTCCATCGAGAAGAAAAAAGAAAAAAAGAATCCGCCCCTCCTCTACAATCTGGCGGAGCTCCAGAATGAGTGCTCCCGGATGTTTAAAATCAGCCCCGACGAGACGCTGCGGATTGTCCAGGAGTTGTACGAGAAAAAGCTGGTCACCTACCCAAGGACGGACGCCAGGGTGCTGTCCGCGGCGGTGGCGAAGGAGATACACAAAAATATCGGAGGGCTGAGGAGCTTTGCCCCGGCAAAGGAGTTTGCCCAGGAGATCCTGGACCAGGGCTCCTACCAAAACATCGCGAAGACGAGATACGTGAATGACAAGCAGATCACGGACCACTACGCCATCATCCCCACCGGGCAGGGCCTGGGAGCGTTGGGGTCCCTGAAGGGAAACGCCTACGGGGTGTATGCGGCCATCGTCCGCCGCTTCCTCAGCATTTTTTACCCGGCGGCGGAATTTACGAAGGTTAGCCTGGTGACGGCCATGGAGTCGGAGAAATTCTTCTATTCGTTTCGGGTGCTGCTGTCCGAGGGCTACTTCAAGGTGGCCGGGAATCCCTACGAGAAAAAGAAAAAGACGGAGGAGGAAGGCCCGGCGGAGGAGGAGAGCGGCTTTGGGCCGGAATTCCTGGAGGTATTAAAAAAGCTGAAAAAGGGCATGGAGTTCCCGGTGAAGGGGCTGGCCATCAAGGAGGGAGAGACCTCCCCGCCTAAGCGGTACAATTCCGGTTCCATGATCCTGGCGATGGAAAACGCGGGCCAGCTCATCGAGGACGAGGAGCTGCGAGCCCAGATCAAGAGCTGCGGCATCGGGACCAGCGCCACCCGGGCCGAGATTCTGAAAAAGCTGGTGGCAAATAAATATATCGCGCTGAACAAAAAGACCCAGATCCTCACCCCCACTTTGCAGGGGGAGATGATTTACGATGTGGTGTTCTGCTCCATCCGCTCCCTGCTGAATCCGGAGCTGACCGCCAGCTGGGAGAAGGGGCTGAACTATGTGGCGGAGGGAACCATCACGGGGGACGAGTATATGACGAAGCTGGAAAAATTTGTCCGTTCCCGCACCGACGGCGTCCTGGCCCTGAACAACCAGTATGCCCTGCGTCCCATGTTTGACGCGGCGTCCCAGTTTTACAAAAAGGGGAGCGGCGGGGAGGAGGATTCCGCCGGCAAGGCGGCCCCGAAGAAGCGGGGAACCACAAAGAGAAAAAGCGCGGCGAAAAAGGAGTAAATGTGGCCGAAAAGAGGCAGACAGTGACAGAAGGAGGCAACCATATGGAAACGTGTAAAATCAAAAATCTCTATAATCTGAATGAAACCATCGCAAAGGAGCTGTTCCGGGACGCGGAGTATCCCTGGGAGGTGCTGCCGAAGATCAGCGCCTTCATCCTGGCCCTGGGCAGCACCCTTTCCTCTGAGGAGTACGACAAGGTGGGAGAAAATGTTTGGATCGCCAAGTCCGCGAAGGTGGCCCCCACCGCCTGCGTCAATGGTCCCGCCATCATCGGAAAGGAAGCCGAGGTGCGCCACTGCGCCTTTATCCGGGGCAGCGCCATTGTGGGGGAGGGAGCCGTGGTGGGAAACTCCACGGAGCTGAAAAATGTGGTTCTCTTCAACAAGGTCCAGGTGCCCCACTACAATTACGTGGGAGACTCCATTCTGGGCTACAAGGCCCACATGGGCGCCGGCTCCATCACCTCCAACGTGAAATCCGACAAAAAGCTGGTGGTGGTGAAGGATGGTCAGGACCGGATCGAGACGGGCCTGAAAAAATTCGGCGCCATGCTGGGAGATGAGGTGGAGGTGGGCTGCGGCTCCGTGCTGAATCCGGGCACCGTCATCGGTCCCCGCTCCAATGTCTACCCCCTGTCCTCGGTGAGAGAGGTGGTTCCCGCCAACTCCATCTACAAAAAGCAGGGCGAGGTAGCCGAAAAGTATTAATCACGAAGAGAGGGTACACATAAATGTCCAAAAGCAACACATACGATGCCAGCAGCATCTCCGTGCTGGAAGGGCTGGAGGCGGTTCGGAAGCGCCCGGGGATGTACATCGGCAGCGTGTCCCGAAAGGGCCTGAACCATTTAATCTATGAGATCGTAGACAACGCGGTGGATGAGCATCTGGCCGGATATTGCAGTGAGATTGAGGTCTATCTGGAAAAGGACGGCTCCGCCACCGTGGAAGACAACGGCCGGGGGATCCCGGTGGGAATGCATGAAAAAGGCGTATCGGCGGAGCGGCTGGTATTTACCACCCTCCACGCCGGCGGAAAATTTGACGACTCCGCCTACAAGACCAGCGGCGGACTCCACGGCGTGGGCTCCTCGGTGGTCAACGCTCTGTCCACCTGGCTGGACGTGCAGGTCATGCTGGAGGGCAAGATCCATCATGACCGGTATGAGCGGGGAATCCCTGTCATTGAGCTGGAGAAGGGGCTGCTTCCGGTCATCGGAAAGACGAAGAAAACCGGTACCAGGATTCAGTTTCTTCCGGACCCGGAGATTTTTGAGAAGACAGATTTCTCTTCCGCGGAGCTGAAATCCAGGCTTCACGAGACCGCCTACCTGAATCCCGCCCTGAAAATCAACTTTGAGGACCGAAGGGGGGAGGAGCCGGAACGGATCACCTACTGGGAGCCGGAGGGCATCACGGGCTTTGTCCGGGAACTGAACCAGGAGGAGGAGCCGGTCTGTGAGCCGGTCTATTTCCGGGGGGAGGCGGACGGCATCCAGGTGGAGGTGGCCTTTCAGTACGTGAATGAATTTCATGAGAATGTGCTGGGCTTCTGCAACAACATTTACAATGCGGAGGGCGGCACCCATCTCACCGGCTTTAAGACCACCTTCACTACGGTGATGAACACCTACGCCCGGCAGATCGGCATGCTGAAGGAGAAGGACGCCAATTTCACCGGAGCCGATATCCGAAACGGCATGACGGCGGTGGTGTCCATCAAGCATCCGGATCCCCGTTTTGAGG
>CAZGRM010000238.1:0-4757 GCA_964528295.1 uncultured Lachnospiraceae bacterium
CCACCACATTCATCTTCTCCCCGGCTTTGAGACCGCCGGAGGCCAGCAGCCGCCCATAGGCGTATACGTAGTAGACGATCTGGGGCACCAGACGTCCCACATTGATGGAGTTGGCCGACGAGAAGCAGAAGCCCGCCTCCGCCAGCTCCCTCTTCATCTCTCTGTCCCCGAAGATCCGCTTCACACCGGACTGGGCATCGTCAAAATTCCCCCGGATGCCGATGACGCAGGTGTTCGCCCCCTTCTGGGTCACCATCTGCTTCTCCTGGACCGGGCTCACCCCGTCCTTCGGATAAAATACCACGATCCTGGTGCCCGGCACCTCCGCGAATCCGGCCAGGGCCGCCTTCCCGGTGTCACCGGAGGTGGCTGTCAGGATCACGATCTCCTTCTCCTCATGATTCTTCTTCGCCGCGGTCGTCATCAGGTAGGGCAAAATGGACAGGGCCATATCCTTAAAGGCGATGGTGGCGCCGTGAAACAGCTCCAGATAATAGACTCCGTCCGCTTTCTTCACCGGAACGATCTCCGGCGTGTCAAATTTATCGTCATAGGCGCAGCGGATACAATGGCGCAGCTCCTCCTCCGTGTAATCCGTCAGAAACCGGCTCATCACCGCGTAGGCCGTCTCATGGTAGGACATCTCCGCCAGCTGCTCCACCGGGATATCCAGGGTGGGAATCCGCTCCGGCACATACAGTCCGCCATCCTCCGCCAGCCCTTTCAGCACCGCCTGGGAGGCCGTCACCTGATTCCCCGCGTCTCTCGTACTTCTATAGATCAGTTCCATTGTTTTCGTCCTTTCTGCTGCTATCTTTTTTCTAGCTTCCGAGTATACCACACCGAAAAGGCCTTTGCAATGAAATGTTTCCCAAAAAAGGGGAAAAGAAGGGACAGCCCCCGGCTGTCCCCTCCCTCAGCTTTCGCCATTTACGTATTCCCTGTACGTATAGTATTCATGTCCGCCGTACTCAAAAAGCTTCGCCAGATTTGAGTCAAACCACTGGGTATTCCCCGCCTCCGCCGAATCGCGGGCCAGGAAAAACAGAGCTCCCTGGGAGTAATCCTCTCCCTGCAGTACCCTCTCCACCGCCTCAATGGTGGAGTCCGTCACAGTACAGGAATACATTCTGCCATCCGATGTGGGCTGGAACTGCTCCTCCTGCCACACCACCTTGTAAATCGTATCGGGAAAATGGGAATCCCGGACCCTGTTCAGCACCACTCCGGCCACCATCATCTTGCTGGTGACGTCACCGCCGGTGGCTTCCGCCTCAACGATCTGGAGCAGGGTATAGTATTCCTCCGAGGACATCTGATTCTCCAGCACTGCCTGCTGCGCGTAGTAGCCCAGCTCGCTGGCCTTCTCCGTCCCTCTGCCGAAGACCGCCCGGTGAATCGCTCTGCGGTCCACCCCCTCGGCCCCCGCCAGGACCTCAGCGCCTCTGTTTCCTCCATCCACCAGCCGGGCTCCATCGGAATACTCCTGCATATAAGCCACACCGTTCACCACTCCCATTAAGCCGGCCTGAAACTCCTGGGTGTTTCCCTCCTCCTGGGAGGAGCTCACCGCATAAACCTTTCCCCGGCCGCCTGTGTCAAATTCTGAAATAACAAGAGCAATGCTTCCAGTCATCAGAACTCCGGACAGTATGAACGCGGCATTCCTGATGTACCGACCGATGATACGTTTTACGAAACCATGGGATGGTTTCTTTGCGTCTACTAACAGCATCATAAACTCTCCTGTCTCTTCCGCCAGGCATCTCCCCCGCCCGGCTTGTTATGCCCCTTATTGTCTATCTATACTGTTTTTGTAACGTACCTGCATTATACCTAATCCACTCACAACCTGTCAATACTTTTTTCACAATTTTGTAATATATTATCTGGCCGACATTTTTCTTTATTACATTTCTGTTACTATCTCACAAAATTTTCACCCTTTCAGAGCCGGATTTTTATGGGTTTTGACCTGGCTGAAAATACATTTTCAGCATTTTACACACCGGCTTTTTTCAGCATTTTCCGAGGTTTTTCCCGCTTTCCTTAGAATGCTGTCGTTTTTGAGCTTCTCCTGTAAAATTTTGTAATATTTATGTAATAAATTATTTTATAATTGTTTCATGGTTTGTTACGTGATATAATGCTTCTATTCTTTTTTCAGTAGGAGGTATTTTATGGAATTGACAGAGAAACGGCCCCTGAACCGGGACACCATCAAATACATAGCGGCCTTTACCATGCTGCTGAACCACATCGCCAACCTTTTTCTTCCCTCCGATTCCCTGCTCTTTGAGGCGCTGGTGGATATCGGCTATTTTACAGCCATCACCATGTGCTATTTTCTGGTAGAGGGCTACGGCTACACCCGCTCCAAACGACGGTACGGCCAAAGGCTGCTCCTCTTCGCCCTCCTCTCCCAGATCCCCTTTTACCTGGCCTTCGGATATCCCGGCCTGAACATGCTCTTTACCTTATTCTTCTGCTTCCTGATCCTGGTCACCATGGAGCGCCTTCAGGACGGTCCCCGCAAAAGGCTGGCCGTCGCGGCCCTGACCCTTGCCACGGTCTTCTGTGACTGGGCCGTATTCGCGGCGGTATTTACGATTCTGTTCGCCCAAAATAAGGACTCCCGGCAGGGACTTCGCCGGGTGTATCTGGGCTGCTACGCCGCCTTCGCCCTTATGAATACGGCCAACTACCTGGAGCGGTCCCCCCTTCCCCTGGCCCTTCTCCACGGTCTTTGCTCCGGCCTGGGGCTGCTGGCCTCCGGGTACTGCGTGCTCCACCTCTATAACGGAAAAAAGGCCCGCCGGGGGCGGACCTTTTCCAAATGGTTCTTTTACGTATTCTATCCCGCCCATCTGCTTTTGCTGATCGCGGCACGGGAATGGTTTTTGTGACGAAGCTATTTCTGTTTTTTCTCATGCTCCGCCATATGGTTGATGGCGGTCAGCAGCGCGTCGATGGAAGCCCGGATGATATCCACGTCCAGACCGGCGCCCCAGTGGAGAACGCCGTTTTTGTCCCGGATCCCCACGTAGGCGATGGCCCGGGAGCTGGAGCTCTGCTCCAGGGCGTGCTCCTCGTAGGTCACCAGGTCGTACTCCATGCGGAAGTGGCGCTTCATGGCATTGCTCACAGCGTTCAGACGGCCGTTTCCGGATGCCACGATCACGTTTTTCTTGCCCTCATACTCGGCGGTCACCTCCGCGATGATGCCGTTATGCTGCTTGAAGTGTACCTCGGTGATGCTGTAGGGCTCGGTGATATTCTCGAATTTGTCCTTGAAGAGCTGGAAAATCTCCTCCGGCAGCAGCTCCTTGTGAAGGGTATCGGAAACTCCCTTCGCCGCATAGCCCATGGCCTCCCGCATCTTCTTGGGCAGCCGCAGCCCGTAGTGCTGCTCCAGAATGTAGCCCACGCCGCCCTTTCCGGACTGGCTGTTGATCCGAATCACATCCGCGTCGTAGGAGCGGCCGATGTCGGTGGGATCGATGGGAAGGTAGGGAACAGTCCAGATCTCGCAGCCCTTCTCCTCCCGGTACTTCATGCCCTTGGCGATGGCATCCTGGTGGGAGCCGGAGAACGCGGCAAATACCAGTCCGCCGCCGTAGGGGCTTCTCTCGTCCACCTTCATGCCGGTGTAGGTCTCGTAGGCCTCCGTCACCGCCGGCATATCAGCGAAATCCAGCTCCGGGTCCACGCCCTGGGCGTACATGTTGAGAGCCAGCGTCACGATATCCACGTTTCCGGTGCGCTCACCGTTGCCAAACAGGGTACCCTCGATCCGGTCCGCTCCGGCCAGCATTCCCATCTCCGCGTCGGAGATGCCGCAGCCCCGGTCATTGTGGGGATGAAGGGAGAGCACCACGCTCTCTCTGTATTTCAAATGGTCATTCATGTACTCAATCTGGCTGGCGTACACGTGGGGCATGGACATCTGCACGGTGCTGGGCAGATTGATGATGGCCTTCCTGTCCGGCGTGGGCTGCCATACGTCCAGCACGGCGTTGCAGACCTCCGCCGCATAGTCCACCTCAGTGCCGGTGAAGCTCTCGGGACTGTACTCAAACCGGTAGTCCGCGTGCTCCTCCTCCGCCAGCTCCTTCAGAAGCTTCGCTCCCTCCACGGCGATCTCCAGGATCTCCGCCTTTGATTTGCGGAACACCTGCTCCCGCTGGGCCAGGGAAGTGGAATTGTACACATGGACAATGGCGTGCTTCGCTCCCTTCAGCGCCTCAAAGGTCTTTCGGATAATATGCTCCCTGGCCTGGGTCAGCACCTGCACCGTCACGTCGTCCGGGATCAGATCCTGCTCAATCAAAGTGCGAAGGAACTGATACTCCGTATCGGAGGCCGCCGGGAAGCCCACCTCGATCTCCTTGAAGCCTACCCGCACCAGAAGCTTAAAGAAGTTGATCTTCTGCTCCAGGGACATGGGAACCACCAGGGCCTGGTTTCCGTCTCTCAAATCCACGCTGCACCAGATGGGGGCATGATCCACGTATTCCTTCTCCGCCCACTTCATACATCTCTCGGGGGGCATAAAATACTGTCTCGTATACTTCTTGTGATTCATCATAGCTTTCAGTCTCCTTTTCTTTTTGTGGTTTTTCCTTCTTAGAGCGAAAAAAAACGCCTCTCGGGGATCGTTTCCCAAGAGACGGAAGATATCTGATCTTTCGCGGTACCACTCTCATTCATGATTGCTCATACACTTTACGGATACGGACATACTGTCTTATATCCTT
>CAZGRM010000239.1:0-4716 GCA_964528295.1 uncultured Lachnospiraceae bacterium
TCCCACAAACTGGGAAGCACATCTCACGGAAAGCAATTTTCAAACACGCTCTAGCCGTCACGCCAGCGCTTTGCGGATGGCCTCCACCGCCTGCTGTACGCTTGCCGCGTCCACCGGCACCGTCACGTGGGCATACTTCTCATAGAGGGGCACCCGCTCCTCATAGAGGTCCTGGAGGTCCTGGCCCGGCTTCAGCACCACGCCCCGCTCCCTCAGATCTCCCAGCCGCTCCCTCAGGGTCTCGCAGCTCACTTTCAGATAAACCACCGTGCCGATTTCCCGCAGATGCTCCATGGCCCGCTGGCCGTACACCACGCTGCCTCCGGTGGCGATCACCGAACGCTCCGCCTGGATCTCGCTGTTGATCCGCTCCTCGATCTGGTTGAAGCCGTCGACCCCCTTCTCCTGCATAATCTGCCACAGCAGCTTTCCCTCCGCCTTCTGGATCAGCAGATCCGAGTCAATAAAATCATAGCCCAGCACCTTCGCCAGCACGACCCCCACCGTGCTCTTCCCGGCCCCGGGCATCCCGATCAAAGTAATATTATGATTCATCACAAAAATCCTTTCTCAATAGAAATAATATCCCGCTCCAATTGTATTCGAAACCGGAAAAAGATGCAACCATAGATTGCGCCGGCAGGAAAACTTTGCTAAAATACATGGGTGTGTGATTCAAAAAAAGGAGGCATGACAATAAAATTTAAAGATATGCCCTACCAGCGCGTGGAGCTGGAGGAGGTAAAAAAAGCGTTCGGGGAGCTGACGGCCCGGATGCGGGCGGCGAAAAGCGGAGAGGAGCAGTTCGCGGTTCACCAGGATTATTACCGTCTCAGCAACCGGATCGTGACCCAGACGACCCTGGCTCACATCCGAAACAGCGTGGACACATCCGATGAGTTCTACGAGCAGGAGCAGTCCTACTACGATCAGATGCTGCCGGAGTTCCAGAATCTGGATCAGCAGTACAAGAGGCTGCTGTACGATTCTCCCTATCGGGCGGTGCTGGAGGAGAAAATCGGTCCGGTGGCGTTCAGAAACATAGAGATCGCCATGAAGGCTTACCGGGAGGATTTGATCCCCTTGCAGCAGGAGGAAAATGCTCTGGTGACCCGCTACAACAAATTGATCGCCTCGGCGAAGATCGACTGGGACGGAGAGGAGCTGAATCTCTCCCTGCTGAAGCCCTATCTGACCAACCGGGACCGCAAGGTGCGCCGCAGAGCCTGGCAGAAATACATGGCCTACTTCCAGAGTGTGACGGAGGAGCTGGATGAGATATACGACAGTCTGGTGAGGAACCGGACGGAGCAGGCCCGGAAGATGGGCTATGAGAACTTCGTGGAGTTGGGCTACTACCGGATGAACCGCAATTCCTACGGAAAGGCGGAGGTGGAGAGCTTCCGGGATCAGATTAAAAAATATTATGTGCCCTTCGCGGAGCAGATTCACCAGCGCAGAAGAGAGCGGCTGGGCCTTGACCAGCTGTCCCGCATTGACGAGCACGTGTATTTCAGCGAGGGAAATCCCGCGCCGGCCATGACGCCGGAGGAGATCCTTCTGGCGGGACAGAAAATGTACCGGGAGATGTCGCCGGAGACGGGAAAGTTTTTTGATTTTATGCTGGAAAATGAGCTGTTCGACGTGCTGGGCCGCAAGACGAAGCGGGCGGGAGGCTACATGACCTATCTGCCGGATTACCACGCCCCCTTCGTGTTCGCCAATTTTAACGGCACCAGCGGTGATCTGGACGTGATCACCCATGAGTGCGGCCATGCCTTCCAGGGCTATGTGGCGGGGGAGGACCCGATTCAGGAGCACTGGGACATCACCATGGAGACGGCGGAGATTCACTCCATGTCCATGGAGTTCTTCGCGGAGCCCTGGATGGAGCTGTTTCTGGGAGAGGACGCGGGGAGATACCGCACCATGCATCTGGAGGACGCCGCGGTGTTCATCCCCTACGGCTGTATGGTGGACGAGTTCCAGCACATCGTCTATGAGCACCCGGAGCTGACGCCCCTGGAGCGGAAGGCGAGGTGGAGAGAGCTGGAGCGGATTTACCAGCCCCATTTGAACCAGGAGGAGATGGAATTCTTCGACCAGGGCGGCTACTGGCAGGTACAGCTCCACATTTTCAACTATCCCTTCTATTATATTGATTACGTGCTGGCCCAGACCTGCGCCTTCATGTATAAGGTGAAGATGACGGAGAATTATGAGGAGGCGTGGAAGAGCTATCTGAAGCTCTGCCGCCTGTCCGCCAGCAAATTTTACGGCCCCATGCTCCATGAGGTGGGACTGGAGGTGCCCTACGAGGAGGGCTGCATCCAACATATGACGGAGAAGCTGGAAAAAATGATGTAAGAAAAAAGCGCCGCAAAAGGCGGACCAGTCACAGAATCTGTGGAGATCCGCCTTTTGCGGCGCGTTCTTTTTGCGTATTTAACTGAGCACTGAGCCCACAGCTCCGAACACTCCGGCGCTGGCCGCGCCCATGATGACGCCGGCCAGGATCACGCCCAGCATCACGGCGATGACGCTGGATTTAAAATCCATATCCAGCAGGCTGGCCGCTAGTGTCCCGGTCCAGGCTCCCGTGCCAGGCAGGGGAATCCCCACAAACAGGAGCAGAGCCAGGAAAAGTCCGCGTCCCGCCTTGGCCTGCAGCTTTTGACCGCCCTTTTCGCCCTTTTCCAGGCAGAAGGTGAAGAAGCCGCCGATCACCGGTTTATCCTTCCCCCAGATCAGAACCTTTCGGGCAAAAAGGTAGATGATGGGTACCGGAAGCATATTTCCGATGATGGCGATGACATAGGAGGGGGCCAGAGGCAGATCAAAGAGAACCGCGTAGGGAATGGCTCCCCGAAGCTCGATGAGAGGTACCATGGAAATAAAAAATACGATGAGATAGTTTGTCATAAAGGTCTCCTTATTTTTTTTCTCACAGGAAAGCGCCTCGCCCTTTCCTATGGCCGCTTCACAGGCTTTTCCTATTATACATGATACCAGGCAAAAGGAACAGTACAAAAATCTTAAAATTTAAAGGTATCCCGAAGTCCGGCCCATTTTTGGTCCTTCTCGCTCAGATTCAGCGGCGTGCCGTCCGAGAGGGTATATCCCTGGGCGGAGGCGTTTCCCGGATAGGCGCCCGTCACCTGGGGCCAGGTGATGCCGATCTCGGGATCGTTCCAGGCCATGCCGCCCTCGTCTCCCGGATGGTAGAAATCCGTACACTTGTAGCAGAATTCCGCCACATCGCTGAGTACCAGAAAACCGTGGGCGAAGCCCTGGGGAATGTAAAACTGCTTGTGATTTTCCTCTGTCAGCTCGATGCCAAACCACTTCCCGTAGGTCTCGCTGTCGGAGCGCAGATCCACAGCCACGTCAAAGACAGCGCCCCGGATGGCCCGCACCAGCTTGCCCTGGGGAAACTGCTTCTGAAAATGCAGCCCTCTCAGCACTCCCTTGGTGGAGCTGGACTGGTTGTCCTGGACGAAATTCATGCTCAGCCCCGCCTCCTCCATATCCTTTTGATTGTAGGTCTCCACAAAATATCCCCGGGCGTCCCCGTGAACTGTGGGGGTGATGACACAGAGGCCCCGGATTCCGCCCACATTTTTTTCTACTTTAATCTGTCCCATAGTTCCAATCTCCTTCTCTATATTCCGCCGCTTTTCCTCAGCTTAGCTCCAGTTCCTTCAGATACCGGGCCAGCGCGTCCTGCCAGGTGGGCAGCGGCGTAAAGCCGTTGGCGGTGAGCTTGCTCTTGTCCAGACGGCTGTTGAAGGGCCGGGCCGCCTTGGAGGCGCCGTACTCCGCCGTGGAGACCGGCACCACGGTGAGCCGGTCCGTGCCGTACTCCGGATGGCCAAGCCCGGCGGCCTGACGGAAAATTTCCACCGTAAAATCGTACCAGCTGATATAGCCGCCCTCGTTGGTGGCATGGTAGTAGCCGTACTTGTCTGTCTCGATCATATCCACCAAAAGCCTTGCCAGATCGAAGGTGTAGGTGGGGGTGCCGATCTGATCGTTGACCACCCGGATGGTATCGTGGCTCTTCCCCAGATTCAGCATGGTTTTGATAAAGTTCTTGCCATTTTTTCCGAATACCCAGGCGATGCGGACGATGAAATATTTGGAGAGATTCTCCGACACCGCCAGCTCTCCGGCCAGCTTTGTCTCCCCGTAAACATTCAGGGGCGCGTATTCCTTGCAGTCCGGCTCCCAGGGCCGGGTCCCCAGACCGTTGAACACATAATCCGTGGAAATGTACATCATGGGAATATTAAGCTTGCGGCAAACCTTTGCGATATACTCCGTGCCCACCGCGTTCACCAGACGCACCTTTTCTTTTTTGTCCTCATCCTCAGCGGCGTCCACAGCCGTCCAGGCGGCACAGTGGATCACGGCCTCCGGCGCGGCCTCCTTGATGACCCGGTCCACGGAAACGCGGTCTGTGATATCCATCTCCTCAATATCCACGCCGATGGCCTCATGGCCCCGCTTTGTCAGCTCATTTACCACATCGTGGCCCAGCTGGCCCTTTACACCTGTCACAAATACTTTCACTTATTGTACCCTCCTTGTCAATCCGCGGATCATATTACCGGTTTCCGTACATCTTCTCGTAGTAATTCTGATATTCCCCGGAAATGATGGTTTCCCACCACTCCTTGTTGTCCAGATACCACTGAATGGTTTTTTTGATGCCAT
>CAZGRM010000240.1:0-4704 GCA_964528295.1 uncultured Lachnospiraceae bacterium
ACCTGACTCTTAATCAGGGTGTCCAGGGTTCGAGCCCCTGATCGCGCATTGAAAGCACTGTTTTTGGCAGCTTAGCTTGCCGGGGACGGTGTTTTTATTTTGCGCAATCGGGAAATGCCGTATTGACGCGGCTTTCCGGCCTTTGGACCACTTCTGGATTCAGTATAGTTTCTCGGCACAAGGATTATACGCTTTTCAAAACAGTCGGGACGATATTCCGTATGATTTGCGCCACCACCTTCTCATCTTCTGTACAGCCCCGGTCAACCCAGTATTTCAAAATCATGGTGAAGCTTGCCTGGAAGCCGATAAAATAGAACATCATTTCGCTCTCAGAAGTGATGCCGGCCTGGGAGCAGAGCGGTTTGATGACTTGCTCCCACAGCGGCGTATAGCCCTGCTCAAGGGGAAACTCATGTCTGGCTTTCAGCGCGACTCGGTAGAAATCCATGTGCTTGTGAATGAACCTCAAAAACGGAAGAAAGGATTCCAGAGAAAGCGGAGTCACATTTCCCGGGACAGGATAGCTGTTCATAAGGTCCTTTTGCAGATTTGATTCCATCTGCCGGATCATATCATAAATGTCCGTATAGTGCGCGTAGAAGGTGGAGCGATTGACGCCGGCTCTCTCACAGATCAGGCGCACCGTGATTTTATCAAAAGGGATCGTATTCATCAGCTCCAGCATGGCTTGTTTCATTCGTACATCAGAGTCTCGAAACTGTTTATTATTTTTTTTGTTCATGCGTCACCTCCAAAGTTCCAACACAAAGCGGGATTTTGATGATTGTAAAAAGAATTTTACCATACTAAAATAGAGTCAGCAAGTGAAAACCGTTTACTTGTGATAGGAGGAAATCGTATGACTGAGCAGATGAAAATCACTGACAGAAGAAGGACGCTGATGTTCGTCAACCTGATTGTTTCCGGTATCGCGACGTCCATGCTGTCAACAGCTATGACTACGGCGCTGCCGAATGTGGTGGAATATTTTGGAGTCAGCACCTCCATCGGACAATGGACCACCAGCGGCTATTCCCTTGCGATGGGGATGATCATGCCGCTGACCGCGTTTTTGATTACCCGTTTCCCCACAAAACGGCTGTATATGACGGGGATTGGCTGCTTCCTCGCAGGGATCTTGTTCAGTATTTTTGGCGGAAGCTTCGGGCTTATGATGGTGGGCAGAGTTTTGCAGGCCTGTGGAAATGGCGTATTGCTGTCCGCGGCCCAGGTCATCATTCTGACTGTTTATCCCGCGGAGAAAAAAGGCGCTATGATGGGTACCTATGGTCTTGCGACAACGGCCGCGCCGATTATCGCGCCCACAGTCGCGGGACTGCTGGTTGACGCCTTTGGCTGGAAATCCATTTTCTATGTGGTGCTGGCTATCATGGCGGTATCCCTTGTTCTGTGCGGCATGGTTTTTGAGAATGTACTGGAGGTTCAGGATAAGAAATTTGACGCTGTCTCCTTTGTGGAGAGTATCTTCGCCTTTGGCGGCATCACCCTGGGCATCGGAAATATCAGCAGCTTCGGGTTGTTCAGCGCGCGGGCCGGACTTCCGCTGCTGATCGGCGTTGTGGTTTGCGTTCTCTTTATGGTACGCCAATGTGGTCTGGAAAAGCCTTTCCTGGATGTAAAGATTCTGAACAATTGGAATTATGCGGTAAGCGTGATCTCCAGTATGGTCCTCTATCTGGTGATGATGGGCTCCTCAGTGATGATGCCGCTGTATGTCCAGAGCGTTATGGGCTATTCTGCCGTTACTTCCGGGCTGGTCACGCTGCCCGGATCTCTTGCGACTGCTGTTGTCAGTCCCTTTGCGGGCCGCCTGTATGACAAAATGGGGATCAAGAGGATTTTCAGGATCGGTTCCGCCGCTTTGGCGGTCAGCAATATTGGAATGTTTTTTATCAATCTGAATACGCCTCTTTTCGTTGCCGCCGGACTTAATGTGATCCGCAATCTTTCCATTGGCAGTCTGATGATGCCTCTGCTGACCTGGGGGACCAGTAATGTAAGCCCTCAAAAGGTGGCGGACGCATCCTCCCTGCTGACCTCCTTTCGCACCATTGCCGGCTCCATCGGATCGGCGGTGTTTGTGGGGATTATGACCGCGGTAGGAGCCAGCTCCGCGGCGGTCTATGGAGAGGCCGCGCTGATGCGGGGCGTGAATGCTTCCTTCCTCTGGATGGCGGTTGGTTCGCTGGTGCTGCTGCTGATCTCCGTTTTCCTGGTAAAGGGCGGCATGGCGAACGGGCCTGGGCGATGTTCAAACACATGATAGGAGAGATGAGTATGAAAGCGGCGATTTATCTTGGAAAGGAGCAGGTGGAGGTCCGGGAGCTGCCGGATCCTGTCTGCGGTGACAACGATGTGGTTATTCAGAATATTTATTCCAGTATTTGCGGCACTGACGCGGCCGTTTATAAGCATGGTCCGAACACCGGGCATCGGATTACGGTGGGCGGCGAGTTTGGCCATGAAACGGTTTCCCGCATTGTGGCGGTCGGTAAAAATGTGACGGATTTTCAGGTGGGTGAGCGGGTTTATCCTTATCCTCGTTACGCAAAGAATGACACCCGGCGTGCCGGGACCATCGGCGGCTTCTCAGAGTATATTCTTGTACCGGAGGCAAAGCGTGACCATTCCCTCTATGCCGTGCCGGAGAAAATCCCGGATCGGCTGGCCTGCCTGATCGAGCCCTTTACGGTGGGCTGCCGCGCCGCCCGCCGCGGTCAGCCTCAAAAAGAAGAAAGCGCGGTGGTATTTGGCTGCGGAACCATTGGCCTGGCCGCCGCGGTCGCGCTGAAATACTTTGGAATGGACAAGGTGATGCTCTGCGATGTGTCCGATTTCCGTCTTAGGATCGGGGAAAATCTTGGCTTCGCTGTCTGTGATACGGAAAAGGAGAGCTTCATCGGGAAGGCGGCGGATTATTTTGGGACGGCTCCCTCCCTGACTGGCATGGTGCCGGACATAGACTGCTGGATCGACGCCGCCGGTGCGGAAAGTATTCTGGATACTTTCATGGAGCAGGGAAAAATCATCAGCCGCTTTGTGGCGGTGGCTGTGAACAATCAGCCCCGCCAGCTTGATCTTCTGCACATGACCTACTCTCAGAAAAGTATCATTGGCTCCGGCGGTTATTTCCCGGAGGATGTGAGAGATGTCATGGCGATCATGGCAAGCGGAAAATGGGACCTGGAGTCCATCATCACACAGGAATTCCCATTGGAGAAAATCTCCGAAGCAATCCGAACCGCCGCGGATCCGGACAGGGCTTTTAATGTGACCATCAAGTTTTGATCATGGGGAGAACCGCAAACTTTCAGAAAATTGAGGGTTGACAAAAGGTAATGTATGTGGTAAATTTAAAAGAGTTTAACAAGATAAACCGTTGAAGCGGAGATCAAAGTAGTTGTGCGCGCACAGAGAGTCCGGGCAGGTGAGAGCCGGATCGAACAGCAGGCTGCCAAATGGACCGCCGAGGGCGCAGGGAAAGGCAGGAGCCGAGTATTCTGCGACGTGGGGGCATACGTCAGTTGCCGGGAATATGCAGGTATTCCGCAAAGTGCACGGTCATACCGTGAATCAAGGTGGTACCGCGGGTGAATGATATACGCTCGTCCTTGACAGACAAGAGAAGTCTGTCAGGGGCGGGCGTTTTTGCATTTGCCGACACATAACGAAAACCAGGAGGTGCAATCCATGTATCCATCATATGAAACCATCCATCAGCTGGCCGCCACCGGCCAGTACCGCCGCGTCCCGGTCTGCCGGGAGCTGTACGCGGACCGGTATACTACCATAGAGATTCTGCGCAAGCTGCGAAAGGCTAGCCGCCACTGTTATCTGCTGGAGAGCGCCAGCCAGACAGAGGTGTGGGGCCGGTACTCCTTCCTGGGATACCGTCCCACCATGGAGATCACCTGTACCGACGGCCTTCTGAAGATCCGCCGGACCGACGAGGAGGGCAGCCGGGTGGAGTCCGTGGAGCAGGTGGCTCATCCGGGGGACGCCCTGCGGAAAATTCTCAGCCAATATAAAAGTCCGGTGCTGGAGGGAATGCCGCCCTTCACCGGAGGGCTGGTGGGGTATTTCTCTTACGACTATATCAAATACAGCGAGCCAAAGCTGAAGCTGCCGGATAAGGAGCGGCAGGATTTTCTGGATATGGATCTGATGCTGTTTGACCAGGTCATCGCCTTCGACCACTACCGGCAGAAGGTGCAGCTCATCACCGGCGTCATGACAGAGAATCTGGAGGAATCCTACCGGAGAGCCCGGCAGACGCTGGAGGACATGGCGAAGCTTCTCCGGGAGGGAGAGTCCAAGGAATTTCCGGAGCTGACACTCCAGTCGGAGATCGCTCCCAAATTCCCCAGGGAGCAGTATTGCGATATGGTGGAGCGGGCGAAGCATTACATCCGGGAGGGAGATATCTTTCAGGTGGTGCTCTCCAATCCCATGCGGGCCAAGGCCCAGGGCAGCCTGTTTGACACCTACCGGGTACTGCGGGCCACCAACCCCTCCCCCTATATGTTCTATTTTTCCAGTGACGATATCGAGATCGCCGGAGCCTCCCCGGAGACCCTGGTGAAGCTGGAGGACGGAAAGCTCAGCACCTTCCCCCTGGCGGGCACCAGGCCCCGGGGAAAGACGAAGGAGGAGGATCTGGAGCTGGAGCGGGGTCTTCTG